>JAVRKU010000013.1:0-36879 GCA_031962125.1 Mesoaciditogaceae bacterium | reverse complement strand
GAACCAGAAAGATTCGGAATTTAAAAAAGATTTAGTATATTTGAAGAACTCCGCAACATGCCTGTCACCTCGGTTGAAATAATTTTGGTTGATAGAATTTTGAGACAACAAAATTTTACACCCTGATTGCAGGTTGTTGTGGGGTGATGATCAGAAAAATAATTTAGGAATGGTAAGAAACTTTTAAATTGAATTTACTCATTAGTATAAAATTGTTGAGGCGATGATTATGAAAAAATTAATGACGTTATTTTTGATCGTTTCTACATTTTTTGTTGCATTTGCGCAAACTAATATCGATCTACAAAAAGCAATAGAAATAGTGCGATCAACTTTTGAAATTCCTGCAAGTTTTACAAATTTTACATTTAACTATGAAACGTTCAGTCACAACAACAACTGGTCTTTGAGATGGTCTACACCACAGCAGCAGAATCAGAATAACGAAAGCGGAAATATGAGTGTAACAGTCAGCGCATCGACGGGTGAAATAATGAATATGTACTTCTGGAGGGAAACGAATCAAAGTGAGATAAATCTTCCCGTGATATCGAGAGATCAAGCACGTATTATTGCGACAGGTCTTTTGAAGCGCCTTTAACCCGGACGGATATCACTGCTGCGCCATATACCAAATTCGAACGAGATCGTTTCATTGATGCTTCCACATTCTTACACTTTTAAATGGGAAAGAATTGTCAATGGAATTCCTTTCCCGAACGATGGTGTTCAGATAGCGGTAGATGCCCAAAATGGCAGGATCACAAATTACCAGTTTACGTGGACGGATTCGCCATTTCCTTCGCCGGATGATGCTATTTCCGTTTCTAAATCAAATGAAATTTTCAAAGATGGCAATGCGCTAAGTCTTGAATATTATCTTCCAAATCCTACTCAAGGCTCAACCGCAATTCTTGTTTACAAACTTTCAGATCAAACTAATGGTGCAATAGATGCTATAACCGGAAAACCATTAAAACTTAAAAAAGGTCAGTGGTACAATGCCGGTATATTTTCAGGACAAATAGTTGAGGGAATAAAGGCAGATTCACAAAATACGATGAATATGAATGTTTTTTCGATGAGCGAGGCTGAAATAAAAGCAATAAAAGAATCTTCAACTTTGATAAACGAAAATACCGCAATTGAAAATGTTAAAAGATGGATCGATATACCTTCCGGTATCGTTCTTACGAGTGCCAATCTTGGTAAGTTCAGATCTTCGGGTCCCATAGTATGGAATCTTTACTGGTGGAATCAAAATAATAACAATGGAAAGATCTATTCAATAAGTGCGAGTGTTGATGCAACAGACGGAACGCTTGTTAGCATGTATTTGAATTATTTAGGCACTCCTTCAGGTACAAAGATAGATAAAACTCAGGCTCAAAAAATTGCAGAGGAATTTCTTCAAAAAGTCCAGCCGGTGCGTTTTGATGAGACTCGTTTGAATTCAGAAGCAGGTTACCAACCAGAAAAAGCATTCAATTTCTACTACGAGCGGATGGTTAACGGCATCCCCTTTTCTAATGACAACCTGCAGGTGACGGTAGACGATCTTGGTAATGTGACAGGTTATAACATGAATTGGTCAAATGTAAAATTTGAGAAGCCTGAAGGTGTTATACCGATCGATGAGATAGAGAATATTTTTTTGAATTACAGACCTTTAGTTCTTACATATGTAAAAATAGGTAATCAGAATGGATCGTACAAAATTGATCTTGTCTACCAGCCAGAAATTAAGTCCAATGAAATGAACTCGGATCTGATAAACGCCATGGATGGGAAACCGCTTGGATGGAATGGAACACCTCTGTATGAATCACCACACGCTTATCATTTTACAGATCTCGGAACTACCGGATATGCAACCGATATAGAATTTCTTGGTCAGGCCGGCCTCTTTGGAGAATATGGAAACACTTTTATGCCTGATAAAAACATGACGGTCCTATCTCTTTTGAAAAATATTCTTGCTTTGAAAAATGGTATAGATTATGAAAATGCACTTTCAAATGAAAGTATCATTGCTGATGCCATTTCTAAAGGACTTATACCGGCCGGTATGAATGTTGATACAAAAGTCAATAGGATCATCCTTTCAGAGATTCTTGTAAGATTTTTAGGCCTTAAAATTGCCGCAGAAGCGAAAGGTATATATAACCTACCATTTAAGGATGTGAATATACCTGAAAATGAAATGGGGTACGCTGCTCTTGGATGGTCGCTCGGATTTGTGAGTACGAATGACAATCTTTTTATGCCGGATAAACTTTTAACACGTAATGATATCGCTATTTCATTGATAAAAGCAGTGAAAAAAATTGAAAATGAATAATTAATCTGAATTTTGCTTTGCACGCAGCATGTCAAAGGCTGTGTGCTATTTCTTTCTTTTTATATTACTATGATGTTAATTTAAAAATAAGAATTAATGCAAAGGATTGACTTTAGCATTCAAATAGTATAAAATGAAACAAAATTTTACTTTTAATTCATCTTAAGAGGCATGGGAGGTAGGTAAATGAAAAAGTTTTTGGTTATTTTCTTGAGCGTTGCGCTCTTTTTGTCCATTGCTGTTATTGCAGATGACGTGATCAAAATTGGTGTGGCGTTTCCAATGACAGGCGGTATCTCGGCCTTCGGCCAGATGACTTACAGTGGTGTTCAGCTTGCCGAACAGATGTTTCCGACTGCCCTTGGAAGGAAAATAGAACTTATACTCGCAGATAACAGATCAGATAAGACCGAAGCTGCAAATGTTTTAAGCAGGCTTATATCTCTTAACAATGTTGTGGCCATAATAGGAGAGATAGCGAGCTCTAACACACTGGCGGGCGGGGCAATCGCAGAAAAGGCACATATTCCAATGTTTTCTCCTGCTTCTACAAATCCACTTGTAACACAAGGTAAAAATTATGTCTCAAGAGTCTGTTTCATAGATCCGTTTCAGGGACATGTGGCAGCTGTCTTTGCTTTGAATTACCTTAAAGCAAAAACTGCCGCGGTTTTTACAGATGTTGCACAGGATTATAGCGTGGGCCTTTCAAATTTCTTCATGAAAGATTTTACGGCTGGAGATGGAAAGATATACAAAGAGTATTACCAGTCTGGCGACCAGGATTTCAGTGCCCAGCTTACAGATGCTTTGAGTCATCACCCTGATGTGATCTACGTTTCAGGATATTACCCGGAAATAGCCCTGATTGCAAAACAGGCAAGACAGCTTGGATATACGGGCCCATTTTTAGCTGGTGATGGTGCTGAGGCGCCCCAGCTTGTAACAATAGGTGGTAGTGCGGTGAATGGCCTGTACTACACGTCACATTTCAATGCCGATCATCCATCAACAAAAATAGGACAGGAATTTGTTGCAGAGTATGAGAAAACTTATCATGAAGCACCATCTGCGCTTGCGGCACTTGGTTTTGACGCTTATCTGTTACTTAGAGATGCAATAGATCGTGCAGGGTCTGCTGATCCGGTCAAGATAAATGAGGCCATAAGAAGTACAAAAAATTTTGAAGGTGCAACAGGCTATATAACAATAGATGCAAGTGGAGATGCCATTAAATCAGCCGTTATAAACGAAGTGGTTAATGGTCAGTTCACTTACGTTACAACTATAAATCCATAAGAGAGGGGATACCCTCTCTTCTTTATTTCTACTATTTTATGAGGTGATGCTGGTGGAGTTGAATTTGAACGCTTTGATCCAGAATTTTGCTAACAGTCTTGCTCTTGGCTCTCTTTATGCACTGATTGCCGTTGGGTATACGATGGTTTATGGAATTTTGAGGCTTATAAATTTCGCACACGGAGATATATTCATGATGGGAACTTATTTTGCCTTCTACGCAATAACGATATTTTTGCTTCCATGGTGGCTTGGTTTTATTGTTGCCATAGCCATTACAGGTATGTTGGGCTTTTCAATTGAAAAAATCGCTTACAGACCTTTGAGAAATGCGCCAAGAATTTCATCTTTGATAACAGCGATAGGGGTTTCTTTCTTTCTCGAAAGTTTTGCGGTCGTTGTCTTTGGTGGTGTTCCTCAATCTTTTAACGTTTACCCGCAATTTTTCTCAGGTGTTGTAATTTTTGGAAAAGTGAGAATAACTCTTTTGACCTTTGTGACGATTGTTGTAACGCTTATCCTCTTCATGTTTTTGTGGTGGCTGCTTTACAAAACGAAAACGGGTCTTGCGATGCGCACCATATCCATCGATATACCAACTACGAGTCTTATGGGTGTAAGCACAAGTAATGTTATAAGCATGACTTTCATAATAGGATCAGCCTTCGCAGCGATCGCCGGTATACTATGGGCAATGAAGTATCCACAGGTTCAACCTTATATGGGTTTCACACCCGGGCTCAAAGCTTTCATAGCAGCTGTTATAGGAGGTATAGGTTCTATTCAGGGAGCAATAGTTGGTGGATTTTTACTTGGTTTCTTAGAGATAATGCTTGTCGGTCTTTTCCCAAGTCTTGCAGGATACAGGGATGTTTTTGCATACATCACTTTGATAATACTCCTCATGTTCAGGCCTTCAGGCATTTTCAAAGTTTACTCAGAACAGAAGGTATGAGATATGAAAAAACTTTCGCTCAGGGTGAATATCATTCTTACCATCTTGCTTTTGATAGGTGCTTATTTTTTTCTTGCCAATGTGAATATATTTGGAGGATACTGGTCAAGGATCGTGACGCTGATAGCTATATACAGCATAATGGCCGTCAGTTACACACTTGTCAACGGAATTACAGGCATTTTCTCACTTGGGCAGGCCGGTTTCATAGCGATAGGTGCTTACACATCGGCGCTTCTGACACTCTCGATCCAGCAAAAAGCGATGTCTTTCTTCATCCAGCCTTTGATATGGCCACTTAACAGCATACAGATAGGATTCCTGCCGGCAACCATAATGGGCGGCCTTGTTGCGGCTTTCTTCGCCTTTTTAATAGGTTATCCTTCATTGAGACTGACCGGTGATTATTTTGCAATAGCCACACTGGCTTTTGCCGAGGTAATAAGAATTTTCATTCAGAACCTTTATGGTATCACGAATGGTACACTCGGCCTCAAAGGCATTCCTTCTTACACAAACGTCTGGTGGGCATGGGGTTGGTTACTTGTTACCATTATAGTCATAGGGAGTTTGAAATTCAGCAGCTATGGTAGAGCTCTGAGAGCCATTTCTGAAGATCCGGTAGCTGCAAAAGTGATGGGAATAAATGTTTTTAACCATCAGCTTATGGCTTTTGTTGTAAGTGGATTCTTTGCGGGCATTGCCGGTGCACTTTACGCTCACTGGCTCACAACACTCGATCCGCGACCTTCAAGTCTTGGTGTGATGTTGACTTTTTATGTGCTCATAATGATAGTCATAGGTGGATTAGGAAGCATATCCGGTGCGGTGTTGGGCGCAGTTTTCTTTGCACTTGCTTCCCAATGGCTTAGAATATTTGAATCGAATATCAGCATTTTTGGCCTAACGATACCTGGAGTTCCTGGAATGAGTATGTTGATCCTTTCAACACTTTTCATAGTAATAATGATCTTCTGGAGGAAAGGCATTATGGGAAAACAGGAGTTGAGCTGGCAATTCATTTACTCTTTAGTAAGAAAAGATTGATTGGTATGGCTGAAAACATTTTGAGAGTTGATGATATAACGATAAAATTTGGCGGTCTTACAGCTGTTAATTCTCTTGCAATGCATATAAATAAAGGAGAACTTGTCGGACTCATAGGTCCGAATGGTGCCGGGAAAACGACCATTTTTAACGTAATAACCGGTATATACAAACCAACATCTGGTAAAGCTTTCTTTAAAGGCATAGATATAACCGGATTGAAGCCACATATTATAAATCAGATAGGAATAGCGAGAACTTTTCAGAATATAAGATTATTTTCCGATATGACAGTTCTTGAAAATGTCATGGTCGCACAGCATTCATTTTTTACAGATCAAAAAGCGATGAATTTTTTGCACGATCATAATTCAAAAAAATACCCAAAAGTTCACTGGAAACCATGGTTTTTCAGCGCAATATTGAAAACACCTGATTATTTGAAAGTGGAAAAACAGATGAGAATTTATGCCATGGATCTACTTAAAATTCTCGATATCGAACAGTACATCGATGCAAAAGCATCCTCTCTTCCTTACGGTCAGCAGAGAAAGCTTGAGATTGCCAGAGCTTTAGCTTCAAAACCATCTCTTTTGATTTTGGATGAACCGGCCGCTGGAATGAATCAACGAGAGAGTCAGGATCTCCTTGATACGATCAGAAAGATAATGAAAGATTTTTCTATGACTATTCTGTTGATAGAGCATGACATGAAATTCGTGATGAATATATGTGAGCGGATCTACGTTTTAGATTACGGTAAATTGATCGCTCACGGAAAACCGATGGAGATTCAAAATGACAGAAAAGTTATAGAAGCCTATCTTGGAGATGAGGCATATGTATAATATCCTGCATGTGGAAGGTTTGAAAGTTTACTATGGATTCATAAATGCCATAAAAGATATAAATTTGGAAGTAAAAGAAGGGCAGATAGTTACGCTCATAGGTGCAAATGGAGCCGGAAAAAGTTCAACATTGAATGCCGTGATGAACATCGTAAGATCAAAAAAAGGTAGGGTAATTTTCGATAACAAAGATATAACAAAGATGAGAACTGATCAGATCGTTAGAATGGGCATAGTTCTTATTCCAGAAGGTAGAAAGATCTTTCCAAATCTTACAGTTGAGGAAAATTTGAAAATAGGAGCTTATGGAAGAACGGATCCGGCGGGGGTCAAAAGAGATTTAGAACTCGTCCTATCACTCTTTCCAAGGGTAAGGGAAAGGGTAAAGCAGGCCGGAGGAACGCTTTCTGGAGGAGAGCAGCAGATGCTCGCAATAGGAAGAGCGTTAATGTCCAATCCAAAGATCTTGATGATGGATGAACCATCGCTTGGTCTTGCACCTATGCTTGTCAGAGATGTTTTTGAAGTCATAAAACGGATAAAGAGAGAAGGGAAAACTGTCCTTCTTGTTGAGCAGAATGCGTCGATGGCTCTCTCTATGGCTGATTATGCATATGTGCTTGAAACAGGAAAGGTTGTTCTTGAAGGAGAAGGAAAAATTCTGCTCGGAAATGAAAATGTGAAACATGCGTATCTTGGAATAAGCTGAAAAGCACCACCGTCCATTTCATTTTGAGAGGTCAAATCTGGCCTCTTAATTTTTGTGGTATGATTATAAAAAAGATGAAAGGTGAATATCATGAAAAAAGAAGAGTGGGTTGTTCTTGATGTATTTGAAAATGCTACTCAAGCAGAAATAGTAAAGGGATTTCTTGAAGAAAATGGCATTTTATCCGAGATAAGGGACTCGACCGTGCCATATGGTGGTACGGCAATATTTGGAGAAACGGGTCCTAAAGAACTTATCGTGCAAACAGAAAACCTTGAAGAAGCTAAAACACTCATCGAGGAAATAAAGAAAGAAAATCTCTGACATCTAACAGGCAAATCAAATGTTATAATCATTCGGTGGACATATTTATTGTGAGGAGGTAAGTATATGGAATTGAAGAAAACACCACTGTGGGCCGAGCATCAAAGGCTGGGAGCTAAACTTGTAGAATTCGGTGGATGGGAAATGCCGCTTCAATACACCTCTATTCTCGAAGAACATAGGACTGTCAGAGAAATAGCAGGTCTCTTCGATGTTTCTCATATGGGTGAAATTTTGGTTGAAGGTGCGGATACCATTTTGTTTGTCGATCATCTCATAACAAATTCCGTTGGAAAATTGAAAAATGGTGAAATATGTTACAGCCCCATGTGTTACAAAAATGCAACTATCGTTGATGATCTTCTGGCTTACAGGTTTTCGGAGACAAAAATACTTCTTGTAGTTAATGCTTCTAATACAGATAAGGATTATGAATGGGTGAAGTCTCAAAGCAAAGGATATCGTGTTACGATCAAAAACGTCTCTGTCGATTATGCCCAATTAGCTTTTCAGGGGCCAAAAGCGGAGAATATTCTCAAGAAGATTTCCGGCGTCGATCTTTCAAAGATTCCATTTTACAGTTTTAGCACAGGACAGGTTAACGGAATAAATTGCATAGTTTCAAGAACCGGTTATACAGGTGAAGATGGTTTTGAACTTTATTTCGATCCGGCTGCCGCTGTTGCCATGTGGAGAAAAATACTTGAAATTGGATCTGAGTACGGTGTGAAACCGTGTGGCCTCGGTGCACGTGACACATTGAGATTTGAAGCTTGTTATATGCTGTATGGAAATGATATAGATGATACAACAACGCCACTTGAAGCAGGGCTCGGCTGGACTGTGGATCTAACAAAGAAAGATTTTAACGGTAAAGATGTGCTTGCTGAGCAAAAAGAGAAAGGTCTCAAGAAAAGATTGAGGGGTTTTGAAATTAATGGTGGTATAGCAAGACATGGATATGAGATATTCGATGGAAATGCTAAAGTCGGTCATGTTACAAGTGGGACAAAATCTCCTACTCTTAACAGATCACTTGCACTCGGATACGTGGACATAGATCGTTCAAAGATGGATTCAGAACTTTCGATAGATGCCCATGGAAAACGCGTCAGTGCTAAGATTGTAAAAGTACCATTTTATCGTGGAAGCGTTAAATCTAAATAAATTCAGGAGGTAATAAATATGAAAAAATATGCAAAGACACACGAATGGGCAGAATTGAATGACAAAATCGCTACGATCGGTATTTCAGATCATGCACAGAATCAACTTGGAGACGTTGTTTACGTTAATCTGCCAGAAGTTGGAAAAACAGTTAAGGCCGGAGAAGCTTTATGCTCTATCGAATCTGTTAAATCTGCAAGCGATGTCTATGCTCCTGTAAGTGGCAAAGTCGTTGAAGTTAACAAAATTCTTGAATCTTCTCCTGAAACCGTTAACAAATCGGCAGAGAAAGATGGCTGGATCGCAAAAATGGAGGTTTCAAATTCAAAAGAATTTGATTCACTTCTTGACAAATCATCTTACGATAAACTCGTGGCCGAGGAGCATTGATACGCTGTTAAAAATTTTTGTTAAAAGGAGGGGCTCAGATGGATTCTTATATTCCACATACAGATGAAGATGTAAAGAGTATGCTCGATGTTATAGGTGTTAGAAATGTTGAAGAACTATTTTCAACCATTCCGGTGGCCAAACGTGTAAATTCCATCGATCTGCCGGATGGAATGGATGAGTTCAATACTCTATCAACCCTTAAAAGTATGGCATCTATCAATGTAAGTGCCGGTGAATATGCTTACTTTTTAGGAGCCGGAATTTATCACCATGTGATACCATCGGCCATAAATCAGATCGTTTCGAGAGGCGATTTTTATACTGCATACACGCCATATCAGGCCGAAGTATCACAGGGAACTCTTCAGACACTTTTTGAATTTCAAACGATGATGTGCGAGATAACCGGAATGGGAATAGCAAATGCCTCAATGTATGACGGAGCTTCTTCTCTGGCTGAGGCCGTACTCATGGCTTCACGCTTTACGCAAAAATATAAGGCACTCATTGCTGATACAGTTCATCCCGAATACATCGAAACGGTTAAGACTTATGTTGGAGGCCCGAAGATAAAGATAGGGAAGGTTTTACACGGTGAGGATGGGAATCTTTCTTTGAAAGATCTGAAATCAAAGATCGATGATCAGACTTCCTGTGTGGTCGTTCAATACCCAAATTTCTACGGAATTATAGAAGATTTGGAATCGATCAGAGAAATTTCCAAAGATGTAATCCTCATAGTAGTCGCAAATCCGATCTCTCTTGGTGTACTTGAGGCGCCAGGAAATTTTGGTGCGGATATAGTGGTTGGAGATGGTCAGCCTTTAGGTATGCCGATGAATTTTGGAGGCCCTTCTTTCGGATTTTTTGCGATCCGTGACGATCAGAAATTTGTACGAACTATGCCTGGCAGGATCGTCGGTGAAACCGTAGATGCTGATGGCAAACGTGGCTTTGTAATGACGCTTCAGCCTAGAGAGCAACATATAAGGCGTGAAAAGGCTACATCCAATATATGTTCTAATCATGCTCTTGGTACTTTGTATGCAGCTGTTTATATGTCTTTAGTCGGTCCGCACGGCCTTGCAGAAATAGGTGAAATTAATGTTTCAAAAGCCCATTATTTGCTTGAGCGGCTTGAAAAAACAGGCCATTTTAAAAGGCATTTTTCCGGTGAATTTTTCAATGAATTTGTTGTCGAAACGGATCTTGATGTTCAAAAATTTGAGAAGGTTCTCCTCAAGAAAAAGATCGTCGGTCCGCTTTCACTTTCATACATCAGTGGGATGGAGAATCAATTGCTCTTTTGTGCAACTGAGGCTAACACTTCAGAAGAGATAGAGCGCTTGATATCCGTAGTGGAGGCGATTTGATATGGAACTCATATTTGAAATATCGAGCAGTGGGAGAAGAGGTTTTATACCTCCAAAATCAGATGTTAAAGGTTACAGTCTTTCAAGCAAATTCGTTAGGAAAGCATCTCCGAGATTACCAGAGTTGACAGAGGGCGATGTCGTAAGACATTACACAAATCTTTCCCGTTTGAACTACTCTGTTGATGTTGGATTTTATCCACTGGGATCCTGCACGATGAAGTACAATCCAAAAGTTAACGAAGCAGCTGCTTCGTTAGATGGTTTTTTGAACATTCATCCATATCAGGATCAAAAAAGCGTAAAGGGTGCACTTGAACTCATGTATAATCTTCAGGAAGCTTTGAAAGTTATAAGTGGTATGGACGCTCTAACATTGCAACCTGCTGCTGGAGCTCATGGAGAATACACCGGTGTGGCAATCATAAGGGCTTACCACACGTACAGAAAAGATTTCGATCGTACCGAGATGATAATACCGGATTCTGCCCATGGAACAAATCCTGCAACTGCGGCGATGAACGGATATAAAGCCATTGAAGTCAAATCAGATAAGAACGGAATGGTAGATATAGATGAACTAAAAAAGTTAGTTGGTCCTCACACAGCGGGTATAATGCTTACAAATCCAAATACTCTTGGACTTTTTGATGAAAATATACTTAAGATAGCAGATATAGTTCATAATGCAGGAGGATTACTTTATTACGATGGCGCAAATTTAAACGCTGTTATGGGCAAAGTAAGACCCGGCGATCTTGGTTTTGATGTCGTACATTTCAATTTGCATAAAACTTTTTCCACTCCTCATGGAATGGGTGGCCCCGGATCCGGCCCGGTTGGGGTAAAAAAGTTTCTGGAAAGTTTTCTTCCGGTGCCGACTGTTAAAAAAGCTGGGGAGAAATATATTTTAGATTATTCGCATAAAAATACCATCGGGCGTGTAAGAAGTTTTTATGGTAATTTTGGTGTACTTGTCAGAGCTTATGCTTACATACTTACAATGGGTGGTGATGGTCTCAAGCGTGCAAGCGAAATGGCAGTTTTAAATGCGAATTATCTCAAAGCACAAATTTCTAAAATACTGAAAGTGCCATACAATGAAAAACCTTGCATGCATGAGTTTGTTGCGACCACGGAACCATTACTCGAACATGGTGTTAAAGCACTTGATTTTGTCAAAAGGATGCTCGATTACGGTGTTCATCCTCCGACAGTCTATTTTCCTCTTATAGTCCATGAAGATCTTATGTTCGAACCTACTGAGACGGAATCCAAACAGACCCTTGATAGATTCGTTGAAATTGTCGCTAAAATAGCAAAAGAGGCCGTTGATGATCCAGAACTTTTGAAAATGGCCCCACATATAACACCTGTAAGAAGGCTTGACGACGTGAAAGCGGCAAAACAGTTAATTTTAAGATGGAAATAATAAAGAGCCCTGCCTCGAAAGAGGCAGGATTATATTTGAATGATTACCATAAAAGCTTTTGCCAAAATTAATTTTTATCTTGCCATACTTTCAAAAAGGAAAGATGGATATCACGATATAATAACCCTCATGCACAATGTATCGCTTTATGACACCCTGAAAATAGAGGAAAGTGATCGGTGTACTTTTTCGTCTAATATCGATCTCAAATGGAACGAATCGAATACACTGTATAAAACTCTCAAAATATTTGAAAAAATAACTGGGCAACATGTTTGCCTGAATATAATCCTCGAGAAAAACATACCATCTCCTTCAGGATTCGGAGGGGGCAGTGCTGATGCTGCCGCTTTACTTTCGTATCTTTGCAATTCAAGGCATATTTCAGGGGCAATTGAGATGGCAGCTCTTATCGGTAGTGATGTTCCATTTTTTATCGATGGAGGATGCGCAATAGTTGAGGGAACCGGAGAGAAGATAAAAAAAATTGAGCCTTTAGATTTAAAGATGGACCTCTATATTCCTGCAATTGGTTTTCCAACAGGAAAAATGTACGATCTGATAGATGAGATGAATTTATTTGGAGTTAGAGGGGATCCTTACGAGCTGTATGTGGCTTTGAAGTCAAAAAATTACGAGCTGGTAAATAAAAATATGTACAATGCCTTTCAACTTGCAGCTGAAACAAAATATCCGTTGGTGATCAGAGAAGCAAAAAATGTCTTGAAGAATCATCAGTTTATAGAAATGACAGGTTCAGGATCTGCCTTTTTTGGCTTTGATCTCGATGATAACACAAAAGGGGACGTACGTTTGGTGGCACGTCCTCGTATCATTTCAGAATAACATATTAACTGTATCTGTCCGATCTTCTTTTCAAATCGCTTGATTTTTGCTGACTTTCTTTTAGAAATTTCGACATTTTCTGCTCGAAATCGCTCTGCTTATCTTCTTTTTCCTTTGGCTGGGATGAATCTTTTTTCTTTATGATCTCTCCGGCATCCTTAATGGAAAGATCCATCTTGCCACCATCTTCAATTTTAAGAACTTTAACTTTTACCTTTTGCCCGATGTTTAGATATTCAGAAACGTCTTTGACATAACCATTTGTAATCTTAGAGATGTGAACGAGACCTTCTCCCTCTCCTTCGATTTTCACAAATACACCAAAATTTTTTATGGCTGTTACAATTCCTTCGTAGATCTGTCCAGCTTTAACGCTCATGCTCTTCCTCTGAAAAACCAGAAGTTTCCTCCCTTCAAATTGGATAAAATTATTATATCATATAGTAGCTCTTTTAGCCAACAACTTCTTCACATCGTAAAGTTTGACCGATATTTCAATATTTTTTGCTTTTAGCGTCATATATGAAAAATATGCAAATTCAAGATCACAAAAATAAAGGAGATCCAAATCAGTAAATGGATAAAATGTCGTGACACCTCTTTTGAATGCGTTTTGTGGCCTTCCTACGAGAAATGTGGTCTAAAGCCTTGTGCTGAGCCAATTTACAGCTTCGTAGAGTTAAAAAAAGCTCTAATTTTCACGTTACAAATGGTTTCTTTTCATAGACTAAAAGGTAACGCAACAAAATAATCCTCAACAATTCATGTTATAATGCATTTTATCTTAAAATTACAGAAATAAATAAAGAAAAATCAACTTTATATTCACTTATATGACATCTCAAATCCGGCTTCAGGATCAAAAAGTGAAATTTTTTGATCGAAAAAGTTGATAAAAATTCATGCTAAAAAGTAGAATTTCATAGGTACTGATATATGATGAAAATATTCAAAGATATTATCGCTACTGCCATTATTATGCCAACAAAATTCGTTAATCTGCCATTTTTAAGATTTCCCATTATTTCTTTATTTTTCGTGAATTGAAATAACGGGACTATCGCGAAAACTATTCCAAGCTTCGATGACAGAGACTGTATGAACATGGCCATAAGATTGGCCCACAGGACGACCCATAAAAGTTCGTAGCCAAATTGCGCTCCACCCTGGATATTCGTTGCAAAATTTCCCGGATCAACGTATGCAACCGAAGCGATAAAAGCAGGCCCCAGGAATGGAAGTATCTTTTGAATTCCGTGCTTTTGCGTTGTAGAAGTGAGTACTCCGTCCGCTGCTTTTATCGTTTTTGCATCTGATTTCGATCTTTTGTGCTCTTCTATTTTGATGACCTGCTTTCAAAAACTTGAAACCTTACTTTTTATCTTCTATTTTTTTGAAAGAGAGGAACCAGTCTATCTTTTCGTACCCTTCTTTCATCCTTTTCTCTGCATCATCCATTGTTATTGGAGTTGGAACTATAACCTTTTCTCCGACTTTCCAATTAGCCGGCGTTGCAACACCATATTTATCAGTGTACTGAAGCGCATCAACGAGTCTTAAAATCTCATCCATATTTCTTCCATTCGTCGCAGGATAATAAAGTATCGCTCTAATCATTCCTTTATCATCTATGACGAAAACGGTTCTGACCGTTGCAGTTTTTCCGCTTCCGGGATGGATCATTCCGTAAAGTTTTGCAACATTCATATCAAGATCAGCTATAACAGGAAAATCAACCTTGAATCCAAAATACTTTTCTATCTCCCGAAGCCATGCTATATGAGAGTAAACGCTATCGATCGAGAGACCTATGAGCTGGACATTTCTTTTTTTGAATTCGCCCTGTCTCTCTGCAAAGGCTACAAACTCAGTCGTGCAAACCGGTGTGAAATCAGCCGGATGTGAAAAGAGTACAATCCATTTTCCGATGAAATCTGAAAGCTTTATCTTTCCTTTGGAAGTAACGGCCTCAAATTCAGGCGCTTTCTCTCCTATCAATGGTATCTTGCTGAAATTTTCTTCCATTCAAATTCCTCCTTAAGTTATCAATAATGATTCTCATTTTTATTATACTCAATATTTATTACATTTATTTTATCATATTATGAAGAAGCTGATATACTTAACTGGCTTTAAAATATAAATATCTATTTGCTGGTGGAGGGCAAATAAATATTGCATGCTGCGAGCGGCACAGCGCCTGCTAAATTGATGATTGCCAGAGACAGAATAATTGATAATCTAAACTTGAATGATTATAGTTAATCCTCATATCGTATAATAAAGATGAAATTAAAAGTGACAGGAGGTTAACCATGAAAGCAACTGATATAATTCAACTGCTTCTTGAGGCTTACAGTATGAATGCTTCTGATGTTCATTTGAGTGCCGGTGTACCTCCAATTTTTAGAATTTACGGTGATCTTAGCCCGCAGACATCTTATGAACCTTATACATCTGAAGAACTCATGAAGATCATAGATGAACTTCTAAGATCCGTGCAAGTACTATTCAACAAAAAAGAGGTTGATTTTTCTTTCAGTCTCAAAGATGTTGCAAGGGTGAGGGCCAATGTCTTTTTTGAAAGAGGCAACGTAGCAGCAGCTTTCAGGTTGATCACCTACAAAATAAGAAAACTTGATGAACTAGACCTTCCAGAAACACTTTCAGATTTTGCCAATCATGCAAGTGGTATAGTACTGATAGCCGGCCCCACAGGCAGCGGTAAATCTACTACACTTGCCGCCATGATAGACAAGGTAAACGAAGATAGGCCCGTTCACATAATAACGATAGAAGATCCGATCGAATATATTTTCCGAAGTAAAAAAGCTTTGATACATCAAAGACAGCTTGGAAGTGATACAGAATCTTTCACCGATGGTCTTAAATACGCTTTAAGACAGGATCCTGATGTTATACTCGTCGGAGAGATGAGAGATGTTGATACAATGAGACTTGCACTTACCGCAGCTGAAACTGGGCACCTGGTTTTCTCGACTATTCATACTAATTCGGCAGGATCAGCTCCAGAAAGGATCATAGATGTCTTTCCGGAACACCAGCAAAAACAGATAGCCATACAGCTTTCAAATACGCTTGTCGGAATTGCTTATCAGAGATTGCTACCGGCTGCAAACGGGAAAGGATATGTACCGATCGTTGAAATTCTTGTTGGAACGGTAGGTGTAAGAAATCTCATACGTGAGAATAAATTGCATCAGATCGATTCGATGATAGAAACTGGATCTAAATTTGGCATGATAATGTTTGATGAATCGCTTAAAAAGGCTATTGCGATGAATAAGATAAAACGCAGCGATGCGACAATATATGTTAGAGATCAATCAAAGCTTTCATGATTACCTGATAACAAAAGATACGAGGATAGATACCGGTTGATGCTTATTGATATTGACATCTACATAACAATCATCGACGATTCTCTATGATATAATACACCGAGGTGATTGTGTGATCCCACTTTCGGTAGTAAAAGATTACAAAGAATCGATGATGAAGATGGGATTTCTTGTCGAGGATCTCTTCGACAAGTCTGTTTATGCGCTTGTCAACAGAGAAGAAAATATTGCAAAAAAAGTGATCGCTGATGATAAAATGGCAGACGAAATGAGAGATAGCATAATAGAAAGTGCTATTTTTATGATGGGACAATATGCTCCGATAGGAAAAGCATTGATCGAGATATCAAACGGTATACTTATAGCAAATTTATTGGAGATGGTAGGAGATAAATCCAAAAAGATAGCATATAACACTATAGAACTTATAAGAGAACCAATGCTTAAACCTCTGATCGATCTTCCGAAAATGGCATCGATAGCTGAAGAGATGATGAGAAAAAGTCTCTCAATATATATGGAAAAAGGTAACAGTGATCTCATTGAAGATCTAATTGAAAAAGAATCATATGTTGATGATCTGAACACAAGAATACAGGATGAACTCAAGCTTTATATGATGGAATCTCCAAAGAATGTTGGAAGAGCGTTGAGACTTATCTTCATATCAAAATCCATCGAAGAGGTAACAGATCTGTGCCTGAAAATTTCTTCATCAGTTAGTTGAGTCGGAGGTGTATTTTGAAAACGCTTTACAAGTATGTTGCAAAAGAATTCATCTTTCCATTTCTGATAGGAATCGTTGGTTTCATAATATTTGTAAGTGTCGAGATCTTATACCAGTTGTCGGACATAATAGTGCAGAACCATGTAAGTGTGATAAACCTTTTTATACTCATTTATTATTATCTGCCTCAATTTATTGCCATGGGTATGCCGGTGGGTGTCCTGTTAGCCATATTCTGGGTACTTTCGAACTTTGCTTCAAGAAGAGAACTTATGGCCTTTCAGGTTCATGGTATAAATCTCAAGAGAATCGTCGTCCCTTTTTTGATAATCTCGGCATTTCTGAGCGTTTTCACGTATTTGATATCAAACTTTGTCGTTCCATCTTTCAGCACTCAGTCTTCAAATTATCTCGAAAAATATGTTTACCATTCAAATTTTCCGAGCGTACAGACAAATACTTTTTTTAAGGCTGGAGATAATTATTTTTACGTGAGCAGTTTTAACCCTAAAACGGAACAATTCGGTTCTGTGATGATATCCAATCTTTCTGGCAACGAACTGACAGTCACTTATGCCCGGAATGCGTATTTCAAAGATGAAAAATGGTATCTGTCCGATGGAAGAATATACACGCTCAAAGATGGTGTTATGACCTTCGATATGTCATTCACAACTATGAAACTTGATATAAACAGTGATATAGTCCAATTTTTAAGATCACAAAAGAGTGCCCAGCAGATGACGCAGGGTGAGCTGATAGATCGAATAAATCTTTTTAAAAAGCTTGGTCTTGATGCCAAACCTTTTATAGTCGAGCTATATTCAAGATACGCCAACGCACTTGGTGCACTTATAATAGCCTTTTTTGGTGTTCCATTTTCTCTTTTCTTTGGGATAAAAAGCAAGGCCTGGAGTTCAATAATTACATTTTTGCTTGTTGTTTTGTATCAGGGATCCGGCGCATGGTTGAGTGCTCTCGGGAAGAGTGGCATGATCGATCCTGTCTTATCGGCATGGCTACCGGATATAATTTTTGGTGCGATAGGCTTGATCTTTTTCATGTTACTTGATAGTCGGTTGATCTTCAAAATAAAAGAAATTGTTTTGAAAGTTCTTCCTATAGCTATTTTCATCATCGTTCTGGGTGTATCCTCGAATCATGCCTTCGGAGCTGAAAATCTAAAGGTGAATGCGGGCAGTATGAAACTCATATCTGCAACGGAGGTAGTTTATTCGGGTGGCGTTACAATTAAGTCTTATCAATACACAGTGAGTGCGTCGAGTGTTGAGATCTTTTTCAACACTCAAAGGTATGCAGTGAAAGCTGTTTTTGAAGGAAATGTTGTATATGTTCAGGGAGACAAAACTATTTATGCTTCCAGGATGACGATCTTTCTTTTGAATCAAACAACTTTGATAGATGATATGAGTGGAAGTGTGAAAATAAAAAATGCTGCAGGCACTCCTGAAGATGTTTACTTTTTTGGTAAAAATTCGATCTATAATACTCAAAGTGGCACAACGATTATATATAATGGGTACATAACCACATGTAAATACAATCCACCGCATTACAGATTTGAAGCATCAAAGATAGATCTCGTTCCTAACGATCATCTCATAGCCTACAACCTTGTGCTCTATCTTTTTGATATTCCTGTTTTTTACGTCCCCGAGTACTATTATTCTTTAACCGGTGGTAAGCAACCCATGGAGTTTTCAATAAATTATGCCGGTGCTCAGGGATGGTATACGGGCATAAAATTCAATTTTTCTCCATCGGCGAATATGAGCGGAGACGTTTATACTAACAGCTATCAAAATGGGCCTTCCGCTCAGGGGCTCGATCTGGGAGGAAGCTTATGGAACATTCCCTATACTTTTTCTTACTCTAACTCTCAAAGTGGAGGATCTATAACGTCCCAGATCATTCAATTTGGCCTTTCAGGAACGCTTTTCAACCTTTATAGTACCGCCTTTAATTATCAGGATAACATAACAGGCAGTGCTTCAAATCAGACGTCGACGCTTTCTTTGAGCGGGAATGTGTTTGGAGGAAGTCTTGTAGCGAAGCTGATTCAATCTGTATCAGGCCAAAATCAAAACTACACGCTTCCATACCAACTGCAAAGCATAAACAAATATTTTGGTCCCGTTAATATAACCGGGAATATCAGCGGGAATAGTAGTCTTTCGGTTCCATCCAACGCTTTTTCAACTTCTCACTCGATCTCAGGGAATTTTTCATGGCCACTTAAATTTTTGACTCTAAATTCGATCTCCGGTGCTTATTCAGGATCAATTTCGGCAGCAACAGGCCAACCCATGTCTTATTCAACGTTTATAGATGCTGGATATGCTTTTAACGCACTCAATTATAACTTTTCAGGGTTGAATACCAGTCTTTCTTATGGAGCAAAAACAGGTCTGTCTATGTCAAGTAACAGCGTTCAACCTTCAGATAGAATAGCACTTATCACCAATGTTAAGGCTTCTTATAATCTTTTTGGCCTTGGTTTATCGGCACTTTACAACTTCACAGAAGTAACGGGGCAGAATGTATCTGCCTTCAATACGAATAGTTTTCAAAATAACGTTGGTTTAACTGCAAATTATGCTTTTCCAATTATCCCATTAAGTGCTCAAGCGCAGGTGAGCTATGATTTCAACAATTCATCAAGTCCGTGGTCTAACATCTCTTTAACAACGTCTTCAAATTTCAACATCTTTGATATCAGCAATGCCTTCAACACAAGTTCTGTTGTATTGCCGAATTTCCATCCGGTAAATACACAATTATCACTCACATCCAAATATGGGGGCATTTCTTATTACGGTCAAACAACTTACAATTACGGATACAATTATAATTCAAATTCTCCGTTAGTTGCATCAAATCAATTAACCGCAAACCTTGGAAATTTTTCATTTTTATCAAATGTACAGCTTTCTTCCCAATTTTCTTTCAATCTTTTACCAGGTCCGTCCTTTGTATGGCCGGTGCCAATCACCCTGTCAGCCAATATACCGGCTTTGAATTTAAGCGTTTCCGCCCAGGGAAATATTTCAAACTGGCAGGCTCAATCGATGGTTGTAAATTTCACGACAGGTTCCGATTGCCTCGGCCTAAAAGGAACAATCGCCTTCAGTACGCAGAACGGATTTAACCTTTCTCAGCTTGGACTAACGATTTTCATCATTCAATTTCCTGAAAAATACGTTCATTACGATCCAGTCACCGGCAATTTCAACTTTTCTCTTTTCTGAGAGGGGATCTGCGTGGATAATATCAAACTTGTACCACAAAGTAAAGAGGCAGAAGAGGCCGTAATAGGAACTATGTTCATAAATCCCGAAGCAGCGGATATCGTCTTCGAGATACTAAGGCACGATGATTTTTACTTCACTCCTACAAAACTTATCTTCCAGGCCATGGAGGAACTTTTTCAGAATAACAATCCAATAGATGTGCTAGCCGTTACCGATCTTTTGATCACGAAAAAACAGCTTGATCTCGTTGGTGGCGAACTTGCCGTTATACATTTTGCAGATGCAGTTCCAATAATAGGAAATGTTGAATATTATTCAAAGATGGTGAAAGAAAAATCGATGCTCCGCCAGCTTATAGGTATGGCAAACAGAATTATAGATTCAGCTTACAATCAAAAGGAAACGGATGATATAGTCAACGAAGCCGAAAATGCTATCTTCAGGATTGCCGAAGAACACAGTTCAAAAACTTATATGCCAATAAGGGATATTATAAACTCAACTTTCGAAAAAATAGAACAATTAAAGATAGAGAAAGAATCACCGGAGAGCGGGATATATGTTTCTGGAATTCCTACTGGCTTTAGAGAACTCGATGCCATGACATCCGGATTTCACAAATCGGATCTCACGATAATAGCTGCGAGACCTTCTCTTGGAAAAACTTCTTTAGCCCTTACAATGGCAAAAAATATGGCACTTCAGTACAATCAGAAGGTTACATTTTTCAGCCTTGAAATGAGTGCCGATCAGCTTGCGCAAAGAATGCTCTGTGCGGAAGGATCGGTGAATCTTAAAGGCCTCAGATCAGGTTCAATTTCTCCCGAAGATTGGAAGAGGCTGACAAATGCAGCCAGCAGACTTAAAAATATTCCTATGGTTATAGATGATGATCCTTTACTCGATGTTATGAAGATAAGAACAAAAGCGCGGAAGATACAAAAAGAGTACGGGCTTGATATACTCTTTCTCGACTATCTTCAACTGATGCACTCAAGAGACAAACGAGAAAATCGTCAGCAGGAAATTTCAGACATCTCCAGATCACTCAAATTGTTAGCAAGAGAACTGAACGTTTGTGTTGTTGCGCTTTCTCAGCTTTCGAGAGCCGTCGAGCAGAGAACGGCCGATGAGAAGAGACCAAGGCTCAGCGATCTCAGAGAGTCGGGAGCGATAGAGCAGGATGCGGATCTCGTTATCTTCATTCATAGAGATGATTATTACAAATCGAAAAAGAACGATGAAGGTGAGGTGGATGATCCTGATAAGGCAAGAGAATCAGAAATCATAATCGGTAAACAAAGAAATGGTCCAATAGGAAGTATCACAATTGGATTTTTTCCAAAGTATGCGAGTTTTTATGAAAAAGATCGTGCTCATTGATGGAGGTATGCAGTGCCACTTATAACATTCGAAGGAATAGATGGATGTGGTAAATCTACACAGATAGAGATGCTCAAAAGGTATTTTGATGAGAAACATACAAAATGTTCCGTTTTCAGGGAACCGGGAGGTACATCAATAGGTGAAAAGATAAGGCAAATTTTGCTTGACAATTCGAATTCTAAAATGGATCCTAAAACTGAATTTTTGCTCTTTGCAGCCTCCAGATCCCAGTTAGTGTTTGAGGAAGTAAAAATAAGGTTAGAGTCAAATGAATTCGTGATACTTGACAGGTACATAGACTCTTCCGTTGCTTATCAAGGTTTTGGAAGAGGTCTCGGTAAGAAGATAGTGACAGTCATAAATGAATTCGCAACGGAAATGATCTATCCAGATCTGACATTTTACCTTGAGATAGATGAAGAAACCTTCAAGCAAAGAAAGGCCATAAAAAAAGACAGGATGGAATTAGAGGACATTGAATTCGTACGTAAGGTAATGGAAGGATACGATTACATATCAAGTTCAAAAAGGTTTGTCAAGATAGATGCTAATGTAGATCAGGAAAGCATTTTTGAAGTGGTGGTAAAGGAAATAGAAGATCGTTTTTCGATTTGATATATCTTTTTATATGAAAAAGATGATATAATCTTTCAAACTCCATGTAAAGGAGGCATCCTATCCTATGGCTAAAACGGGTGGGGGAATAACGGTTGTAGATATCGGTTCTTACAATATAAAAGCCGCTATCGGCGAAAGAATCAGTGACGGTTTCAAGGTAGTTGGTTACGTAACAGTGAAATCAAATGGTTTTTCGTCAGGTCAGATCGTTGATGTTGTCGGTCTAAGGGCAAGTGTGGGAGAGGCTTTAGGTGAACTTCATGCCCAGATGGCAAAAAAAACCTTTGGAGGTCACCTCGCAGTTACGATCTCCGAGAATGTTTTTTCGATCGATAGTGTGAGGGTAGAAAAGATATTTGGCAAGAGTGAAGTAATTGGTAACACCCAGATTCAGGAGATAAAAACTGAGATATCAAAAAATCAGGATGCGATAGATGCCATACCAGTGCGTTACACACTTGATGGAAGCAGGAAAGTTATCAATCCTTTTTCGATGATGGCTTCCAAAATATCGGCGGATGTCATAAAGGTAAAAATGGATCAGAATCAAAAGAATGAGCTTGTAAATCTTTTTCAGGGTTATCCCTTTGATTCGATATCTATACTTCATCCAGGATTGGCAGCATCAGAAGGCGTTTTGAATGAAAATGAGAAAAATAGGGGTATAATCTGCCTCGATTTCGGTTATTCAAGCATCAAACTCACAGCATACAGTGATGGAATACCTGTCGGGTACAAATTTTTACCATTAGGAACAGAAAAGATCATAAAAGATATAGCCACCATCTTCAAGGTTTCTTACGCTGAAGCTGAAAGATTGTTATTTTATCACTCAAACCTCGATTATGAAAAAGTGAATGAGAATGATACCGTTGAAGTGGTTGATTTCAGCAAAACAAAGAAAAGTATTAAAAAAAGATCTATCTCTCTTGCAGCCTATGCCCGTGCAAGAGAGCTGTTGAGCCTTTCAAGGCGGAATTTTGCCGAGGTTCTTAACGTCAACCCATCTTTCAACGCTGTTGGCCTCGTCATAACCGGTGGAGGAGCATCAATACCTGGTATTTCAGCATTGGGCGGATCTGTCTTCAACAGTGTTGCGCGCAGCGGGACTTATATATCTTCGAATAATGTCATGGTAACGGGTGCAGAGGATATAATGGGTGTTCCATCTTATGGTTCTTTGTTTGGTGAGTTAGTTTACACTTTTAGGTATGGAAAAATTGAGCCCGTAAAATTCAACCAGACAAGTGCTGTATCGTCACCTTCCAGTATTCCTGAATCTGATAAAAATGTTGGAGGAAAAGCAGAAACAGGTACTGAAAATGAAACGTTTAAAAAATTATGGGATTTTTTGAAAAAATTGGTGTGATCTCTCCTGAAGGAGGTATATGAATGCCTTTCGAGATCAAGGAAGATGGTAATCGAGAGAAAAAAGTTAAACGCGTACCTGTTATAAAAGTTATGGGGATCGGTGGAGCAGGTAATAACGCTATTTCGAGGATGATAGAGGCCGGTATAAAGGATGTAATGTTCATGGCTGCTAACACCGATTTGCAGGTGCTTGAAGCAAGCCAAGCGGATGTTACAATCCAGCTCGGGGCTGAAACAACAAGAGGGCTCGGGGCAGGTGGGTATCCTGAAATGGGCGAAAAAGCTGCAGAAGAAAGCAAACCGGAGATAGAAGAAATACTTGAAGGTACGGATTTGCTTTTTCTCACATGTGGTATGGGTGGTGGGACCGGTACTGGCGCAACGCCAGTTATTGCGAAGATTGCAAAAGAGATGCAGATATTAACCGTTGCGATAGTCACAACGCCTTTTTATTTTGAAGGAAATAACAGATGGAGAATAGCGACAGAAGGGCTTAAAAAAATGCACAACAACGTTGATACGCTGATAAGGATCTCTAACAACAAACTCCTTGAAGAACTGCCGCCGGATATCACCATACCGGATGCATTTTTGAAGGCAGATGAAACGTTACATCAAGGTGTTAAGGGAATATCCGAATTGATCACGAGAAGAGGCTATATAAATCTCGATTTTGCTGATGTCGAAGCGGTTATGAGAAATGCAGGACCTGCAATGCTCGGAATAGGAGTGGGAAAGGGAGAAAACAGGGCCGAAGTTTCGGCTAAAATGGCTATGGATTCGAAGCTCCTTGAACAGCCTGTTAAGAACGCTTCTTCGATAATTTTGAACGTTTCAGCTCCGAAGAATGTAACAATGAAAGAGATGCATGTTGCAGCTTCCGTTATAAGGCAGGGATGCAGTGAAGAGGCGGATGTCAAATTTGGGCTCGTTATCGATGATTCTATCTCAGAAGATGAAATGAGAGTTACGCTTATAGCTACAGGATTTGAGGAAGCTGATAATCTTCTCTTCACAGACAGCGATATTCCGGCCATATATCGTTCGGGTTTCGATGAATTTTTGAGGTAAAATATGGAGGATTAACTTTGGCAACGCCTTTTAAAAGAATAGGTGAGATACTTGTTGCTATGGGGTATATAACGCCTCAAACTCTTGAAAGAACCGTTGAAATTTCTCAAAAAACAGGCAAAATGATCGGTCAGGTTTTGGTAGAAAACCGCTTTTTGACGTGGAATGATATTGCTGATGCTTTAGCTGCTCAGTACAACCTTCCGAGGATTCAGGAACTTCAATCTAACATACCATCTGATGTTATCAACGCTATACCTAAGAACCTCGTGGATAATTACAGACTTATCCCTTATAAAAAAGAGGGTAATAACATCTGGATAGCCACGGATAATGTCATAAATTATACGCAGGTTATAAGAGAAATACGCTTTTTAACATCTATGAATGCTAAGATTGCGATCATCTCAACCGATGTTTTTGAAACAGTTTACCAGTATCTTTTCGGATCTCAGGTTGACACAACCGGTATCGCTCCTGCTGAAGAGTCAAAAGAAGAAGTAAAAGAAGAGGAAATTGAATCCGATGAAGCACCGGCCGTTAAACTCGTGAAAACGCTCATCGAAAGTGGTATCGTTCAGAATGCAAGTGATATACACATAGAGCCAACACACACCGGTGTAAATGTAAGGTACAGAATAGACGGTGTTTTAAGAAAAGTCACAACGTATCCACGATCGATGCACCCATCTCTTGTTTCAAGGATAAAGATCATTTCAGGTCTTGATATATCGGAAAAAAGACTGCCACAGGATGGCAAATTTTTCAACAAATATGGAAATGAGCAGTACGATTTCAGGGTTTCGACCATGCCTACGATATACAGTGAAAAAGTTGTTATGAGGATACTCAAAGTGTCATCCTCAGAACAGAGGATATCGAATCTTGGTTTCAGTGAGTACAACGAGAAACGTTTTGAGGAACTTATAAATTATCCTTACGGGATAATACTTTTAACGGGGCCAACCGGCAGCGGAAAATCAACAACACTCGTTGCAGCGATAAATGAGATAAAGGATGTCACGAAAAATATAGTTACTGTTGAAGATCCTGTCGAGTACAATATAGAGGGCGTCAATCAATGTCAGGTCAACCCGGAGGCCGGTCTTACGTATGCAAAATTTTTGAGATCGGTTTTAAGACAGGATCCTGACGTCATGATGATAGGAGAGATAAGAGACAGAGAAACGGCACAGCTTGCAGTCGAAGCTTCGATGACGGGCCATCTCGTTTTGAGTACTCTTCATACCAATGATGCACCATCCGCAATCTCAAGACTTTTAAATCTTGGCATAGATCCACACATGATCGGTGTATCTCTCATAGGTGTTGTAGGGCAGAGACTTGTAAGACGCCTTTGTAATGAATGCAAAAAAGAGATAAAGCCAAATGACGAAGTGCTTAAGGTTGCCGACAATTTTTATAAAGACATGAAACCGGTAATGTATGAAGCGGTCGGATGTCATATGTGCAGCGAAGGATATAAAGGTAGAACTGCCATAAATGAAGTGATGATAGTAACTTCCCAGATAAGAAGTGCTATCTACGAACAAAGATCGGATCAGGAGCTCCGTGAAATAGCGAAACGTGAAGGAATGAGAACGATGTTTGAAGACGGTATAGAGAAAGTATTGAAAGGTGTTACTTCTTACGAAGAAGTCAGTCGTGTGGTGAGGAGTGAATGAGCAATGAAGAGTACAAATATTATTCTAAATCTCCAGAAGAGTGGGAAAAGTTAGATTCACAAAATAATCCGAAAAAGCCAAAAAAGAAAGGTAGCAAAGCCGGAATAATATTAGGAATAAACGTAGCTGCTATTATTGTAATACTTTTAGTTTATTTTCAATTTAATGGAAATCCTACTATAAAAAATAAATCTCTTCAAAATGTAGGTGACTTTCAGGTATACATATCTGCATCAAAGGACAAATTTTTATCTGGGTCTCCTCTTGATTTTATGGTGTATCTCACGAATATGTCTGGAGTTCAAAAAAAATTCACTATAAGCGCCTTCAGTGTTAAGATTTCTTCTGAATCAACGGTGGTCTATACTTTCAATATTTCAAAGGTTATTGAATCAGATGCGTCTCCCAAAAGTTCTATTTTACTTTACGATCTCAAGCATGAAGTTAATCTTTCGGACATGAAGGCTGGAATTTATAAGGCGAATATCCTTATGAATCTGAATGGAAAAGTAGTAGCACTGGAAAAAGATTTCACATACATATCAACATTAGAAGCGATCTTGAATTCAGGAGACGATTTCTTCACAGAAGATGAAAAGGGCGATTTCACACTTTATGTGAAGAATAACACTCTATCGCCTTTAAATTTAAACGTTCAGAAGATAGATTTTTCTATCTTCGATCGTGGAATGCATGAGCTTTATTCGCAAAGTGTTGCTTTAAATTCACAATTCAGCATCATGACGAATGAGGAAGCATTCATATACGAATACAAAACAAATCCTATAAATAAGCCTGGAGATTACTATTTAATATCTCATATCGTTGGAAATGAAACACTGGCCGCAACTTGTGCATTTTCAGTTGTAAATAAAAATGCCATTAATGGTATTTCCAATATAAAATTGATCTCGGATATACCGCTTTACGTTAATGCTAACATACCGATAGACTTTTCAGTTTCTCTTGTTAACAACGATATTTTCCAGAAAAAATATGCTGTTTTGAATTCTTTAACGATCTTGATTAAAAAGGGAAATATTGAACTTTATAGATTTTCAGATCAAAAATCTCATAATTTTGAAATACCGCCTGGAGGAACAAGGTTATTGATCGATTCAAATAACTGGCATCAACTTACCTTTCCTTCAACTGGCACTTACACCTTTGAGGTAATAGTTAAAATAGGTGATGAATTCATAAAGTACGTTAAACAGATAGAAAGTTCGTAAAGGAGGAAGCAAAAATGTACAGAGTGGTAGTCTGGGGAATTGGAGCAATGGGAAGTGGGATAATAAAGGATCTTATGAAGAAAAAGGGGATCGAGCTCGTTGGCGCCATCGAGACGGCGAGAAAGGAACTGAACGGTAAGACTTTGAAATCGTACATCGGAGTCGAAAATGATGTTGTGATATCTTCAAATGCATCTGAGACGATCTCAACTTTAGATCCGGACATCGTGATTATAGCAACGACATCTTTTGTACCGGACGTTTTCCCAATGATAAAAATTGCCGTCGAAAATTCAGCCAACGTCATAACAATAGCCGAAGAAATGTCATATCCATGGATTGATTATCCGGAACTTTCTCACAGAATGGATATGCTTGCAAAAAAGCACAACGTTTCGATTCTGGGTACAGGTATAAATCCAGGATTTGTACTCGACACACTTATACTTTCTCTGACAGGCACCTGTCTCGATATCAAAAAGATAAAAGCACAACGAATAAACGATCTTTCGCCTTTCGGTGCAGAGGTTATGAGAACACAGGGTGTAGGAACAAGCGTGGAGGAATTTGAAAAGGGTATAAAGTCAGGAAAAATAGTAGGTCATATAGGATTCAGGCAATCAATTTCGATGATAGCCAGTGCTCTCGGCTGGCAGCTTGACAGGATAGAAGAGGAAAGAGAACCTATAGTTTCAAAAACGAAAAGAGAAACACCTTACGTTAAAGTAGAACCAGGCCATGTTGCCGGATGTAAACATACAGGCAGAGGTATAGTCGATGGAGAGGTCAAAATAGAGCTCATCCATCCGCAGCAAATTCATCCTGAAGCTGAAAATGTCAAAACGGGAGACTTCATACAAATTGAGGGAGATCCCGATATTTCGATGGAAATAAAACCAGAAATTCCTGGCGGTAAAGGAACTATGGCTATGGTCGTCAACATGGTGCCAAAAGTTATCGAAGCAAACTCCGGACTTTTGACGATGAAAGACATGCATAACCTCTATGGCATACCAAACGGTAGATGATAAATATGATCAAAAAAAGAGAAAATTGGGTCAAAATACACATCACAATTTTAGAATCATCTCAGCGGGCTTCAAATCTTCCTGAAGATACTAAAAAAGTTCCACTTGAAGCGTGGATCAATGGCTTTATGGAAAAAGAGGGTAAGATAGGTGAAATAGTTGAAATTCGCACATTAAGTGGTCGTACCGTCAAAGGTACGCTTGTTGAGATAAATCCACGTTATACTCATGATTTTGGTAATCCCGTTCCGGAGCTTTTAAGGATAGGACCTGAACTGAAAAAAGAGCTTGAAGAAGGGGATGATCTATGATGTACGAGGAAATTTTGAAAAATAAAAACAAAATCATACAGAAGGCAGTCGGGATAGATTATTCAAAGTTTGAAATCGAAGGCGTCGCCTTTGATTATGACCGCATGATGAGAGAAGCATCTTATACGATAGATGAAATGAAACAGATTCAGTTTGAAACACAGATTGGGAATACGCCACTCGTAGAATTGAAAAATCTAACGAAGCTCGTTAGAAAGCATTCAAAAAAAGGAAAAGGTGCAAGGATCTTTCTGAAAGATGAAGCCGCAAATTCATCAGGGAGTTTTAAAGACAGGCGTGCCTCAATTTCTGTTTATCATGCCAAAAAAAATGGATACAAAGGCGTTATAGCTGCAACGTCAGGAAATTATGGTGCAGCCGTTGCATCTCAGGCCGCCAAGCGCGGTATGAGATCTATAATAGTGCAGGAAGCATTTGATAGTCATCATGTTGGCCAGCCGGAGATCCTTGAAAAGGGTAGGGCATGCGAAGCTTATGGTGCTGAAGTAGTCCAGCTTACGGTGGGCCCGGAACTCTTCTATTACACGCTTAAACTTCTTGATGAAACTGGTTATTTTAACGCATCTCTTTATACACCCTTTGGAATAGCTGGAATAGAAACACTTGGCTATGAAATAGCAGAACAGACGAAGAACCGCTTCGGAAAATTTCCAGATACTGTACTCGTTACTCACGCAGGTGGTGGAAATGTTACGGGAACGGCAAGAGGATTAAGACTTGCAGGTGCCACCAGTACAAAGATCGTAGGTGTAAGCGTCGATCTCAGAGGTCTTCATATGGCGAGTGATCATGATTTCAACAGAAAATCTTTCACAACAGGCCATACAGGATTTGGGATACCCTTCGCAGCTTATCCTGACAGGGTTGATGTGCCGAGAAATGCCGCACGATCTTTGAGATATCTTGACAGGTACGTGCTCGTCAGTCAGGGGGAAGTTTTCTTCACAACAGAGGCGCTTGCCCAGGTAGAAGGAATGATGAGAGGGCCTGCCGGTAATACATCACTGACTGCAGCTTTTGTAATTGCTGCGGAGATGGACGAGGATCAGATACTTG
Source organism: Mesoaciditogaceae bacterium (assembly GCA_031962125.1). Classification (GTDB taxonomy): domain Bacteria; phylum Thermotogota; class Thermotogae; order Mesoaciditogales; family Mesoaciditogaceae; genus JAVRKU01. The sequence goes on along the minus strand of JAVRKU010000013.1, from coordinate 7,005 downwards.
TCGTTCAGGAGACTGAATACACAGGTGCGGGAAAATTACCGAGCGCACAGTTAACTTTCGCAAAACAGATGGGTGTGATCGTCAAAAATGGAGATCCGGTAAAGGAAGATGTACCCGGCAAGGTTATAGTCATTCCTGAAAGCATAGACCAGATAGGTATTATTGAATATCCACTTGAAAATATGAAAAAATCCTACGTAAAAGAAGTTATTAAAGCTTACAATCGAAAGGTATTTTCAGATACAGAAATAAAATTTATGGCCGATGATACCAGATCTCAAGTGAAAGAGATCGAAAGTAAATTGGAAGAGGTGTTGACAGATGGTAAGGCCTGATGATTTTGAGGAAAGAAGCGCTCATCTTAAAAATTTAACAGATGGGGAACTTGACAAAAAATTCTGGGAACTTGTGGAAAAAGTCGTGGATCCGCTTGTCGATCTTGCAAGCACACACACAACTCCTTCAATAGAAAGATCCGTACTGCTGAGAATGGGTTTTGAAAGTATAACTGCAAAAAATCTTGTCGACAAGATCTTCGAACAGGGCCTTCTTGGAAAGGGAGCTGGAAATATCGTCTACAGATTTGCTAAAGCAAATGGTATGGATTATATATCGGCCGGTGATATGCTTGTAAAAGAGGATCACTGGGACGAAGTAAGATCACTTTTCGGGGGCGATAAAAGATGAAACTCGATCTTGGTAAGAAAATAGATGTTAAAGATATTCTCAAAGACCTCGAGCATTACAGACCTCGAAGAAGAGGGTGGACGTGGAGAAAATCCTTGAAAGATGGCAAAATGGATGGTTACGACTACAGACAAATAAGCGAACCTTTAAAAAATTCAATTCCACTTCCAGCCGCACATTATTTTGACGATATAGATCCTCAGCCAGATGCTGTGATAACAAGTGAAATAGCATCGGGAAGATTTGAAGATGATATAAGACGGATGAGAATGGCAGCATGGCATGGTGCGGATCACATAATGGTTATAAGAACACTCGGTCAGTCTCACATAGACGGCCTAATGGAGGGAACTCCGGAAGGAATCGGAGGCATACCGATAACGAGAAAGCAGATACGTGCCACAAGAAAAGCGCTTGACATGATAGAAGATGAAGTTGGAAGACCCATAAATTTGCATTCTTACGTGAGTGGTGTGGCAGGACCAGAGATCGCTGTTCTCTTTGCAGAAGAGGGTATCAATGGAGCCCATCAGGATCCACAGTACAACGTGCTTTATCGTGGCATAAATCCTGTAAGATCTTTCGTTGATGCTGCCGTTGCCAAAAAGATCATGGCATGGGCAAATATGCTTCAGATAGATGGTGCTCACAATGCCAATGCATCTGCAAGGGTTTCATGGAAGGTCATGCCAGAACTTCTCGTCCAGCATGGTATAAATTCTCTTTATTCGGTCAAAGCCGGCATGAAAAAGGAAAATATAGCTCTATCAACCGTCCCTCCAACTGCCGCTCCAACACCGGCAATGAGAATAAATCTTCCGTATGCAGTTGCAATAAGGGAACTCTTCAAAGGATACAAATTTCGGGCACAGATGAACACGAAATATATAGAATCAGATCTTTTTGATGCCACGCGTATGCACATGGTAGATACTTTTATCTCAAGACTGACAAGTGCGGATATTCAATCGACAATTACTCCGGATGAGGGTAGAAATGTTCCATGGCATGTCAATTCCATAAGGGGCATTGAGACCGCAAAACATGCTTTGATCGCACTTGACGGGATCGGGGAGTACGTTAAGATCGATCACAAAAAGATAAATGAAAAGGTTAGAGAATTGAAAATGCGGGCAATCTTAATGTTAGAAGAGATCATAGAAATGGGAGGATACTTTGAAGCAGTAGAACAGGGCCTTTTTGTTGATAACGGTTTCTATCCGGAAAGAATGGGCGATGGTATAGCGAGAAAAAAAGACGGTGAGATTGCAGCCGGAACAGTTGTCCCGAGAGATAAAGATTACATGGCACCTGTCTGCGAGCATTTTGGATATAACAATCTTCCAGAAGGCCTAAAAAAGCCATGCGATTTGATAGGCGGATGCACACTTTGCAAACCTGAAAAGATAAAGTACATAGATGAACTTGATGAAAGCGATAATGTCAACATAAGAGTGCGTGAAGATGAAGAAATGGAAAAACAGGATCTTCTGAAACCAGAGGTTGAATGGATGAACGATGGGATTATTCAATTAGATATGACCTTCCCGGTGGAAGAAGAAATGGCAGAAGCTGCTGCCATTGAAACGGCAAAAAGACTCGGATTGACAGACATAAATGTCATTCATAAGACAATCCTGCATCCGGCCGAGGGTACTTACATCGAGATAAAGGCAAAAATTCCATTTGCCATAGAGAAGAAAAATTTAAAATTGCCGGAAAAGATAAGCCTTATTCCGGATGAAGAGATAACTAACTTTTTCAAGAGAAACAAAGTGATCATTGTGGCAGGGACTGTCGGTAATGATGAACATTCTGTCGGTCTTAGAGAGATACTGGACATAAAACACGGTGGTATAGAAAAATATGGTATTCACTATGTTTATCTCGGAACAAGTGTTCCGATAGAAAAGCTTCTTGATGCAGCTATCGAGACGAATTCAGTTGCAGTCTTATCTTCCATGATAATAACGCACAATGATGTACATATAAGCAACATGAAAAAGCTCAACGATCTCGCAATAGAAAAAGGGGTACGGGAAAAGCTTATACTTATAGCAGGTGGCACCCAGATAAGCAATGATCTTGCAAAGAATTGCGGAATGGATGCCGGTTTTGGAAGAGGAACACACGGTGCAGATGTTGGAAGCTTTCTTGTAAAAGAATTGAAGAAAAGAGGAATGAATTGAGGAATATCGAGATCATTTGTGATGATCAATTTACAAAGGAACTGCTATCTTCACATCTTAAACAATTTTTTGAAATTACTGGTGAAACAAAGAAAAAAGAGAAAAATTCTTCTGCTGTTCTAATGTGTCTCATGAAGACAGAAGATCTCATAAAATTAAAAGATTTTAGAAAATCACACGATAGAGAACTTATAATTTGCATACTCCCTCGCAAAACACCGCTTTTTCAGGAAGATCCGGTTGAAATTGGCGCAGATCTAATCTTTTATGAGCCGGTAGACTTCGAAGAAATGTCTAAAAAACTTTCTTTTGTCTTCGCTTCATTTGATTTGAACATTCCTTACAGACCAAAAAGATTCGATGCTTTGAACTCTTTGATAGATGAAAGCGTCAAAGAAGCAAGAAAGAATGAGGAATTCTCGATTGAGTTGCTTTCTAAGCTTTATAATATAGCATCTATAAGGGATAATGATACTTATGATCACGCTCAAAGAGTTGGCGAACTTTCAAGATTTATAGCCGAACAATCCGAAATGGATGCTCAGAAGATCTTTGAAATAAGAATGGCGGCACCACTTCATGATATCGGAAAGATAGGTATTCCAGATGCAATCCTTTTTAAAAATGGATCTTTTACGGATGATGAATGGAAGGTTATGAGAACGCACACGCAGATAGGCGCAGAGATATTGAAAAGTCAAAATCCCATACTTCAGTGTGCGGAACGGATAGCGCTTTATCATCATGAGAAATATGATGGCAGCGGGTATCTTAAAGGGTTGAAGGGAGAAGAAATACCCGTCGAGGCAAGGATCGTTTCAATAGCAGATGCATTCGATGCGATGATTTCAAAGAGGCCGTATAAAGATGAGAGAACTTTTCAGGAATCCCTTGGAGAGCTTATGGACAAAGCTGGAACACAATTCGATCCACAATATGTTGACAAATTTGTAATAATCGCCGATAAAATAGAGAGATTGTACACGGAAGTTAAAAAAAATTCAAAATAAAGCTGGAGGTGGAAAAATGTTAAAAAATGGAGAAAAAGCACCGGATTTCGAACTTTACGATGCAGATCTCAAAATAAGGACTTTGAAAGAGTTCGCTGGAAAGCCTGTTGTGCTTGCATTCTACCCGGGGGCATTCACAAGTGTTTGCCAGAAAGAAATGTGTGCGTTCAGGGATTCAATGGCAAATTTTAATAAATTCAATGCGCAGATCATTGGCATAAGTGTTGACGGTCCTTTTGCCAACAAGGCATTTGCACAGCAAAATGCGCTCAAGTTTCCCATTCTTTGCGATTTTGAAAGGAAAACATCAAAAGCCTATGGAGGTCTTCATGAGAATTTTGCTGGTGTAAAAGGATATTCAGTTGCAAAGAGATCCGTTTTTGTCATAGACAAAAACGGGAAAGTCGTTTACATGTGGATTTCCGAAGATCCTGGCAAAGAGCCAATTTATGCCGAGATCGAAAAAGTGCTTTCTACATTGAAATGATCGGAGATTAATTGATGAAAACGTTGCTTAAAAATGTAAAGATATTTTCGATCACATCGAACCCTTTCAAAGGTGATGTACTCATCGAAAAAGGGAAAATATCAATGATAGCAGAAAAAATAGAATCAAAAGGTGACGTTGATGTTGTAGATTTGAGCGGAAAATATTTGTTTCCAGGTTTCATAGATGCGCACTCGCACATCGGTCTCTGGGAAGAAGGTGTAAGTGAACCTGTTTCTTCAGATGGCAACGAATGGACGGATCCTATCACCGCAGAAAGGTATTTTGATCTCTTTGATGTGCGATCATCCCGTCGTTCCACTTGAATATGCATCTGTTCAGGCAGCAACAGCTTTAAGATATGGTGCAAAAGAAGAAGATCTTTTGAAAATGTTGACGATAAACCCTGCTAAGATTCTCGGCATAGATAAAAATGTAGGTTCGATAGAAAAGGGTAAAGATGCAGATCTTGTCGTCTGGAGTGATCATCCATTTGACATGAAAGCAAAAGTAGAAATGGTTTATATAGAAGGAAAAAAGATAATTTGATTTCTTAAGTACTGGCGGAGGCGCTGGGATTCGAACCCAGAAGGTGCGGAGCACCACCGGTTTTCGAGACCGGCCCCTTAGCCGTTCGGGCACGCCTCCGGCTTATCCTTTTTGGTGTGCCTGGCGGGAATTGAACCCGCAACCTTTGGATCCGGAGTCCAACGCTCCATCCGTTGAGCTACAGGCACACTCATATGTTAATTTCAGTAATTAGTTTCTTCTTCAAATGTCTCAGAAAGTTTTTCATTTACAGGCATTTCGACGAGATTTTCTTCTATTTCAGATTTTGAACTTGAACCTTCAGCTACATCTGCTTTTTCAAGTTCTTCCTGACTTCTTCCTTCTCTACCTTCAAGGTAAGCATCAGCTATCTTTGAAGTGATTAACTTTATAGCCCTGATGGCGTCATCATTACCGGGTATTATGTAATCCACATCATCCGGATCACAATTTGTATCAGCGATGCTTACTATCGGAATATTCAAAATATTGGCTTCCTGAACACCGTTGAATTCTCTTTTGGGATCTACAACGTAAAGCGCATCCGGCAGCTTTTTCATTTCTTTGATACCGCCGAAGTATTTTCTGAGACGTTCAAGTTCTTTTCTGGTATTATTCGCCTCTTTGACCGGTAATTTGTCAATATCTCCGGCTTTTTCCATTTCTTCAAGCACCTGAAGCCTTTTTATTCTGTTGGATATTGTGGAAAAATTCGTCAAAAGTCCACCTATCCATCTCTTGTTGATGTAGAATGCACCGCACCTTTTGGCCTCTTCCTCTATCGTCTGGGCTCCCTGATGTTTTGTGCAAACGAAGAGAATTGTTTTGTTATTCTTTCCAAGATCTACGACAAAATCATAAGAGCTCTTCAAAAGGTTAACTGTCTTTTGAAGATCTATTATGTAGATCCCCTTCCTTGCGGCGTACACATAAGGTTTCATTTTGGGGTTCCAGCGCTTTGTCTGGTGACCGAAATGTACACCCGCTTCAAGCAATTGTTTCATCTTTATTACTTCTGCCACAATACACCTCCGATGGTTTTAACCGCCACAATCATCATTTCCCCCGACGACCTCTAAGGGCACCTGTCCGGGGATCAGATTGTGTGTGTTTTTTTGAATCCACGAAATTATATCACAGTAATCATTTTTTTTCAACGATCGATCTGGTGTTATAATTTAAAGGAAGGTGATATATATGAAAATAGGCATGATAGGTCTTGGCCGTATGGGAATGAATATGGCAAAAAGACTCCTGAAAGATAAACATGAGATCGTGGTTTACAACAGAACTTTTGATAAAGTTGAAGAAATAGAAAAAGATGGTGCCATAGGGGCTAAAAGTTTAAAAGAACTTGTTGCAAAGCTTGATGCGCCACGAATTGTATGGATAATGCTTCCGGCCGGAGATGTAACCGATGAATATGTTTTAGAACTTTCAAAGTTTCTTTCTAAGGGTGATTTGATAGTTGATGGGAGCAACGGATTTTACAAAGATGATGTAAAAAGATCAGAATACCTTGACAAAATGGGAATAAATTACATCGATGCGGGAGTGTCGGGCGGTATCTGGGGCCTTGAAGTTGGATACTGCACAATGATTGGTGGTAAGGAAGAAAATTTCAGGTTAATAGAGCCAATTATAAGATCTTTAGCACCTGAAGGTGGATACATGTATTGCGGTCCGGTAGGAGCCGGCCATTACACCAAGATGGTTCATAATGGTATAGAATATGCACTTATGGAAGCTTACGGTGAAGGATTTGAGATATTGAAATCGTCACCTTACGGAAAAAATTTAAATCTCGGAGAGGTGGCACATATATGGAATCACGGAAGTGTTGTAAGGTCATGGCTTCTTGAACTTCTGGAAGATGCACTCAAAGAGGATAAAGATCTTTCTTCGATAAGGGGATACGTTGAGGATTCTGGAGAAGGGCGCTGGACCGTCAAAGAGGCGGCCGATCTCGGAGTGTCTGCTACATCGATAGCACACGCGCTTTTCAAAAGATTTGAATCTCAAAAGGAAGATCTCTTTTCAAATAAGGTTGCCGCGGCACTCAGAAAAGAATTCGGAGGACACA
>JAVRKU010000012.1:9107-37120 GCA_031962125.1 Mesoaciditogaceae bacterium | reverse complement strand
ATAGAAGATTATTGTTTCATAGCCCCTGAAGTTTCATTCTCAAATGATAATTATCTTGGCCGCACGGAAGAAAGATTGAAACACTTCAAAGGTCCGACTTTGAGAAAAGGTGCACGAATAGGTGTAAATGCAACGATTCTGCCAGGCATAATGATTGGTGAAGATGCGGTTGTAGCTGCCGGTGCGATAGTCACAAAAGATGTACCACCAAAAGTTATAGTTGCAGGTGCTCCAGCCAGATACTTCAGGGATGTTCCAGAAGAACAGTTACTTGAAAATCAAAAATTCTACAAAAAGTAGGAAGTGTGTGAAGTGAAAATAGGAGTAATAGGTTTCGGGGCTGCGGCGATAGGCTTTCTTCATGAAACGAAAGATAAATCGCACGAAATTCATATTCTGGAAAGTTCTAAAGATATATATAGCTCGAGCATTTCAGGAATAAGATCTGATGGAAAACTTTTCGTCTCAACTGGCATGGGAGGAGATATAGAGATTCCCGTAGAAATGCAGAAAGAAACCGTAAATTTTTACCTTGATAAACTCAGCGAATCTGAAAAAAAAGAAGTTAAGACCGGCGTTTCATTTGACAGAAATTCTCAATTTTTCGAAAAATTTTATTCAAAAGGTTTCGAACCGGTCAACGCCGCTTTCTATCACATAGGAACAAACCACCTCAAAGATCTTTTAGGCAGAGTTTACGATGAGCTTTTAAAATATAGAAATTTACATTTTCATTTTGAAACGAAAATAGATTCAATAGAATTGAAAGGCGAAAAGATAACGGTAAAAGGTAACAGTTTCGTAGATGATTTCGATTACGTCGTTGTTGCTGCCGGTCGTAGCGGTCATTCACTCATTAAGAAAATAGCAACAGCCTATCCAGAACTCGTTACTTCGGGAAACATCGTTGATATTGGTATAAGATATGAGCTTCCGGATCATGTCGTTGAACGTTTGAATGATGAGATGTACGAATTCAAAGTAAGGATGCGGACAAAAACCGGGTACATGGTCAGGACTTTTTGCAATAACCCATCCGGAAAGGTTGTACTTGAGGAATATGAAGATTTCGTGACTGTTAACGGCCATTCAAATTCGAATGGAAGTAGCGAAAACACAAATTTCGCCGTGCTTTGCAGCACCTCTTTTACAGAGCCCTTCAATGATCCAATAGGTTACGGAACTTACATAAGCAAACTCGGTAATATCTTAGCTGGAGGTAGAAAGGTTATAGTCCAGACTTATGGGGACTTCCTTGATAACAAGAGAACGAAAAGAACAGGAAGAGTAAAACCCACATTGCCTGATGACAGTCACATTCTCGGAGACATAAATCTTGTTCTTCCAAGGAGAATAGCCATTTCCATTTCTGAATTTATAGGAAAACTCGGAGAGGTTGTTCCAGGCATAATTTACCCCGATAATCTGATGTATGCCGTTGAAGTTAAATTTTATTCCAACAAAATAGATAATACGAAATATAAAAATCTCAAATTCATAGGCGATTGCAGTGGCCATACGAGATCAATTACTTATGCGACGTGCCATGGAAGAATGATTGGAAAGCACATTTGATGGGGAATCCATTTGAATTTTTATTAGAAATGTGGTATCATCTTTTTGACTGAAAGGTCAAATTCAAAAGGCGAGGAATGTATGACTGCAAGATTCAATGGAGTAAGAGAAACTATATTGGAAGCAGCGAGAAAGGCTTTTTCTTCTGGCTCTTATGCTGATGTATCAATGGAAGATATAGCAAAGATTGCAAACGTCAAAAAGCCTCTGATATATTATTATTTTCCAAGTAAAGATGAACTTTTTAAAGCTGCTTGGGATGAAGCCTTCCATAAACTTGAAGATAAGGTCTTTGGTGCTTCTGAGTCTGATGGGAAATATGTAAAAAAGGCAAAAAACTTTCTGAGAGCCTATATTGATTTCTTAAGAAATGAAAGACAATCTTTGAGACTTATAGAGATGGAAAAAACTCGTTTTTACTCCGAGAAAGGATCGAGCTGGGAGCACATAAAGAGTGAATATGATGGTTTTGTGGACAAAGTCGCAGACGTTTTATCTTCAGAAATGGATTCAAATCCTTCTGAATATGCAAGAGCCGTGACGGACATAGTTGGATCTTCTGCTTTACTTCCCGAAGGACAGATGTCTGCCGATACAATTGAGCTGATAATCATAAAAGGTTTAGCAAAGTAGGATCATATGAGAATCTTGAGTTCTTGAACATGAAAGATTCGCATTGTGCGGATCTTTTTTCCGTTTCTCTTGACAATTGCATCTCCAATTTGTATAATTTCATGAACAGAGGACATTTTAAAGGAGGTATATGATGAAGCGAACGTATCAACCCAAAAAGCACAAAAGGATGAAGACACACGGTTTTCTCGCAAGAATGAGCACACATACTGGCAGAAGAGTTTTGAGTAGCAGAAGAAGAGCCGGAAGGAAGAGATTGACAGTTTGAACTCTTTTGGTCCAGAGCGAAAGATCAAAAGGGAAAGAGATTTTCAAAGGATCTTTTCTGCAGGCAAGGATGTATCAAACAAATTTTTCGTTTGCAAATATTGTCTCAACGATCTTGGATGGTCAAGGGTAGGCATAATTGCTTCGAGAAAGTTCGGGAAAGCACATATTAGAAATAAGTTCAAAAGGTACGTGAGAGAGTGTTTCAGAACGCAGGATTTTAAAAAGGGAATTGACCTTTTGATCATTCCAAAAAAAGAATTGAGAGAGAATTTTTCTTCAATATCTTTTGATATGTTTAGATTTTCCTTCCTTGCGGTAATCGATAAAGCAAAAGGAGAAATAGAGGATGAGATTTAAAGATTTACTGATCAAGCCTATAAGGTTTTATCAAAGATATATATCTCCGGCAAAGCCTCCTTCCTGCAGATTCACGCCTACCTGCTCGAATTATGCCATCGAAGCGATAGAACGTTTCGGAATTTTTAAAGGTTCGATACTTTCTATCTGGAGAGTTTTAAGATGTAATGCCTTCAGTAAAGGTGGAGAAGATCCTGTACCTACAAAATTCATTCTCGGAGGTAAACACAGGTGATTCGCAAATTTGCGGCATTTTTATTTTTGACATTTGTGGCTCTTGGTTTTGCTTTTGCCATTCCAGCGGTTGATGTAGCAGTTTCATCGACGACGGTAACTGTTACAACCAAGCTTTACAAATACGATGTGAATCTTGAAAAGGGAATTCTTGAAAATGGATACATCATTTTCGATGAAAATCTTCATGTATGGTCCTACAGCAATGATGGCCTTGTGCTTTATTACGATGGAAAAGCCTTAATTCCATCAAGATGGTCATTTGATAAATTTCTGGATAAAAATTTTTCGACCAGGTCAAATGTGACGATCAATTTTTTCTACGATGTGAAAGGTCAAACGATCGAAAAGTCAATTACATTTGTCAACAATCCTTATTATGAAATAATGGTCAATGTTAAAGCTCCAAAAACACTTGATCTTCAGCTTAATTTTCCAACGCTTGAAAGCAACTTCAACAGATCGAACTTCAATGTATTTGGCACTTATTACTCCCAGAAAAGCATAATCGGTATCTCAGATGTTTCAACTGGTATATTCAACGATAGTGGAGCTGTAAAATTTTCTGGAAATCTCTCGGGCAAAATTTATCTCGGCCCTGTTAAAAACACTCTCATCTTTTCAGTTTTTCACAAAAATGATGGTATCATATCTCAATTTATAGGAACATACCCGGGTGCAGAACCGTGGTATTCATGGTTTTTGTATCTCTTTGTTAGAATGCTTGACTGGCTATACATGCTAACGGGCAACTATGGCTGGGCGATAATCCTTTTTGGTATAATAATCAGAGTTGTACTTTATCCTCTTTCCCACATTCAGATAAAATCCATGCTTAAGATGAGGGAAGTACAGCCAAAAATTCAGGCGCTTCAGGCCAAGTACAAAGATCCAAAAAAACTTCAAGAAGAACAGATGAAACTCTTCAAAGCCGAAGGTGTCAATCCGACAAGTGGATGTTTGCCGCTGCTCGTCCAGTTTCCTGTTCTTGCATTACTCTACTACGTCATATTTTATTCAAAAGAGGTTTTTGCTTACAATCCCCAGTTCCTGATCTGGCATGATCTCTCTGCTGGTGGTGTAAGTCAGAACATTCTCTTGATCTTTTTAATAGTCATACTCACCGCATGGTCATCATTGTGGACGAGTACAAAACCAAGCCAGGTCTGGCTCGCAGCAGGTATGTCAGGTGTAATGGAATTCATATTTGTTGGATTTCCTGTCGGCCTTTTCATCTACTACACAATCTTTTCAGGCATGCAGGTTGTGACAAATTATATCGTGGCCAAAATATATCACATGAAAGGAATAACATGGAGAGAGGTCTTCGGAATGAATCCAAAGGTTCAATGGGGGGCCAAGAAAAAATGGATAGGCAATTCGAAGGAAAAAGCGTCGAAGAAGCAATAGAATTGGCTTGTAAAGAGTTGAAAGTTTTAAAAAATGAATTGGATGTTTTGATAGTTCAAGAGTCATCAAGAGGATTTTTTGGTATAGGATCAAAAAATGCCATCGTGAAGGTCAGCGGGAATGACAATTATAACATCAGGTTGATCACCGAATTTCTTTCGAATATCCTTAATTTTTACGATCAGAAAGCAGATATAAAAGTTGAAGTGATCAATTCAATGACACTTTATTCTGTAAAAATAAAATCGGAGAACCCTCTGTCCAGCATCATTGGCAAGCATGGCCGTACGATGGAAGCTATTGAACATTTGCTTTCCGTGTACATCAACAGATTGAACGATCATCATGTAACCACTTTCATAGATGTTAATGATTACAAATTAAGAAGAGAGGATTTTGTCAGAAGAAGTGTTAATGAAGCAATTCAAAAGATTAAAAAAGGTGAGAGTAGAAAAATTGAACTCGAACCAATGAATTCTCATGAAAGAAAGATTGCACATGAGATCCTTTCGCATCAAGAAAATATAAGATCTTATTCTGTTGAAGATGAGCCGTACCGTCATATAATAATCGAAAGCGCTAAAGTAAGAACGGTAAAGTGAGCAGAGGGTGATTAAATGAGGAAACTAGTTGAGTCAGTTCCAAATTTCAGTGAAGGCAGACGTCAGGAAGTCGTAAAAGAAATTGTAAATCAAGCAGAAGAAACGGATAATGTATGGGTTTTTGACTGGTCGATGGATCAGGATCACAACAGATCTGTCATAACGATAGTTGGTGAGCCCGTATCTGTCGGAGAAGCGATCGTTAAAATGTCAAAGAAAGCGGTCGAATTCATAGATCTAAGACATCACACCGGAGAGCATCCGAGAATGGGAGCTGTCGATGTTATTCCCTTCGTTCCCATAAAAGGAACCACCATGGAAGAATGTATTGCACTGTCAAAAAGTGTTGGCAAGCAGATCGGTGAAGAGCTTAAGATACCTGTTTATCTTTACGAACATTCTGCAACGAGACCACAGAGGGAGAATCTTGCTGACATAAGAAAGGGAGAATTTGAGGGCTTTTTTGAAAAGATAAAATCTCCTGATTGGGAACCTGATTTTGGTCCCCGCGAGGTTCATCCAACTGCAGGTGTTGTTGCAGTCGGTGCAAGAGAATATCTTATAGCATTCAACGTTAATCTTGGAACTAAAGATATAAAGATAGCCGAAGCGATAGCTAAAGCCGTTAGAAATTCATCCGGCGGGTACAAGTTTGTCAAGGCCATAGGAGTCGATCTGAAGGAGAAAGGATTTGTTCAAATTTCTATGAATATGACCAATTACAAAAAAAGCCCTCTGTACAGGGTTTTTGAAACGATAAGGCTTGAAGCCGAAAGGTATGGCGTTCCGGTTGTTGGATCGGAAATAATAGGGATGGTACCTATGGATATGATCATTCAGACGACAAGGTTTTATCTGAAGATCGATGATTTAAACGATGATAAGGTGATAGAAGATAAACTGCTCGACAAGCTCAGTGAATCTTGAGATAAAAAATGTAAGGATCTTCACAGCCACCGGATCATCTCCGGTGGTTGATTATCATGTTTGGCAATTTGATGGTAATATACATATCAGGGATGGAAAGATAATTTCAATAAATAATAAAGATGGCAAAGCAGAAGATGTATTTGACGGCATGGGTTTTATTGCCATACCCGGATTTGTCGATCCTCATACTCACATTCCATTCATAGGGGAAAGAGCGAAGGAATTCATGATGAGAGCTTCAGGAAAAAAATATTTTGAGATTCTCAAAGCCGGTGGTGGTATTCATTCGACAGTCTCTTCTGTGAGAAAGGCTTCTGTGGATGATCTTATATTGGAAAGTTTGAAATATGCAAAATGGCTTTTAAGTTCGGGTGTAACGACTTTTGAATGTAAAAGTGGCTATGGTTTAGACTTTGAAAATGAGATAAAACAGCTCAGGGCTATAAGGAAACTTTCAGATCTTATCCCGCAGAGAACTGTTTCAACATTTCTGGGAGCACATGCGATCCCTCCTCAGGGCGAAAAAAAATACATAGAAGAGATTAAAAACATGCTTGATACCATCAAAAAAGAGAAGCTTGCCGAATTCGTTGATATTTTTTGTGATGATGGTGCTTTTTCTGTCAAAGGATCAGTAGATTTCTTGAGTTATGCAAAATCGAAGGGCTTTAAAATAAGGACACATGCGGAGGAACTTTCTCAAAATGGTTTTGCATCTATTGCATCTGAACTTGGAGCTCAAAGTGTCGATCATCTTGCGATGATATCAGATAGTGAGATCAAAACTCTTGCGAAGAATAAAACGATTGCCGTTTTGCTTCCGTTAACAAGCCTTTATCTTAAAAATGCTTACGCACCTGCCAGGAAATTGATCGATGATGGTGTTCCTGTGGCCCTTGGATCAGATTTTAATCCTGGATCTAATACTTTCTACTCTCCATTTCTTACAACTCATCTTGCGGTGAACTATTTAGGTATGACTCCTGAGGAGGCTCTGATTGCGCACACACTGAATGCATCCTGTGCTATCGGTATGGGAGACAGGATCGGTACGATAGAACAGGGGAAATACGCGGATATTCTTATCCTTGACGCACCCGATCTTGAGTACATACCGTATATGCCAACGGAGAAAATTGTGAAAGCTGTTTTCATCGGCGGGGTAAAAGTCCTTGAAAATTGAAATACTTTTCCCTGGAAGATTGAAAAATGATTTTGCAAAGATTGGATTCGACGAATATATTAAAAGACTGAACAAATTCTTGAAGATAGAGGTGGTCTCTCTCCCATCTGTCCACTCGCAAAATCCTTCTGTATGTGTTGAAGAAGAGTCCAAAAAGTTGTTAAAATATCTTTGTGATAGAGAATTTGTACTTCTCGATTCGGGTGGTCTTGAGATGAACACTGAGGAAATGTCATATTTTATGCGATCGCAGATGAAAGAAGGGAAAGATCTTACCTTTGTGGTTGGAGGTGTTTATGGGGTATCTACTGAGATCAAAAATGTTGCAAAATTGAAGATCTCTCTTTCTAAGATGACTTTCACCCATTCGATCTCTCTTCTTTTACTTTCTGAACAGCTTTACAGATCCATGAAGATCATATCAGGTCAGCCTTATGATCATTGATAAAAGGAGGTTTTTGGTAGATGGGTGGTGATCCTCTGAGTAGCACGTTATTGTGGGGAATTTTTTCTATCTTGATCCTGCTTGTACTTTCGGCTTTCTTTTCGGCTTTTGAAACGTCGATGATGAGTGTCAGTAGGAAGAAACTGCGCGATGCTATGAGCAGCGATGAAGAAAATATGAACTTTGAAAATCAATTGAAGGTGTCAAACCGGTACCTTACAGTCGTCTTGATACTTAACAACGTTGTGAATATATTTCTGTCTTCTTTGACAACGATCTTTGCATTACAAATTCTGCCAAGAGAAACTTCAGGCCCCGAAATAGTACTGATCGTGACGATCGTGGCAACAGTCTTAATAGTTGTTTTTGGAGAAATAACTCCAAAACTTTACGCTCGCACGAATGCGACCGCATTTTTCAGAATAGCCTTTCCCGTGATAAAAGTTCTCGATTTCATAATGAAACCGGTAACTTTTACATTAAATGGTTTCGCAAATTTTTTGGGTAGGTTGATAAATAAAAAAAGTGGTACAACACCTTTCATATCGGCTGAAGACATACTTTTTGAGATAGATGCAGGTAAAAGTCAGGGAATCATCGAGGAACAGGAAGGTGCGATTTTACGGGGAGCCCTTACTCTTAAAAACACATATGTCAGAGAAATAATGGTGCCAAGAATAGAAATGGTAACCCTTGAGGCCAATGAGACACTGTCAGAAGTCACAAAAAAATTCGATGAATCTAAATTTTCAAGACTTCCAGTCTATACCGAAAGTGTCGATCATATAATAGGAATATGTTATTCAAAAGACATTTTATCCGTTATAAATGCGAAAGGAACGGACTCTCTGGATAGAACATTTGTGAAAGATATCATGAAACCACCATATTTCGTACCGGAAACAAAAAGAATAGACGATCTACTTCATGAAATGCGTTATATGAAAATGCACATAGCGATAGTCGTCGATGAATATGGTGGAACGGCAGGCCTTGTAACACTTGAAGATGTTTTAGAAGAAATTACAGGCGAGATCCTTGATGAGTACGATGCTGAAGAAGATAAAATACCGATAATCAAAAAAGAGAAGAATATCTATATCATAGATGGTTTAACACCGATAAATAACATTGAAAGAGAAACCGGAATATCCTTTCCGGAAAGCGAATTTGAAACGATAGGAGGATATCTTCTTAAGATCTTTGAGAGAGTTCCAAAGCCAGGAGAGATCGTCGAAACAAATGATTTTACAGTTAAAGTACTTGAATCAAACAAACTGAGAATAATAACGATCGAGTTAAAATTGAAAGGGATGAATAGAGTTGACAACGGAGAAATTGATAGAAATGGCTAAAGAAGCTAAAGAAAGGGCATATGCGCCTTATTCTAATTTCAAAGTTGGCGCTGTCGTTGAAAGTGAATCCGGAAAGATTTATACCGGATCTAACATAGAAAATTCTTCTTTTGGTTTGAGTATATGTGCGGAGCGTGTTGCAATTTTCAAGGCTGTAAGCGATGGAGAAACAAAATTCAAACGCCTTGCGGTTGTTGCAGATACAAGAGATCCTGTCTCTCCGTGCGGTGCTTGCAGACAGGTCATGGCTGAATTTGGCAATTTCGAAGTTGTCTTAGCAAATGAGAATGGAAGTGTAAAGATCACCAATGTAGATGAATTGTTGCCTGGTTCTTTTGATCTTATGAGGGATAAAAAGTGAAAAAATTTCTTCCGATATTTTTCATTTTGATATTTTTTGCGTCCTTTGTTCTTTCAAAAGAGGTGCTCTTTGCATATCAGGGTGATGCAAACACAAAGTCGGTAGCACTCATAGGCACATTCAACAATTGGTCGGCCACAGAAACGGTGATGAAAAATGCCTTTGGAACTGTCTGGATGACAAGGCTTAATTTGCCTGATGGAATTTATTACTACGATTTTCTTGTCGATGGTCAGATCATCACCGATCCGGCAAATCCAAAGACAGAGTCCAACGGGAAAGGTGGATATTACTCGATTTTAACGGTAGGAAATTACACACCTCCAACAGGCGAGCTTAACAGTGGAGTGATACATACAAATTACGTACATTTTGATCCGTATTCGCTTGAATATCTTGATCCCGCATCCACGCGAACGATCTATTTTTCGATAAAGACACTTCACGATGATATTAACAGTGCTTTTTTAAATATTGGTGCTGAATCATATCCGATGAACAGGATCGTTCTGAATCAATATACGGATATTTTCAGAACTGTTTATCATCCTTCAACTCTTTCTTTCAATTACAAATTCATGATAGAAAATGGAAAAACGAATTTAGAAGTTGGATCAAGTGGCATTGCCACCTCTGCTACATATTTCAATTTCAACTTTGCATCTCCCACCGTTAAAATTTTGAGCGTGCCGAAATGGTCAGAAGGTGCAATTGTATACGAGATCTTTCCAGAAAGATTCTGGGATGGTAACCCTTCAAACAATCCGGCCGGAACCCTTGCGTGGGGAGGAGTTCCAACAAATACAGATTTCTTTGGGGGCGATCTCAGAGGTATAATAGATCACGTGAATTATCTTAAAATGCTCGGTGTTAATGTGCTTTACACAACACCTATCTTTGAGGCCCCTTCTAATCACAAATATGATACAGAAAATTACATGAAGATAGATCCACACTTTGGAACTCTCCAGACCTTTGAAGCACTTGCTAAAGATCTGAATGAAAATCACATTCACTGGATCCTTGATGGCGTTTTCAATCATACCGGAACAAAATTCTTTGCATTTCAAAATTTGCTCCAGAACCAGCAGAATTCTCCCTACAAAAACTGGTATTTTGTGCTCAAATATCCTGTAATGGAGATGCCGGGCTATTATAGAACCTTCCAGAACTACGCATCTTTACCGAAACTCAACGTTTTGAACCCGGATGTGCAGGCGTATTTAAAGAATGTAATAGATTACTGGACGTCTAAAGGAATAAGCGGATGGCGAATAGATTCTGCAAATGTCATATCCACACCTTTTCTTGTCAAACTTTACGGATGGATTCACGAAGTCAATCCAGATTCGTTAGATGTCGCAGAAATATGGACAAATACATCTCAATGGTTTGACGAAGGTGCTTTCAACTCCGTCATGAATTATCTTTTCCAAAATGCATCCTATTCTTTCATTCTCTACGGTTCGGGTGCAAAAAGTTTTCTTGATAGCACGAGCTCTTACCTTGATACCTATCCGCCTCAGCTTTGGGATTCTCTATGGAATCTCATCGACAGTCATGACACCGCACGGGCCCTCACAGCGGCAGACGGAAATGTTCAAAAAATGCTCGCACTTGTCGGGCTTCAGATGACCTTTCCGGGTGCTCCGATGATATACTACGGTGATGAAATAGGCATGAAGGGAGGTAACGATCCTCTCAATAGGGCATGTATGATATGGAATAAAGATCAATGGAATATGACAATATATGACTGGTACAGCAAATTGATAAAAATAAGAGAAGAAAATCCAGCTTTAAGATATGGAAATTATATTCCATTAATAGCGCAAAAAGACGTATTTGGCTTTGAAAGAAGTTACGGGCATAACATGCTTTACATCTTTGTCAACGGAGCTAATTTTTCAGAAAGCGTTAAGACGGATCTCTCGGGGCGATATCTGAATCTTATAAATGAGACAACGCTTGAAATAGATCAAAATCTGACGGTTGAACCTTATCAGGTCATGATTTTGACAAAATAGGAGGTGGCGATCATGAAATTAAAAAGTTTTCTAATTCTGGGGATATTCACAACTGTTCTTGTAGTAAGCACTTTTGCTTTCACGGATCTTGTTGTTTACAATGAAATTGCATTGATTTCATCAAATTACGTTCTCAAAAATGCAAATAATTTAGTGGTTCCGACTACAAACAGTGCGATGATCAATTCATTTATAGCATCATCGAAGATAGACTGGTATGAATTTCATGCAGCCGAAAATTACTCTTTCAACTACTTTTTAAAAAGTTTCACAGGCAAGATCGTCCAATTTCAATTTGCAACGGACAATACCGTCAAAGATGTTCGAATAATCTCAAGCGATCCGGTTATAATCGAAAGAGTAGATACGGGTAAAGTTTACTTCTCTCCGTCCGGTCAGTTCATCTTTCCATCCGTACCACAGATAGATTCGCAAAATTACTTTTTGGTTTCAACAAACGCAACGACACTGTCATATTCCTACATGACGAATGGAATTGGATGGAATGGCATCTATTCACTCAATATCGATACTGGAAAGATGGATGGTAGCATACATTTATGGAATAAAAATGACACATCTTTCAAAGACTTTGATCTTTTTTTCGTCTCTGGAATGCCATTCACATCTCAAAATAGAAACCAGCCACTTGCAAAAGCATTCATGGCAACAGCGGCTCCTGTGGTTGCCCCACAGTTCCAGAGTGTTGGTGGATACAAGGTTTACACGTATGGAAAGGTAAGTGAATTGGATGCCAATTCCTCCGTGTTTCTGCCACTTTTCTCAAAGATCGTCAAAACTGAAAAGCTTAATGTAGTCTATAATCCATCGGAAAATCTTCAAAATGCCGTGCAGATTGTAAGGATCACGCATGATTTTCCGATCCCGACAGGTACTATCAGCATTTACACCACTTCAAATGGTGTGAAATATTTCCTGGGTCAGTCAGATGTAACCGATACAGCGTCCATGATAGCGCTTGATATCAAGTACGGTCAGAATTTCGATCTGAGTGCACAACAGGTTCAAACCCAGCGTACGATGATCGCAAAAGATCTTTACTCTTATAAATATGAGATAACGGCCTTCAATTCTTCTTCTAAATCCAAGGGACTCTGGATTTACACCTATGTGCCATCTGATGCGACTTTAACGTCCGTTTCATCGGGTGTGAAGGTAGAAAAATACTCGGTAAACGAGCTGAGGTTTTTGATAGAGCTGAGTCCGAATTCGAAGGAAGTGTTCACATACGCAATACAGTCAGGTTATTGAAGAACTCAGAAGATTGAAAACCTTTATGGTGAGCCGCCGGAGGGCGGCTCACATAGAGAGAATGGAAGAAGATGCACTCTCTTTCGCCAGTGTACATTCTCTAAACGTTGAAAAACTTTTGGTCTGTGTGTGTGCACACGATCTATTCAGAGATGTCGAGACGCAGAAATTACTCAAAATCGCACATGTTTGGAATTTAAAGATCACAAAAGTTGAATACTTTTCACCACTGCTTTTACACGGGAAAATTGCGGCAGAGTATTTAAAAAGGAGATTCGGTATTGAAGACGGAGAAATTTTAGATGCAATATCCTATCATACATCCGGTCTCCCGACAGAATCTAAGATAGTGAAGGCCATGTTCATACTTGACTCAACTGAATCAGGAAGAGATTTTGAAGGAGTGGAAGGGCTCAGAGAAATAGCCATGAGATCTTTAGATGAAGGGTACGAGGCAATTCTCAAAAACAAATTGATCTACGCTGTTACAAATGATCTTCTTGTTCTGCCGGAAACGGTTGAAAGCTGGAATTACATAAGAGGAGTTAAAAGTTGAGGTATATAAAATATCTGGCCCTTATTTTTGCCATCATTTCAATAACTATCGCGCTCATTCTTTCGTCAATGATCATATATCCTTTTTTCGAAATAGGTTTTACATCGATAGCCAATGAATACCAAAATTCAAAAATTTACATTCTTTCGATGATACTTGATAATTCTGGCACGCTTTCCGGATTAGAAATTGTCGGTATGGATCTGACGTCTCAAAATATCCTTGTTGTAGACGTGCCTGCAGATCTTACCATAGAAAACAAAACTCTTTCATCTATATATGTCAATTATGGAGCTTCGGGAGTGGAAAATGCAATTGGACAAGAAACAAAATTGAAGTTCACGGATCAAATAACAGCTATGAAAAATACAATTGAAACTTATGATAAAAGTTCAAAATATACAATAACAGATGTTCTAAAAACCTTAGAAAATAAAACGCAGAATGAAGATCTTTTTGAAATGCTTGAGGCTTTCAATGAATTTTCCACTTATTTCAAAAGTACTATTGACCTTCCAAAGTTCATAAGGATTACAAAATTTCTTAGATCAAATCCTTCGATGGCAGTAATCTCCTATCCTTCAAAAACATCAAATGGTTTAATTTTTACCGATAAAGCAGAATTGAAAAACTTCTCCATAGAGATGGAAAATTGTTTACCAATTCACAATCCTTTTTCCATAAAACCTTTGATAATAAATTGCACTGATATATCTTCAAGCACCTTCTACCAAAATAATTGGAGAAAATGGTCAAAATACGGGTACAATTTCAATCTCATATCAAGTCCGTGTACTGTGCTTTCGGGTCAAAATATCGTCCTCGCTATTTCGAATGCTGACTGGAAATCATTGGCCATAAAAAAAGCTCTGGAGGGAATCTATCCGGGAGATAAATTTAAGTTTCTATCGATTGATAGCACTGATGCATTAAAAATTTATTACAGGGTAAATTACTGGGCCTCTAAAAATAGATATTACGAAATTGGAAATAATGATTTCATAATTCTGCTTGGATCATACAATCCATGAATGATCTTTTTCGAACGCATCGGCAAGTTCACAATCGATGGATGGCAAAGAGCCAATGTCCGGATACATTCCGAGAGGTGTTGCATTATTTCCCCAGCCTTAGAATATTTGGTCTCCCATGTATTTGAAAAACATACCAATTCCTCCCACATGGAACATGTGTTGCATGTTGACTATATGTTTCATTGGAATTGCCCTGTATCCAGCAAAAGCACCGAGTCCTTTTATATTCGCAACACCATATTTTTTGCCAACGTAAACTATATTTCCATGAAGTTTGAGATCGAGTGCCTTCTTCTGTCCTCCCTTGATTAACATCGCTATGTTATAAGCGGCAATCTCCGCAGACTCCATAGCAGATTCAACCAATCCCGGCATTGGATTGTTATTTTTATCTACAAAAGATGCTATATCGCCTATCGCATATATAGAAGGATCTGAAGTTTCCATGTATTCGTTGACAGTTATTCTTCCTCTTTTATCCTTTTTAAGATCGATCTGTGATGAGAAAGAATTGCCTTGCACGCCACCTGTCCATATAAGAGTTTTTGCCGGTATAGACTCTCCAGATTTTAACGTCAGACCATCGGCAGAGACATTAACTATCATAGAGCTAATTTTGACTTCAACACCGTGTTTTTTCATGTATTCGATAGCTTTTTTAACTACATCCTCTTTGCTCACCGTGGGAAGAATTCTCGGCAGGGCCTCGACGATCATCAGCTTTATCTCATCTCTTTTCATGCTATGGGTTTTGCAAAGCAAATCAACCCATCCCATGAGTTCTCCCATCATTTCTACACCGGTAAAACCACCACCGCCAACGACAAAGGTGAGTAATTTTTGTTTTTCCGTCTGATCTTTAGCATTTTTTGCATCTTCAAAACATTTCTTCACATGAACATTTATCTTTTTTGCATCATCCAATGTCCAGAATGAAAGTGCATTTTCCTTCATACCGGGTATGCCAAAAAAATTTGGCTCACTTCCGACGGCGATTATGAGAAAATCGTAATCGTATTCCTTTGATCCAGAATATATTTTTTTCTTCTGGACATCCACCTTTTTTATCTCATCTTTGACAATTTTAACCCTTCTCATATCAAAAACTTTTTCGTAAGGGATCTTTATAGCATTAAGAGAGAGCATCTCGCATGCAAACTTGTGCAGCTCCGTCCGAAAGGTCTGGGCATCATCTTTTTCGTACAAAGTTATATCTGCATCTGTTGTTGAAAGATACCTACTTAATCTCTGAACTGCTTCGACACCACCAAAACCCCCTCCAATTACAGCTATCTTCTTCATATGGCACCTCCATTTTTATACTATACTATCAATCCTACTATAATCCCTATTCCGAAGAAAAGCTGGGCCATGGAACTTGTTATATCCACGTTGATTATATCTTTGCCTTCTATTTTTTTCTTAGCTTTAGAGAAAAGTTTCACTATTATGCTCAAATAAATAGGAATTGATACAAGAGCGATAAGTGTCCATGGAGATATCCTGCCAATTAAAACTTCGTAAAAAAGTAAAATATATTGAAGCAAAAACATCATTAAATAAAGATAAGCACCGGATAAATCACCAAAAAT
This sequence comes from Mesoaciditogaceae bacterium, assembly GCA_031962125.1. GTDB lineage: Bacteria > Thermotogota > Thermotogae > Mesoaciditogales > Mesoaciditogaceae > JAVRKU01. Next base: position 21,284 of record JAVRKU010000012.1, on the reverse strand, counting down.
TATCGTGAAGGACTTGATCTTTACCTGTATATCATTTTGGGTATCTCTGATCTCATTTGCAAGGGCTATGTTTGCAACTGGAAAGCCTATGATCAAAGAAAAAATAAAAGCTGTAAACGTGAGGTGTCTGACCATTAAATACTGACCACCAAGCGTTATGAGCGGACCGTAAAGTGAAAATATAAGCGGGACACCCCATCCTCTGTATTTAAGATGTACTGGATTTGCCGTATAAAAATATCCGCCAATTATTCCAGCTATACCGAAAAAAAGTACCGGAAAGCCTATCAAAAATGTGATATAAATACCAACGATCAAACTGATCATAAAGCATACAATCATAATCCATTTTTCTTCCTGAAGCGTTATCTTTGACCTTATGAGAAGACGGCTCCCGCTTGATCCGAAAGTACCTGCCCTGTCAATGTTATTCTTGTAATCGAAATAATCATTTGCAGAATTTGATCCAAGATGAATAAAAAGCAGCGCAACTGCTCCTAATATATAAAGAAAAAAAGAAAAATTCTCACTTCGAATTGAAAGCAACGCCCCGATTGTGAATGGAATCAAACTTGCACTTACAACATAAGGTCTCGTGGCCAAAAAATATTTCACGATCACCCTCCGTCATTTTTAAAATTATACCACAAATTGGCGTATAATCTGAAGATGAGCCTGCAATGCATTTATATTATATCGCTTTTCAATGCTAAAATATCATAAAGCGATTTTGTTTGCATAGTGAGGTAGTTCATAAAATGAGATACGATTGATCTTTGTGATCTGAAGGGAGGAATAAAATTGGGTAATACTTTGGAAAGAGATTCCGAGATCTCGATTGTGCTCTGCGGAGAGGCCGGACAGGGCATTCAAACCGTTGAGAGATTTCTGACACGGGTCTTGAAATTCGATGGTTTCAATGTATTTTCAACAAAGGAATACATGTCCCGTGTTCGTGGTGGATTGAACTCTACCGCAATAAGAATTTCATCTAAACAAGTAAGAGCTTACGTTGACAGGATAGACATACTCATTCCGCTCAAAAAGGGTGCCATCGCTCATCTCGGAAAGAGAATTAGCGATCAAACGCTTATACTTGGTGAAAAGGAAAATATGGATGATGGGCATCCATTTATCGAGATGCCATTCACACAAATAGCCACGGAAGTCGGAGATAAGATCTTCTCTAATACCGTAGCTGTAAGCAGTATATCAGCACTTTTAGGTGTTAGATTTGAGACGATTGAAAATTATTTAAAAGAATTTTTTGCCCGGAAAGGCGAGGATGTGATCGACAAAAATATAGATGCTGCAAAGCGAGGGTATGATCTCGGATCACAACTTGTCAAATCCGGTAGTGTAAGTATAAAAATAAAAAGAGATCAAAAAGTAAAGGACGATCTTATCTTCGAGGGTGCAAGTGCAATAGGCATGGGTGCAATAGCCGGCGGATGTAATTTCATATCCGCCTATCCAATGACACCATCGACAGGAGTATTAACTTTTTTAGCCGAAAATGCAAGAGAATTCGGAATAGTGGCCGAACAAGCTGAAGATGAGATAAGTGCCATAAATATGGCACTCGGTGCATGGTATGCAGGGGCACGTGCAATGGTATCAACGGCTGGAGGCGGTTTTGCCCTGATGGTTGAAGGTGTGAGTCTTGCAGGCATGATAGAAAGCCCGATCGTTATAAGCCTTGGTCAGAGGCCGGCTCCTGCAACGGGATTGCCTACAAGAACCGAGCAAGGTGATCTCCTCTTCGCACTTTATTCGGGCCATGGAGAATTTCCGAGAATAATTTTAGCACCCGGTACGCTTGAGGATGGCTTTTACCTAACACAAAAGGCATTTTACTTTGCAGATAAATTTCAGATACCCGTTTTCGTTTTGAGCGATCAGTATTTTGTAGATTCTTATTACAATGTCTCTTCAATTGATCTGCCTAAGGTGCAGCCTCAAAAGTTCATAATACGTACGGCAAAGAATTATAAAAGGTATGCACTCACAGAAAATGGTATCTCGCCCAGAGGGATTCCCAATTTTGGTGAAGGGCTTGTTGCCGTTGATAGCGATGAACATGATGAGGACGGACATATAACAGAAGACCTCGATCTCAGAGTAAAAATGGTCGATAAGAGGCTTAAAAAATTTGAATTGATAAAGCAGGAGATAATAGCGCCTGATTTTTACGGTTCAAAGGATTACGAAATTCTCGTGGTAGGATGGGGATCAACCTATCCTGTGATAAGAGAAGCTATCGATTTAGTCGGAAATAAGAAAATCGCATACCTGCACTTCAAGCAAATTTATCCACTCCATCTCGATGCAAAGAAATATCTCGAAAAAGCAAAAAAAAGGATAATTATCGAGAATAACGCTACGTCTCAATTTGGTCAAATAATAAGGGCGGAAACTGGAATTGAATTCGATGAAAAGATCTTGAAATATAATGGTCTTCCATTCTCCGTTGAAGAGATCTCCTCTCAACTGAAAAAGATAGGCTGGTGATGAAGATGGATAAAAAATTTTTCGATATGGGACCGGTAGACATCGCATGGTGCCCGGGATGCGGAGATTATGGAATACTCAATGCGGTGAAACAGACACTTGCAGAGCTTGATATATCACCCGAAAAGCTTGTAATGGTATCAGGTATAGGGCAAGCCGCTAAATTGCCACATTATTTGAGAACAAATTTTTTCAACGGGCTACACGGAAGGGCTATTCCACCTGCCACGGCTATAAAAGCTGCAAATCCAGATCTCGTTGTGATAGCCGAAAGCGGAGACGGAGATATATACGGCGAGGGTGGAAATCATTTCATACATGCGATGAGAAGAAATCCTGATATAACTGTAATTGTCCATGATAATATGGTCTATGGTCTGACGAAGGGACAAGCATCTCCAACAAGCAGCGAGGGATTCAAAACACCCGTACAGGTTGACGGAGTCATACTTGAGCCATTTAACCCGATAGCCATTGCAGTGGCCCAGGATGCTTCGTTTGTGGCAAGAGCTTCCATTACAGACATAGCAGGAACAGTTAAAATTCTCAAGCAGGCCATCTCTCACAAAGGTTTTTCTCTGGTCGATCTTTTCCAGCCATGCGTGACCTTCAACAAAATAAATACCTATCAGTGGTTCAAAGATAACACTTATTATTTAGAAGATTCCTATGATCCTCATGATAGAGTACTGGCATTCAAAAGAGCACTTGAAAGCGAAAAGATGCCACTTGGCGTTTTTTATGTTCATGATAGACCGGCATTCAATGACAGACTTGCGGCATATGAAAAGAACAAAACGCCTCTCCACGAAAGAGAGGTAAATCTTGAAAGCCTTTCAAAACTTTTCAATTCTATGAGAAAAGATTAAAAAAAAGAAGCGGGCAATAAGCCCGTTTCTTTTATGCTCTTTTCTTTGATCTTTCGAAGAGCGCTATTACGATGATTATTATTCCAACTACGAGATCATTAATCATATTTGCTGTGTAATGAGCCGCTATTTGTGGTATGAAGGCCGCGATTATCATCCATATACCACCGATAATACCTATAATCCAGCCTTGCCATGCTGCACCTTCTGGAAGCATAAGGAATCCGACAACCGCAACAATTATACCGACGATCAGATCATTTATGAGATTTCCTGTTCCTCCCATCGATATGAAAGCAGCTATAACAAACCACACACCTGCTACTAAAGTTGTCCAACCTCTCCATGTCATATCATTCACCTCCACAAATTTGCTTTCAACATATATTAGCAATATGCGTGCCAAGATTGTGAATATCAAGATACTCATTGGCAATGGCATTTTGCCTCATATATAATGAATGGTGTGAAATTATTTTTCGCACCATTCAAAATTTACAGCATTGAATCATGATTTTTGATGCGAAAAAAAAGAGCACATTACATTCCAGTAATGCCCATGAAGATCAGGGCAATGAGATTACCGAAAAGACAGAAGATGTAAAGGAAGATCATATTTATCACACCGGTACTAAGACTCAAATTCAATGCCTCGACAAAATTATAGGATCCCATGAATTTGAGTATAAACCATCCTATCCAGAAATAAAGGATCATGGCAATCAAAGTACCTGAAAAATTCACGAAGACTCCCCATTTAAAATCACCAACACTTACGATTATCGAGAAGCCAAGAATGATCATGAGCACGTATATACTCCAATCAGGCAGAACAGAGAAAGGGTTGAAAAGAATAGAAAGTTGTCCTAAAAGAAACGGTATTGAAAAGATCAAACTCCAAATGATGAACCTCAATCCATGTTTCATTCTCCCACCTTCTTTATCTGCCCTTCAAAAAACATTGTACCTCTCGTGTTATGATCTCCTGTTATGAAATGAGTGGTGAGAAAAACTCTGTAATCCAATGGCTTACCAGGAAACTCATCGATCGCCATCATTCTATCACCGGTGAACGTGAAATCAGATGTCGCAACGAAAGTTTTTCCATCAAATTCTCCAACAATCCCGTTTGTTTGAAACTGCTGAACACCGAGCGATTTATTTCCAATCTTCATCATTAAAGCCGCCTGGGAGAAATAAGCATTTTTTGCCTCTATTCCTGATTTGCCGGCAAGTTTTATCATAACAGTCGTGGACGAAGCACTTTTACTCATAGACGTTACATACACATTTAAGGTGAAATCTCCCATAAAAGAAGAATAGCCTGTGAACCTTGCGACGGATATCGCAAGGTTCACAAAAATGACAATAGATACGGCTATGAAAAGAGCCAATTTTTTCAGAGTGAACAAAGAGATCACTTCTTTTCATAGAGGAAGCATGCAACCTGATGACCGTTTCCTACGTCTAAAAGTTCAGGTTCTTTTTGAGCACATATATCCATCGCAAATGGGCATCTTTCGTAAAATCTGCATCTTGGAAGTGGATCTATGGGCTTTCCTATACCTCCCTTTATATCGACAGTTTTTCTTTTGAATTCGGGATCCGGAATCGGAACGGCTGATATCAAAGCTTTAGTATAAGGATGGAGTGGATTGTTTATGATCTCTTCCGATCCAGAATGTTCAACTATCTTTCCAAGGTACATAACGCTTATTTCATCGGCCATATATCTCGCAACAGCCAGATCGTGCGTTATGTAAAGGAAGCTCATGTTCATCTCCCTTATGAGTTCCATCATGAGTTTCATGACCTGAGTTCTTATAGAAACATCCAGCATGGAAGTTGGTTCATCTGCAACCACAAACTCCGGTTTCATAACGAGGGCTCTCGCTATCGCAACCCTTTGCCTTTGACCTCCACTGAGCTCATGTGGGTATCTCCACAGAAAAGCATCGGGAGGAGCTATTCCGACCCTTTTAAGAACATCCATGACCATCAGTTCTCTTTTTTTCAAAGAGCCGAAATTCTGTATGTTCATTGGTTCCGATACTATATCAAAGATCGTCTTTCTCGGATTCAAAGACTCGAATGGATCCTGAAAGATCATCTGAGTCTTGCTGTGAAACCATTTCTTATCTTCAGTTGAATGAAGGCGTGTTACATCTTTTCCAAGAAAGATGATCTTGCCTGCTGTTGGTTCATAAAGTTTAAGAAGCGTTTTTCCGGTGGTTGTCTTCCCACAACCCGATTCTCCTACTAAAGAAAGTACCTTACCACGCTTTATCTCGAAATTAACCCTGTCGACTGCATGGAGAAAATTATGTGCCCTTGAGAAGACATTCTTTTTTATGGGGAAAAATTTATTCATCTCTTCAACTTTTATTACTACCTCATCCGACATTCGCACTCACCTGCCTTTTAAGATTCTGAGGATGGAAACAGGCGACAAGATGACCAGCTTCGATCTCTTCATAAGGTGGCGTTTTGCTTATACACTCATCCGTTGCAAATGGACAGCGCGGTGCAAATCTGCAATGATCTGGTGAATTGAGCAAATTTGGAGGCTCTCCCGGGATCATATTCAATTCTTTCTTCGGCCCTCTTATGGATGGAAATGACGACATAAGACCAACCGTGTATGGATGGGCAGGTTTTTTGAAGATCGTCACAGAATCCGCCATCTCGACTATCTTGCCTGCATACATTATGGCTATTTTTGAAGCTACTTCTGCAATAACAGCTATATCGTGCGAGATGTATATCATGGACATGTTCAACCTTTTTTGAATCTTGTCAAGCTCTCTTAAAATCGTATCCTGAACTATGACATCAAGTGCGGTGGTTGGTTCATCTGCGATTATAAGTTTTGGATTGCATGCGAGGCTCATCGCAATAACGGCTCTCTGCTTCATGCCACCAGAATATTCGTGAGGATAATTATCCATTCTTTCAGGATCGAGACCTACGAGCTTGTAAAGATTTGCTACTCTTCCTCTTGCTTCTTCAAAAGTTACATTCGGTTCATGCGTTACTATCGCCTCTATTATCTGATCTCCTACCCTGTAAACAGGATTGAGAGAATTCATGGCTGCCTGAAAGATCATCGATATTCCAGCCCATCTTACTTCATTCATCTTTTCTTCCGAGAGCGGAACAAGATCTTTGCCATTGAAATATATATTACCGGAAATTATTTCTGCATTTTCCGGTAAAAGTTTCATTATGGACATGGATACTGAGGTCTTCCCACAACCCGATTCTCCCACGAGACCCATTGATTCACCTTCGTTGAGTGAAAAAGAAATATCATCTGCCGCTTTTACCTTTCCAGCCTGTGTGTTATAGTACATCTTAAAATTTTTTATCTCAAGTATTGAACCCAACGTTATCACCTCTTCCTCAGTCTTGGATTAACGACTTCATCAAGTCCACGGCCTATGAAATAAAAGGCCCCGCATAGAAGCGTTATAGCCGCACCGGAGGGAAGCCATAACCACCAGTAATTCCATATATTGGATCCGACTATATATCCTGCGGTATCGGCCGTGTAAATCATAAGCCCCCATGACATTTTTATATTCAAAAGACCAAAGAAAGAAAGAGTCGCTTCTGAGAAAATTGCACCCGTTACGTTGAACATCATGTAAAGAAAGGATAGAGGCATTACGTTCGGTATTATGTGGTTGACTATTATGTAAGCATCGCTCGCTCCTGAAATTTTTGCCGATTCTATGAAGGGCTTTGATTTGATTATCAGGCCCTGAGATCGCAGAATTATTGTTATTCCTCCAAATCCTGAAAGCAAACCAATTATCAGTGCGAGTGTTATCAGATCAACCTGCATCATCCCGCTTATTACTATCAGAAACGGTATGAACGGGAAAAGCAAAACTATATCTGCAAGCCTCATGAAAAAAGTGTCTGTAATACCACCAAAATACGCCGAAACCGTTCCTATTAGAGTACCTATAAAGACCGTTATGAGAGCCGCCAGTATTCCAAGCATGAATTCTCTTGGAGTTGAGTAAAGGAGCTCTGCAAGGACATCTCTACCAAGCGGATCGGTGCCAAGTAAGTGCGCCCAGGATGGAGGAGCCGGATTTGTGGTGAGAAAATCGTAGCCGGTGATAGGATTGTACGAAGCCATGGCATTTAAACTCGTTGACTTCCATACCGTCGCTGTAAGTATTGGATATACTATGAAGCCCGCAACTGCGAAAATGATAACTATCCAAAGACCGAGCAATCCTATTTTAGATTGGGCAAAGATCTTCCAGTTTTCTTTGAAAGATCTCCACATGATCTTTATCCTAACGGACATGGGAGATTCTAACTTTTCTTTAACTAAAGCATCTGTAGAATCTGTCATCGATATCACCTCAATACCTTATTCTTGGATCGAGAAATGCGTAAACTATATCAACAACCAGGTGGGCAAAAAGCACAAAAACTCCCGTGAAGATCAGTGCGCCGGCCGCAAGCGGATAATCTTTGCCAAGTGTTGAATAAAGTAAAGTCATTCCCATTCCGGGCCATGAGAACAAACTCTCCGTTATAACCCCACCGCTCACAACAAAGCCCATCGAAAGCACAAAATTAGTTATTACAGGTAACATTGCGGTGCGTGCGGCATGTTTATCCCGTACAACTTTGTCCGGTAATCCCTTTGCTCTTGCCGTTGTTATGAAGTCTTCTTTTATTGTTTCAAGCATCGAATCTCTCATGACAAGCATGGTACCAGCATAAGATATTATAGTCACCACCATGACCGGAAGTACCATATGCCAGATGATATCCGCACCGTATATTCCAAGAGGACTTACAGCCCATAAGAAAAGAGCAAAGATGATCGAAATGGCCGTTGAAAGATAAAAAATAAGCTTTCTTGTTCCCACCTTGTGAGAAAATCTAAGAGCCATAAGAAATGAAACGAGCATCACGACTCCTATTATGGACATCGTCATGAGTATGTACAGAAAGACTGTTTGAGCGTTGAGATTCGTATGAATCCAGAGATCCGGATTCAAAAACTGGTTGAGTGGGAAGATCCCGAGGTAAGATCCGAAAAACCAGATCATCACGAAGATCAATAATGGAGTAAAAATGGTGTACGTAACAATTCCAACAATAGTTGAAATGTACTCGGATGTTTTTCCACGGTTCCATGCCAGCGATTTTCCGGAGACAAATCCCACAAAGAATGCTATCAAGGTTGCGATCGTGAAGAGCAATAGGGTCCTTGGAAGTCTCTCTGCAATAATATTCCAGACCGGGGTCGGATAATATGAAAAAGAGATCCCCAGGTTTAAAGTAAATATATTTTTCATGTAATCCCAAAATTGGATCCAGAGAGGCTGATTAAGGCCGAATGCCTTTATAATCGTTTCCTGGGCTTTCTGAGTGAGCTTCGGATTTGTTATGAGTATACTCTTTATTCCCCCAGGCATAGCATGAAGCAGGAAAAAGACTATTGCCACGTAAATCACAAGCATGATGAATATCTGGACAAGCCTGTTTCCTATGTACTTTAACATCGTCTCACCTTCCTTTGAAGTCAAATAAAAGCCGGGCCATTAAATGGACCCGGCTTAAAAGATTCAATTTTTATTGAATGACTTTAACGTAAACCGGTTCTCCATATCCAGAATAACCCGACTGTATACCGTCAAGTGCATCTGTATAGGCGAAGGATATCCTGTTTGACCTGTAAGCCTCTATCATCTTCGGCGCGTACAGAACGATGTATGGCACATCTGCGTTGAGGTATTCTTCTGCCTTAAATGCATATTCGCGCGCTATGTTCATATCGGTTGCATCCAGGAAAGCCTTTGAAACTTTCTCAAACTCTTGATTATCATATCCTGGGCTGTTGAATCCGCCGGGTACATTCTGTGATGCAGAGAAGAAATCATTTATGTAGCTCGGGTATATTGTTATGCCCCATCCAAGTATATACATATCAAAGTTAAAATTTTCGTTGAAAACTGCATTTACTATGTTGTTAAAACTTGTCAGATCGGCATATAGAGGAATTCCTATATCGTTGGCCCACTTTTCAATCCAAAGAGCCGTCGTCGATCTTATAGGATCGTATCCTGCGGATGGAGCCATCATCGTTATTTGTTTTACAAGCTTACCATCCGGTCCTATTAGACCCTGTCCGCGCTGGACGAGCTGGCCATTTTCAATCTTTGGTTCTATAAGCCATGAGAATCCGGCTTTTTTAAGTTCATTTATAGCAGCCTGATATCTTTGAATCGTTGTCATACCATCGCCGTAAGGCTTTATGCTCGGATCGTACCAGAACTTGTTGCCTGGAGGCACGACAGAGGCAAGAGGAGTCGTGACCCCGCCAAGAATTTTGTTTGCAAGCATATCCCTGTCTATAAGATACGCAATAGCAACTCTAAATGGTTTCAGGCTCATCGGATATCTTCTCATATTAAAGGAGATATACTGGAAACCGAGTGAAGGATTCTCTACGACCTTTACATTGGGATTGGATTGCAATTCCTGGACAAAACCTTTTTGCAATCCATTGGGATTTAGTATAAAATCAACGGTTCCATTCATAAGAGCCGCAACTGCGGCACTTTGGTTCTGGTATATCCTGTAGATTATCGAATCAGCATATGGTCCGGTTGTAAAATCATGGAGTATTGTACCTTCAGGTGTACCGTAGAATGTAACATTCATGTTGAGCTTTGGGATTATATACTGGACGGCGCCACTGGTATATTCTACTTCCCGCTGACCTTGGTATGCATACGTTGGAATTGCGGTATCTTGCAAGAACGCACCTGACTGCCATTTTGATACCGTGAAGGCACCTATGGAAGGCTCACCGAGCAAATTCTGATCGTAGGCCATCATATATTGAGATGGATCTTTTTGCTTCAAAGCTTCCTGATAAACCGGATCCCAGAATTTCTTCTGCACGATTACGCTCATCAAAATGGAGTATATGAGATTTCCACTCGGGTGTGTAACGTAAAATTGCACCGTGTAATCGTCAACTTTTACAGCCTTGACAAAGAGATCTGGCGGGATGTTTGACATCCAGTTTCCCGGCATCTGAAGCTTAAACGGCACTTCGTAAGAGAAAACAACGTCGTCTGCTGTGAATGGTGTTCCATCCGACCATGTAACTCCCTTCAAAAGATGAACGGTTGTGACATACATCGTTGTTCCACCCTCCGTTACCTGTGTCAGAGGAGACCAGAATCCGTCTGCAAGTGCCGGAACAACTTGATAGGTTAGATCAGACATTCCGTAAAGACCACCGTACTTTCCAAGAGCTGGATAGAAATTCCACGCTGTTGCATTTGGCCCTAACATGGACCAGATGTTCAAACTGGTTACATCCGACAACATGGCGTAGTTGACCGTTCCCCCTGCGAAGGCCAGTGCGCCAACCACGACTATCCCCACCAGGACAAATACCAAAAACTTTTTCACTTCTCAAAACCCCCTTCCGACTTTAAAAAGATCTTCCTGTTTAAAAGATCGATTAAAATTATAAATCAATTGGACAAATATGTCAAGCAGTTGATCCATATGTTTCTGTGTAATTTTAATTTAATTTGAAATGCCCTGCAATGAAAAATAACTCTTAAGCGCTTTATGAGATTATTTTGACGAAAAAGCCTACCAAATAAGCGACTGTTGCAGCAAGGCTTCCAATTAAAAGCATCTCGAGGCCACTTTTTATCCAATTAACGTTGGTAACACTCTGTCTGAGGGCGCCGACCATAAAAAGCGTAAGAAGTGTGAAGATCGTGGCTATGAAGAAAGTGTTTTGAGCAAATAATGGAATGAAACTTGCAAACACGTATGTGATCAAAGGCATAAAACCGAAGGTAACGAAAGAAAAGAAAGTGATAATGGCATCCTTGACGGCCGATGTTTTATCATCTTCAAGTATGCCGAGCTCTTCATGCATCATAGTGTCAACCCAGAGCTTTTTATCCGAGCTTATAAGATCGACGAGGGCCTTTGCCTTCTGCTCATCTATGCCGCGAGCTTTGTATATTTCAAACATTTCTTCCTTTTCTGATTGTGGATCTATATCAACTTCCCATTCTTCCCTTTTTCTTTCAGTTTCATCGTATTTTTTCTTCGTTTTTTCTGAAAGATAGTCCCCCATCGCCATGGAAAAACCGTCTCCAAAAAGGTTGGCAAATCCCATTATCAAAACGATCTGGGGACTTAATTTTGCACCCATCGCCCCTGCAATAACAGCAAAGGTTGTAATTATACCGTCACTTGCCCCGTATATCAGAGGGCTCATATATCTTCCCTGGATTGTTTTATGCCATGATTCATCCGCAATTGCCTTTTGAGAATGTGCTTTCTTTTGAAGATCAATGTCTTTATTTTCAAAGGCCCTTTTTGCGATATCAAATCTGCTCTCTTTTTTCATCTTGTCCTCCTTACAAAATCGATTATCATTTTTATTTTATCACAAAAAAAGATCGGCTTTTTATGCCGATCTTCTATGAAAAAGTATGAAAAAAGTTTAATTAAGGGAGGTTTCTGAACAATGACAAAACTTGCTGTGGATTTGCGTTAGCCTGCGAAAGCATCGCCATTGAAGACTGGAGAAGGATCTGTTCTTTTGAGTAAGTCATCATTTCCTTGGCCATATCCGCATCTTGTATCGATCCCTGGGCTGCGGTCATGTTTGTTGACGATGTCTGTAAGTTCTGGGTTATATCGGTAAGCCTGTTTTGAAGAGCTCCAAGCTTTGCAGCCTCTGTCGATACAACCTGATTGGCGTTGTCAATTATCGATA
>JAVRKU010000012.1:0-9007 GCA_031962125.1 Mesoaciditogaceae bacterium | reverse complement strand
AACAGTAGCAGAAGCAGTAGTATTAGAAGTATCAGCATTGACTAAATTGCCATTATAGTATACCTGTACAGCATTCGGCGCACTTGCTGTTCCAGTTGTTATCGTGTTTATCGTCAGAGTAGTTGTATTGTTTATTGTTCCATTTGCTATTTTAGCGCTTGTTATCGTGTTTGACGGGTTGACAACCGTTGCCGTTCCGGATGCACCCGTGTAGTTGAGATTACCATTCAGAAGTACCTGAGTGTTGAACTGCGTTGTATTCCTTATCTGATCTATCTGGCTGACAAGCTGATTCATTTCCTGCTGAATCTGCTGTCTATCCGACGTTGTGTTGGTATCGTTAGCCGCCTGAACTGCAAGTTCTCTCATCCTTTGTAAAATTGATTGATCCTGCGATAAAGCTCCCGATGCAGTCTGGATCAAACTTATACCGTTTTGAGCGTTCTGCATCGCAGTGTTAAGACCATTGACCTGACCCAACATCTTCTGGACTATCGCATATCCTGCCGCATTATCTGCCGCACTGTTGATTTTGTAACCTGTTGATAGTCTTTGAATCGTCGTTTGCATATTATTATTCGTGTTATTTACCGCCATCCATGCCTGAAGGGCAGGGATATTCTGGTTAATCTGCATAAATCCACCTCCATGTTATTTTTTGTACTTCCATGTACTGGATTCCGGAATCCGATCATATTATCGGCAGTTTTTTTCAAAAACTTTAATTGAAGATTTTCTCATTTCTGCCGATCATGTGATCGGGAGATGATTTCAATGAGAATAGGTGGAATACCGGGCCTTCCGCAGCCTGAAAACAACAAAGGAGATAAGGCCGAAAAGGTAGAAAGATCATCTGGGGATGCTTTTGTAAAAAGTGGCGATGCGAGGATCGATTTTAAAACTTTTATATCTATCGCATCAAAAGCACCTCAAATGAACGGTGCAAGGCAGAAGCATGTGCAGGAGATAAAACAACTCGTGCAATCCGGTCAGTATAGCATAGACGTTGAAAACATAGCAAAAAAAATGATCGAATCGATGGGTGAGTTGAAATGAAAATAAAAGAACTTGTTGAAACTTTGCAGGAGGAATTTTCAGGTTTTGAAAGACTTGCAATCACGCTCAGGGCAAAACGAGATACGATAGAGAAAAATGATGTTGATGGCTTGAAAAAAATTCTCGTCGATGAGAGAGCCATTCTTGATGATCTTGATCTTCTCGAGCAAAAAAGGATCGCTTTAGCCGGCGAGATATCAAAAGAAATCGAATCCGGATCGACAATTTCTGACATAATAAAAGCTGTCGACGAGCCTTACAGACATGATCTTGCCATACTGGTCGCAAAACTTACGAGCCTGATAAATGAAGTGAGTCTTTTGAATCTCGGAATTCAAAGGATGATAGCTTACAGGCTTGAAGAATTTGATTTTATCATGGAACTTTTCAAAGATAATGATAAAACTTACGATAAGCAGAATCATCTTCCGGACGGTATCATGTTCACGGGGAGAGCCTGATAAGTGGGAATGGATCTTTTTGCAACGCTTAACACAGCGATGCTGGGAATGTACACACAGCAGACTGCTATTTCTGTTGTTGCAAATAACATTTCAAATGCGAACACTCCGGGTTACTCAAGAGAAAGGCCTGTAATTGTTCAGACTCCTCCTATTCCTATGAGCACCCTGACTCAAACGAGCATGCCGATCTCCTTTGGAACTGGCTCTGAAGTTACGAATGTTCAAAGAATAAGAGATTCATTTTTAGATACACAGTACAGACAATCTAATTCAAACATGAACTTCTGGAATGAAACAAATACCCAGTTTCAATATATCGAGCAGCTTTTCAACACGCCAGGTTCTCAGGGACTTAGCACCTACTATGGCAGTTTCTGGTCAGCAGCCCAGCAACTGGCTACCAACCCGTCCAATGTTGCAAATCAGGAAGGGTTCGTTCAATCTGCCAAAGCCTTGATCGATAATGTTAAAAGCATTTATACAAGTTTAGAGCAGATGAAGTCAAACTACACATCCCAGATCCAGACGCAGGTTGGAAATATAAACTCTACTTTAAAGCAAATAGCAGATCTTAACGTAGAAATACGCGAATCGTCAGTCCTTGGAAACTCCCCAAACGCATTGCTCGATCAGAGAGATAATCTTCTCGATAATCTATCACAGCTTACAGATTACACGACCACCAACACGAGCGGGAATCAGATAAATATAAACATTGGAGGAACCAACGTTTTAGCCGGTCAGACATACGTTCCCTTGAATTTTCAAACGGTTGATGGCCAGCCAAATGCCGCTTTTGTAACGGCCAATAATATGCCCGTGACATTCACAGAAGGTGAGATGGGAGCCCTTTTCAATCTCAGAGATAAGATAACACCCCAGTATGAGACACAGCTTAACTCATTTGCACTCAATCTTGCCGATAAAGTAAACACGGTGCTCACACAGTCTTACGATCAAAATGGAAATTTAGGTCAACCGTTGTTTGATATAGCGGCAACGCCCGGACAACCGACATCACTTTTCAGGATCATGGGAAACAATCCGCCAACTGGACAGGCATACGATCCAACCGCACCACTCAGCAATATCTTCCCATCACTTACATCCAGCATATCTCTAAATATAAATGGTGCCATTGTGAATATCGATCCAACGACGGACACTTTAAGCTCTCTTGTAACAAAAATAAACAACACGAATGTTGGAGTTCAGGCTTCTTTGAGTCCTCAGGGAAATCTTGTGTTAAGGGCTACAAGTGAGATCAACTTCGATCTTTTAAGGACGGGCAAAGATGGTACACAAAATCCTGTGAGCATAACTGAAACTGACAATGGAATCAGCGGATCGGCACTTTTGAGCGATCTTGGTTTTACCATTGATAATAATGCAATAAACCTTCAAAGTTATGTAAACAACTCTGATGCCTTAAATGTTTCGTCTCAAAATCCGGCTTTAAACATCTCTATAAATCCTGAGCTTATGTCAGATCCATCTCTTGTAGCGACTGACTTTTCACCAACTTTTTCTAATGGAAGTGCGATCGGAACGGTCGGACCCACCGGTCCGCAGGGCAATGGCGGCATTCAGATGATCACCGCAATGAACAGCTCAAACGATCCGCAATCATTCGGTGCATATTTCAGTACGCTGGTGAGCAATCTTGGAATCCAGGGTCAAAATTTTACGGCGATGTACACGAACACAAATTCGCTCGTTAATCAGATAAGCCAGGACAGGCAGCAGGTTTCAAGCGTCTCGATAAATGACGAAATGGCGCAGATGTTGCTTTATCAGAATGCTTATACCGCTTCAGCGCGGGTTATAACGACGGTGAATTCAATGCTGCAAACACTCGTCAACATGGTATAGCGAGGTGATCTTATGAGAATTACCCAGAGTATGATGAAGTCCCAGATTGTGGATAACATAGATAGTATATTGAGAAGAATATCCACATTGCAAAGTCAGGCATCGAGTGGGAATAAATTTGATCTTCCATCACAGGATCCAACGGATGCTGTTCTGACGCTAAATTACAATTCTACAATTCAAAAATTGAATACTTACAAATCTTCGCTCCAGCAAACCCAGGGTACGCTTCAGGGATATGACAACATAACAGGACAGATAATGTCGGCAGTCCAGCAGGTGAACTCCCTTGTGGTGCAGGCAGCAAATGGCACCAATACACCAGCAGACAGAGCGGCGATAGCACAAGAAGTTAAGCAGATAAGAGATTTTATAGCGCAGGCCGGAAACACAAATGTGGGTGGAACATATATGTTCGCAGGTGCAAGCAATTCCCAGCCTGTTTCTTCTTTAACTTCGGCCGGCGCGACCACTTATTTTTATACGAGTAATTCAGCAACGTCCGCACAGATAAGCCTGAAGATCGGCACATCAACAATGAATACAAATGTGACCCTACCCCAGCTTTTTGGCTATTCAGTCACCGGAAGCGGTGGTACAACCGTTAATGCAAGTCTCATCTCCTATACCACCGGAAGTGGTGGTACCGTTCATGTGGGTTTACTTGATAAGATAATTCAAGATCTTAACGATAATAACACTTCAAATCTCAGCGGACAGGATCTCGGAGATCTCCAAAATTACGAAAATTCTCTTTCGAAAGTTACAACAGAAGTAGGTGCCCGCCAGCAATCTGTTCAGAATCTCATAAGCAGCAATGAAAATTTGAACACTTACGTAACCCAGTTGCTTTCAAGCGCACAGGGCGCCGACATGGTCAAGGTAATATCTGATTTGTCCCTTCAGGAGTCAGTTTTTCAGGCGGCCCTTCAAACGAGCGCAAGTGCACTTTTGCCAACTTTAGCGGATTTCTTGAAGTGATTGGCATGACATTCGAGACTAAAATAGGAACTTACGATATATCGGAAGAAAACATCATAACATTCAAAAATGGCCTCCCGGGTTTCGAGCAGTTAAGAAAATTTTCTGTGATATCAAGGCAGGATACGGAACCTATCAAATGGCTTGTATCGTTAGAGGATAAAGATGTGGCGTTACCGGTAGTCGATCCCTGGATTGCGTTTAAAGACTATTCAATTACACTCAACGACGCTGTGCTGGATGAAATTAGCAGGCCAAAGCGCGAAAACGTTATAGTCTTTTGTGTCATAGATCTCCATTCTCCGGAAGTTACAGTTAATTTGCTCGCACCGGTAGTCATAAACCTTGAAAAAGGTGCTGGTATACAGATAATTCTCGAGGGCACAAATTACACTACAAGACATCCCGTCAGGTCGTGATGAATATGCTCGTGCTTAAAAGAAAGATCGGTGAAGCGATAAAAATAGGAACGGATATCACCGTGAGAATTTTGTCAATAGACCATGGAGATGTTAAAATTGGAATTGAAGCTCCGAAAAATATCAAAATTTTTCGGGAGGAATTGTATGAAGAGATAAGCGGTGCGAACAGAGATTCGCTTGATTTTGATGTTGATCGCGCTAAAAATCTCTTCAAAAAGGGTGATAAAAATGGAGATAACGGACGAATTGATAACGCACCTTGAAAATCTTTCTAAATTGAAATTGACGGATGAAGAAATTCAAAAAATGAAGGTTGATATGGCTGCGCTTCTCGAATACATGAAAATGTTAGATGAAGTTGATGTGAAAGGATACGATCCGCTCTTCACAATGGTAGAAGATCCAATGGAATTGAGAAAGGATATAGCAGAGGTAACAGATCCTTCGAAGATCTTCGAACAATTTCCCCAGAAGAAAGATAATCTTGTTTCAGTGCCGTCGCTTTATTCAAAATGAAAGAAAATGATGGCAAAATCGGCGAAGATATCGCCTGTGAATATCTCAAAAAATCACACTACAAAATAATTAAAAGGAATTTCAGGATAAAATTGGGCGAAATAGATATAATAGCAAGAGATGGAAAATCTCTTGTTTTTGTTGAAGTCAAATACGGATCTCCGGATGCCTATATGAGAGTTGATAAGAAAAAATTTGAGAGAATCTCTTATACGGCTGAAGCATTTTTGCAAAATTACGGAGATTATGGATCCGAAAGATATAGAGTCGATGTGGTATCTGTATCTAAAGACGGAAAAATAGACCATTTTAAAGATATAGCCATGGATTTTTCCAAATAATTATGAGTCGAGGTGCTCGTATGCATTTCTCAAAAGAAGAACTTTCTGATGTGAAAATTGAAGAATTTTCCGAAAGAAATGGCCGTTATTTTGTAAAAATATCCGGCAGCCCATTTTATATGGATGGTGCCGGAGGTCAAATAGGAGATAGAGGGTGGATAGGGGATGCAAATGTGCTTTCCGTCGGTGATGAAGTCGAAATCGATAGATCTCTTGAAGTGGGAATGATTCTCAAAGCCCATGTTGACGTTGGAAGAAGGAAAGAGATAGCCCGCCAGCATACGGCCCAGCACATACTTTCGGCCGTCATAGAGAAAGTCAACAGTTCAAAGACCGTTGGCTTTCGTATGGGTGAGGAAGATTCTACCATAGATATCGATATTCCATGCGATCTGAGCGAGGCTGAAGCACTATCAAATGAGATAGTCATGTCGGATCTTGAAGTTGAAGAGCACATCGTAAAGCCGGAAGAGGCCTCAAAGTATGAGTTGAGAAAAGAGCTTTCAGAGAAAGCCATAAAAAGTGGAAACATAAGGATAATAAAGATAGGAGCTTTCGACACAAACGCGTGTGGCGGCTTCCATGTGTCCCGAACTGGTGAAATAGGTATCATAAAAGTAACACATTCCGAACGCGTTAAAGGTGGCCTTATGCGTGTCTGGTTTGTGGCAGGCCTGCGTGCTTTGAAGGATTACTCTGAAAGGTCAAAAGTAGTTGTCGAAAGTGCAAAGCTTTTCGATGCGTCATGGATCGATTTAAAAGACAGGATCGTTAAGTGTATGGAGGAGTCAAAAGAAAAGGCATCAAGTATCAAAAAAACATCTGAAATGCTTGCCGGATACATTTCGAAAGAAATAAAAGTTGGAGAGATAATCGAGTTAGATGAATCAACGGCTTCTTTCGTTGCAAGGGTGCGTCAGGACATCGCTTATGCCATAAGAATTGGGGAAAGTAATAACTTTTCGCTCTGCCTGCCGGATATTTCTCAGGAAAAAGTTATGGAATTTGCAAAATCTTTAGGTGCAAAAGGAGGCGGCAGGCGTCCGGTTTATCATTTCAATTTTGATAATTTTGAAGAGTTTAAAAAAGCCTTCTGGTGCCTTGTAAAAAGTGAATGTTAGGAAAATTATTTGGAGGTGTTTTTGATTGAAAGAATTCGATCTCACAATCCTTACAACAACCGATCTTCATGGATATATATTTCCAATAGGGTATGCCACAAAAAGGCCTGTGGAATACGGCCTCGCAAAAATATCGACAATGATAAAAAACATAAGATCCCAAAGGGCGCATGTACTTTATTTAGATGATGGTGATTCAATTCAGGGCTCTCCGCTGGAATACTATCACGGAACAGTCGATGATTCCGGTGAAGATCCAACTATACGGGCACTTAATTATTTGAAATGCGATGCGATGACGGTAGGAAACCACGAATTTAACTTTGGCAGGAGGGTTTTAGAAAAAGCGATTTTGGAGGCAAATTTTCCTGTAACATCTGCAAATATAATAGATAAAACTACAAAACTTCCAAAATTTGGCGATGGGTACAAAATTTTCGATCTTTTAGGTGGGCCGAAAGTTGCCTATCTGTGCCTGACTACCAAATACATACCCTTTTGGGAAGAACCCAAATATATAGAGGATCTTGAATTTCTTGATCCCATCGAGACCGGAAAAGTGTACGTTAAAAAGCTAAAAGATATGGGAGCCGATGTGATCATCGTAGGTTATCACGGAGGACTCGAGTGCAACCCGGAAAATGGGGAAGTAACAGAAGAATTAACCGGAGAAAACCAGGGATACTCAATGGCAACAACGCTCGATGGTGTTTCAACATTTATCTTCGGCCACCAGCACAGATCATTTGCAACCAAAATAAAAGGTGTACCGGTCATCATGGCCTCTTCGTGGGCGAGAGCACTCGGAAAGATCGAGTTAAAACTCATCTACAATGAAAAATGGGTCGTTGAATCGAGTGTGGTAGAACTGTTAAGCTCCCAGGGGATTGAACCTGATAGGGAGCTTTTAAGAGATGAAAGACCGTATCAAATAACGGTACAAAAATGGCTTGATGAGCCTATCGGGGAGGCATGCGGAGATTTTTACATTCCAGATGTGATGTACGGTAGGACGCACGAAACAGCACTCATAAACCTTATAAACGACGTCCAGCTTTATTATTCCAAAGCCGAAATTTCTGCCACAGCACTTTTTTCTCAGGAAGTTCACGGATGGAAAAAAGGACCCATTGTTCGCAGAAACATCATGACAGTTTACATCTTTTCAAACACACTCAAAGTGTTTGAACTTACAGGGGAAGAGATAAAGGCAATGATCGAGAGATCAGCTGCTTATTTTACACTTGAAAATAGTGAAATAACGGTCTCAGGAGACCTTGCAGGATATAAATACAACATTTTCAAAGGTATCTCGTATATCATGGATCTTACAAAAGAGTCCGGAAAGAGAGTTGTTTGGCTTAAAAAAGATGGAAAAGCACTTGATATGAAAAGGAAATACACCATAGCTGTTAACAGTTATCAAGCCGCAGGAAGTGGCGGATACACGATGTTCATGGGTAAAAAACCTGTCGAAGAAATAAAAACAGAAGTTGCCGATCTGATAATCTCTTACATAAAAGATAAAAAACAGATAGAACCACACATAGATAACAACTGGATGATCCTGACAAAAACCGTTGAAGATCAATTCTTTGAAAAGGAGTTCAATGGTAATCTGAATGAGTTACGACAAAAATTAGATCTATCGATAGAATTCTTGAATTGAAATTTGACAATATTTCAGCCTTTTTTCAACGTTCCCGGGGATTTTGAAAAGAGCGGCGCAAGTGAAATGAAGAAACCACCGAACAGTTCCATTCCTTTTATCTGGGAGCATTCGTGAAAATAAAAATATGTGTTCAGCATGGCAAGGATTCCGATGGCAAATAAGACATATGGCATGAATCTTTTAAACTTGAGCGAAAGGACAAAAGCCGCCAACGCAATGATGAAGATTATAAGTCCTGCCAAATTGAATGGAACGAATGGCGAGCGTGGAAGTAAAATTATAGATAAAAAACCAAGAAAGATTCCCAATAACACGGTGATGAAATAAAAAATTTTCAAAACGGCACCTCCAGAAATTCGTATATTCAAAATATTTTATCATCTAACCCACATTTCGCAGATTAAAAATGGGTTTTCAGATTTATTTTGATTTGACATTTTAAGGTTAGAAGGCGATTGATTTATGCCCATCCGCTGATATGATCTATACTAAACCTTTTTTAAATTCCAAATTTTCCAGCAAAGAGCGTGGTGCCCGTGAGGAAGCCTTCGCAGCGCAGCGA
>JAVRKU010000011.1:0-41698 GCA_031962125.1 Mesoaciditogaceae bacterium | reverse complement strand
GCATTTTAGAGTGATGATGAAAGATAAGATAATACAAACCGTATTTCTTTCCGAATTGATTGAACTGAAAAAATTATCAAGGAAAAGAGTCAATTAACATTCAAATGTTAAAATGGGACAGTGTCAGCTATAAAATAATTATATCACTACTATACTAAATCTTTTTAAAAGTTGAATCAGTATATTTCTTTGACAATTTTTATATCTTCGGCATGTTCCTCATCATTACCAGGCGTTTCTAAGATCATGGGTATCGATCTGAAAAATTCATTTGAAAAGAAATTTTTGAAACCATCCACGCCTATATATCCCTTTCCTATTCTTTCATGCCTGTCTTTATGGACACCAAGCGGAAACATCGAATCGTTTAAATGGCACATGATAAGATGATCTCTTCCGATCGTTTCGTCAATTTCATCCATTAGTTTTTTCATCCCATCTTTCGATGTTATATCGTATCCCGCATCAAAACCATGGCATGTATCGTAGGTGAAATGGAGATCGTAACCGCTTAGGTCGGCGATTTTTTTCAGTTGATGAAAGTTGTATCCTATATTTCCGCCTTTCGGGGACACTATCTCAAGAAGCAATTCAACATCGTTCGGTTTATCTTCAAGTACCTCAGATATCGATCTGGCAGCTCTTTCGATTGCAAGATCATCTGATTCTCCAAGGCCGGATCCAGGATGTACATTCACATACTTTATCTCTAAAAGATGCGCCAATTCCATTTCTGTTTTCAGAAGTTGTTTGGATTTTTCAAGTACCTCCTGTTTTGGGCTTGCAAGGTTTATGAGATAACTTGCGTGTATCATAACTTTATCTCTTCGAATACCTGCACTTTTCATTCCTTCAATGAATTCACTGCGATCAGGATCGTCTTTTTTTATATTCACGTTCCACATCCTTGGACTGTGTGAAAAGCACTGAAATGTATTTCCACCTATCGAAATGGTTCTTTCAGGAATAGTTGAAAGTGGTGATATCATGTGAGCGCCAAGGTACATCATCACATAACATCTCTTATATTGAACTCTACTTTAAGAATTTTACCATCAAAATGTGCGTTGACTTTTTTGCCGTTCATCGTCACTTCTATGATCTGTCTTGGTGCATTCATGAAATTCACCGTCACTTTCTGATACCTTCCTTCATATCCATGATGCTTTGCCTTCACACTTATCGTGTATCCTTTTGTACTTGTTCCAACTCCGACTTCGTAAAGGTTATATTTTCCATTTTTATATTCGAACGTTTCACCATCGTCTTCGTAAAGTTCTCCAACAGCTTCCTGGCCGTACATATCAACATAGAGATTCATTTCTTCTTTTTCAAAGATGTAATTCATCGGATCGGTTCTGAAGATCATCGAATTCTCCTTCACAAAGATTGGAATCTCTTCAAGGGGTGCATTTATCCTGTACACATGATCTTCTTCATAAATATGCCCGTCTCTCATATCTATCCATCTACCTTTTGGCATATAAACAGATCTCCACGTTGTATTAGGCCTTGTAACAGGAGCAATAAGAAGAGAATCACCGAA
Source organism: Mesoaciditogaceae bacterium (assembly GCA_031962125.1). Classification (GTDB taxonomy): domain Bacteria; phylum Thermotogota; class Thermotogae; order Mesoaciditogales; family Mesoaciditogaceae; genus JAVRKU01. The sequence continues at coordinate 40,152 of JAVRKU010000011.1, read as the reverse complement.
GATAAACTCATCATTTACACTGTAAAGATCGGGATTATCCTGATCAAGAAAAAGCAACGGCTTCATGATAGGGATGCCTCTTTTATGTGCAAAATAAAAAGCGGTATATATGTAAGGAAAAAGCTCGTACCTGAATTTTATGTATTTTTTCACTATTTTTTCTATCTCTTCACCAAAGGCCCATGGTTCCTGATGAACTGTCCCTATCGCACTGTGATTCCTGAAAAACGGAAAGAATGTTCCCATCTCTGTCCATCTTGCGAGAAGTTCTCCCGTGGCATTTCCTCCAAATCCTCCTACATCCGTACCGGTGAAACTTACACCGCTCAATCCTATTCCGATCGAGATAGCCATTTCACTTTCAAGGTGCTCCCACCAGCTCGAATTATCACCCGTCCATACCGCAGCATATTTTTGAATGCCAGCAAAACCTGCCCTTGTCAGAATAAATGGTCTTTTGCCAGGTCTATACATCTCAAAAGCTTTTTTTGTGGCAATAGCTTCAAGAAAGGCGTAGATATTTCTAACCTTATAGTGAGGCCATACTCTTTCTTCATCATCTTTGTGAAACAGATCTTCATCATGATAATCCTGTGCAAAGAGCGATTTTGCCTCTCCAAGAATCTGAAAATCTATTTTACCTTTGCTTAACAGTTCAGATATCTTTACCGTTTTTGAATCCGTCCAGACTACGGCCGGTTCATTCATATCGTTCCAGATCCCTTCGATTCCGGCGTCAAAAAGTACTTTATGAGATCTTGCCCACCATTCTCTGACATTGGATCTTAAAAAATCCGGAAAAGTGCACCGCCCGGGCCATACATAACCCGTAAAATCTTTATCATCTCTCGATTTTGCAAAAGCATCTATAGATTTCCCGGATCTGTAAATTTCGTAGTTTTCATCGATTTTTACCCCGGGATCCACGATTGTTACAACTTTAATCCCGTACTTTTTCATCTCATCCACAAAATTTTTTGGATCCGGAAAATTTTTTCCCCACGTAAATACTCTGTATCCATCCATATAATCTATGTCAAGATATATCACATCGCACGGTATTGAATCCCTCCTCATATGCGATGCGATATCTAAGGCTTCCTGTGAACTTGCGTAACTCCATCTTGATTGCTGGTAACCTGTTGACCAGGCAGGTGGCATATCCATTCTTCCCACCAATTCGGTAAAATGTTCAACGATATCGGCTATTTTAGGCCCATAGATGACGTACAGTTCAAGACCTTTATCTTTAGCTGAAATCGTGTAGGTGTCATTCTTTACTTTGAAAAAAGAATAAGAGGTTGTGTTCAAAAAGAAACCGATAGCAGGTTTTTTAGGAGAAAGTAAGATAAAGAAAGGGATCGATATGTACATTGGATCGAGATCCGGAGTATGAAGAGGTGTATCCATATTCATCATTGCCATCTCCCTACCTCTTTTGTCCAGATATCCCATCTTCTCTCCAAAACCAAAAAAATGTGCATTCTGTGAGTACAATGTTATTGAAGAAAGATCATCATTTACAGATGAATCAATCTCTGCTGCAATTTCGATACTGTCCTTCTGGATGGATAGTTTACCATTTTTTTGGGTACATTCGAAAATTCCATTACCCTTTTGATCGATCTTTTCAATAACATCAAAAGAATTTTCTGGATTACCTTCTATTATTTTAAAGATCCATTCATTTACATTTTCAATTTTCATATTTTTCCTCCTTTCTTCATCTCAAAATATTTGAAACACTTACAGAAGATGTTTTCATTTTTATCAAATTTGCCGAACCATTGATGGCTACAAGAAAATAAGTTGATGAAGCGTCGCTGCTCGTAATTATGGTCGAAAGATCAACACTTAGCGTGTAAAAAGTTTTGACATCCGGCTTTCCTGAGACAAAGAATGCGTAATTGGAAAGGCCTGGTTTCAGATCGACCTGAAGAATTGATTGACCACCTCTGCTCACATTTATCCACACATTCGAGCTACCGGTCACATAAACCGTAAAATAAGTTGAGCTTGCATTTGCCGATGCAAAAGTTAAAAGCTTTTCAAGATCGAAGTTTGTATTAGACAGAAAATTATAAGCATTTATGTATTCGTCAACAATTCCTCCAGGCTGGATATCTTCCTTCAGAGATGTTATTTCTGAATCGATCTTATTCAATCTTCCATTGATGTTACCCACAGTGTTTTTATTAAGATCTGATAATTCATTCGATAGCGATCTGATAAATGCAAAATTGACGATACCCATAAATGTACCAAAGGCTGTTCCCATTATGATCAGGATCACGGCTATTTTGAAAAGTAGCGGAGTATTTTCTTCTTCGTTCAACTCTTCACATCCTTTCTACTTTAGATACCATTGAACGGATCAACATATATTCGTCGAGAATTGGTTTAACCTTTTGTTTTATCTTTTGAAGAGAGTTATCAACGTATTTTATATTCTTACCTATTTTTTCTGCCATATCTTTGTATGAGAAACTTTGAACGTACATTTCGATCAATGTCATCTCTTCTTCTTCAAGAGTTTCAGAAAATTTTTTCATCAGATCGTCGTAAAAATATTCATCGAGCAATGAAGGCTCGTATCCAACGTCCACACTTTTGTCTTCAGAGTCATCATCGACAAGGAGATCAACTTTCAACGAATCTGTTAGAATTTTGTGTTTCCTCCTGTTAAGGTATGTAAGAAAAGATTTCATCTCTGAATCTATAGATTTCCATGCGAAAGTTGAAAAGTTACTCTTCTCTTCTTTATAATAATAGACTGCTTTTATGAGTCCGACAAGACCATTTTGTATGAGATCTTCCTGTCCAGACCATTCACCGTAATACTGACTTGCGATCTTCACAACCATCGGATAAAATTTTTCGATGACAAAATCTGTAGCCTCTGTTACCCCGCTTTGCGCGAGTTTTATCAATTCATGAGTTGATTTTGTTCTAAGCTTATACTTCAGACGTATCATTTTGATACGATATTTTGATCCGTATAATAAACTGTATCTATCATCTTAGAACTGGCCCCGTAAGACAATGATATATCATTTAGCTGATTCGTGGAAAATGGGGTCGGGTAAGATGCTACGAATTCTTCGAAGTGCGCATTTTCAACAAAGCTTTTCAATTCTGGAATCTCTGAATTCGTTATGTAAGAACCTCCCGTAAGTTGAACCATCATCCTTTCTTTTTCACTGAGATCTGACGGATTACCGATAACGTAGAGCGAGATGTTGTTCAAAATTATCGAACCGAAATAATCGATCATAGAAGATAATTGATCTTTGTTAATTACAACTACATTTTTAAAATTTTTGTTCATATCAAATATGTCAGATATTTTCGGAAACTCGTAGAAAGCAACTTTTTGAGCTGTATATGAAAGAGAAAATGGAACTAAAAATCCATCACTGCTAACAACGACATTAGATGGATATTCGATCATTCCCCCAAGCAAATCGAATAATCTAAAAAGTACGATCGTCTTCCCACCTTCAAATTTAAAACTGTCTATGATAGGAAAGACTGGATCGGATCCCAACGAAAGATTATATATGTTGACCTTATTATTGAAAGGGTCGGTAGTAACGAGTGTCGTTCCGCTTAATACGGATGAAAATAAAGATTTTGAATTGTCGAGACTGAAACTCACTCCCCCTGCATTTGCATTTTGAGAGCTCAGAAATATGATATTTGTACCTGCAAGTTCAAAATCAAAAGGAAGAGGACCGTTTGGAAATGGTACAGAACTCAATTCCTGTCCGCTTATGATGTCAAACCTTCTTATAACCTTATCTGTGAGATCCATAAGGTAAAGAATACCGTCTGACACGTGTCCATAAGAAAAAATATGAACTTTGTGTACGAAAAGTGAGAATTTTTTAAATTCTTTTCCGTCATTCTCGAAGATCACAACTGAATCTTCCCCGTACTCTCCGGCGTAAACTCTCCCGGCCATATCTGTACAGAAGATAACAGGATAAGAAAGGTTAGATGCAAAAAGTTTTTTCTGTGTGAAATCAGAATTATAAATGTAGATATCTCCATTTTCAAAAGATATGTAAAAACTGTCTTTCAACGCTGAATATACAATGGCTGTCGGTGTTGAATTGACATCAAGCATAAATGTATTCTGAATTTTTCCAAATTCTAAGACATCTCTGTTGGCGGCATCTAAAATATAAAAGGCACCCTTCCTTATTGAAGCTGAAACTGGCGAGTAAAAGATCTCGTTGCCGTTATAAACACCCTGAATGGAATTAACGTTTTTCAAAGAGACAATCGGAATGAAAGAGGTCATGGAAGCATCCATTAGAGAATCGAGAAGAGGATAATTTTTGGCAGGACCAAATATACTAACAGCATTTTGTAAAGCAGTGCCGGCGTCTTTCATTTTTCCGTCCATTATGTCAAGTCTTGCACTGAAGTACCATAAGCTCGAGGCATTTGCAACATTGATCGTCGATGACATGGATAGATTTAAAAGTGAAAGCGCATCGTTAATATTCGATCTGTTCCACGCATTCACCGCTGCAGAGAAACTATCGATGTAAGATCCAAAAATAGAAAGTGATAATACCAGTGTGGCAAGGACGAAAAAAAGAATAGTTTTCTTAATCAAAACAATCACTTCTGTTTAATCAAATTTTTGATGCTCATCTTATTTTCTTTTTTCTTGATCAGCCTGCTTATATTTTCATGGTGTCTGTAAACCGACAAAATTGTTAGAAGGCTTAGCACTATCCCGAAATACCACATGCCTGTTGCAAAAGCTGTCGCAGCACCGGCGGCAAGGCCAACCATCGAGGCAAGCGAAACATATTCAGTTGTAAGAACGAATAAGAGCCATATTCCTACAAATTCAAGCCCAATAAATGGATTTATCGCCAGAATGAAACCGAGCGTAGAAGCAACACCCTTCCCACCTTTGAACTTCATATAAACCGGGTAATCATGACCGATGACAGCTGAAATACCGGACGCATAAATCCATAAAAGATCGAAACCAAAAAAACGGGCAAGCAAGATCATAGAAAAGGATTTAAGAACGTCTAAAGTCATCGAAATTATACCCATCACGGGGCCAGCGGCCCTTATCGCATTTGTACCCCCAACGTTACCGCTCCCTATCTTTCTGACATCGACGCCTCTTAAAGATGGAATGATATAACTGAAAGGGATACTGCCAACCAGATAAGACAGAATCACCCATGAAATTTCAAAAGCCATCTTTATCTTCTCACCTTTGCAAATATTTTGATCGGTGAATTTCTTAACTCATCTATCTGCCTTCTAAGAAAACTTTCAAAAGATCTTTTTAAACTCTCGTCAAAAAGCTCTGGATCATTAACAAAGACAGATATCGTAGGTGGGGCTGTACTTATTTGCGTAGCATAGTAAACTTTCAATCCTGACGGAACGAGATGTTCATGCGAAAATGCCGCAGAAAATTTTGCTATCTGGGATGTTGATATTCTCACTGTATATGATCTGTAAGCAAGTGAGATTGCATCGAGTAAACTCTCTATATTCCACCTATTTTTGGCAGAAATCGGAACTTTTGGACTGTAAGAGATGAAAGTAAGTTCTCTTTCCACAAGATTTTCAAACCCTTTAACGGCATCATCCCACTTGTTCATGGCTATGACAGAAGCCTTCGAATATTTTGTTATCATCGAAGATATCTTTTTATCCTGATCAAAGAGCCCTGAAGACGCATCTAAAACAAGCACACAAATGTCTGAGTTCATTATTGCTCTTATTGCCCGGGCACCGCTAAAAGATTCTATCGTTCCTTTTTCCACTTTCATCCTTTTTCTAAGGCCTGCCGTATCCATGAAAAGTATCTCAGTGCCTTTATAATTTATGGATGCATCTATCGTATCTCTCGTCGTACCCGGAATATCCGTGACTATCGATAGATATTCTCCAAATATGGCATTCAAAAGAGAAGATTTTCCGACATTTGGCCTTCCAATTATTGAGATTCTGGCCGTCGGTATTTCTAATTCTGAAAGAAAATCAGGTATTTTTTGAACTATAATGGATTTGAGAAGATCGAATCCAATGTTATGCTCGGCTGCGACAAAGATTGGCTCTCCCATCGAAAGTGAGTATACTTCCGAAAGATTTGCAAGATAAGCATTACTTTCAGCTTTGTTAACAACTAAAAGATGGGCATTTCCGGTTTTTCTTATCATCTGGGCTATTTCAACATCTTCTTCGGAGATATTTGATCTTCCATCCACAACAAAGAGGATGAGCGCTGCCTTTTCAATCCATCTCATGAAAGCAGCGTTCATTTCTCTTTCTATATCATCCTTTGGTTCGAAAAAGTATCCGGGCAGATCGACTATCCTTACCTTCTTACCATCGAGATCCATATCAAAGATAACAGGATCTCTCGTCAGGCCTTCATAATCGGCCACAAGTGAACGTCTGTAGCCGACAATTCTGTTAAAGATGCTCGACTTACCAACATTTTTGCGTCCTGCTATTACTAAAGCTGGAAATTCAATGTTACTCTTCACGTTTTCTATTCACCATATCTCCTATGGTCGTTCTCATAGGTCCCTGATTCACGAAATTCGCATCGTGCTGCTCCCGTAATTCTCTTGATTCCCTTGGCTCTCGAGAATCCCGATCCCGCATTTCTTTCCTTTTATTTGATTGTTCGGTACTTTCTTCTTTTATCGTAACAACCATATCCCGCTCATCGAGCTCTGGATTATAAGAGATCTTGTGAACTTTTGCGTTAAAAGTATCCCCAACCTTTATTCCATCGTAAAACTGAGATTTAGGTAAAAATCCTTCAACGTTGTAATTGATAACCCTCACTATGGCTCCAGAATTCTTAAGACTTACAACTTCACACTCGACAGGAGTACCTATTTTCACATTCTTTGACAGATCTTCCCATATATCAGGCATTAATTTCTTCACACTCAATTTCATTCTGCGCGTTTCAGGACTTATTTCGAGTATCTGTGTTTTCACAGCCTGTCCTTTTTTGAAAAGTTCGTTCGGGTGCTTCACGAAATTCCATGAAAGCTCGGATACGTGGGCAAAACCGGATATACCTTCTTCGATTCCAAGTATGATACCATTATCAAGAATCTTTTCAACCTTTGTATCTACAACATCTCCGATGTGATAACGTTCTTCAATATTTTTCCATGGATCGCCATTTACACTCTTAATACTGAAAGATATTCTTCTTCTCGCCCTCTCTATTTCCGTAACCTCAACTTTAACTTCTTGATTTTCCTGGAAAGTATCTCTCAAATTTCTCTTGTAATTTCCCCAGAAAATGTCGGAAGAACGTACAAGTCCTCTTATGCCATCCTTCGTTTTAACAAAAATGCCATAAGGTGCTATTCCGTCAACAAGGGCATCAACAACACTACCAACCGGATACTTTTCTTCTATCTTTTCCCATGGATCTTCGGACAATCTTTTCACACTGATTGACATCTTTTTTTTATCCGGATCTTTAGATATCACTACCGCATCGATTTTATCTCCAATATGAAATTTACCCTGCAAATTCGAATCTCTATCCCAGCTTACTTCACTTCGCGGAAGAAGTGCTGTCATCGATCCAACATCAACGAAGACTCCAAAATTTGTTATATCTTTGACAATTCCAGATATTTGATGGCCGATCTGAATATTCTGAAGAAATTCTTCTGTTTTCTTACCAATCAGAGAATCTAAAGAGAGGACAATGTTGTTTCCATTATTTCTTTCTTCAAAATTTATCACTTCGAAGTTAAACTCTTTGTTCACCAATTCTGAGTTTGAAAGATTGTTAAGAGCAGAAGCCTGTGAACCCGGTAAAAAGGCCGAAAGAGCATTGTTTATCTCAACGCTGTATCCACCTCTAACTTTTCTTGTTATATATCCCTTAACAGGTTTCTTTTCTTCCATCGATTTTTTGACTTCCGCCAGAAGATTTGGTACAACAAACTTCTTTTCGGAAAGATATGTACGTCCGTTTTCTTCTTCCCCTTTATAATTTATAACAATCGCATCTATAACATCGCCAGGTCTATAAGTCTGAGGATTTTTCACGAGATCTTTCTTTGATATTATTCCTTCAGTTTTTGCTGAAAGATCAACCACAACATAATCAGACCCGGAACTTATCACAATACATTTTCTATGTTCGCCTATCTCCGGTGTCCCAACATTTTTGTTTTCAAGATACTGTTTTAACTCGTCATTGCTTGTTTCAAAATTTTCGCCGTTTTCCATAATTTTGCCCCGTGGGGCCACACCTCCTTTAAATTTTGAACGTCCTCAGCTTCTCAACGATTTCACTTATTATCCTTTGAGGAGTAGAGGTTCCACTGCAAATTCCAACACTTTGCGCGGATTCAACCCATTTCATCTCGATTTCGGTTGAATCTAAAATAAGATAAGAGTTTAAATTGATACTTTTTGCCATCTCAAAGAGTTTTTTAGTGTTAGAACTCTTTTTTCCACCCACAACTATACAAACGTCATTATCTCTGGCTAACCTTTTCACCTCCTCTTCCCTTTCAAAGGTGATATGGCAGATGCTATTTTGAACTAAAAGGGTGGATAAATGCTGTACATCATGCGAGAAATGTACAGCTATATCTGAAAATCTACCAGTATCCATAGTTGTTTGAGAAAAAAGCGCAACTTTTCCCGATGAGATCTCTACATCATCATAAGATTTGATCACTTTCAACTTCTTTACAACACTTTTCAAATACTCAACTTCATCGTGTCCTTCATGACCATATAGAAAGAGCTCAAACCCATTTGCTTCAGCATTTTTAAGTGAATTTGCAAGTGCAAAAACGACCGGACATGTTGCATTTACGACCGTGTGGGCTTTGTTCTTCAACCTTTCTAATGTCTTTAGAGGAAGACCGTGTGCCCTAACAACAACCGTAACTTCTGATAAATCAGGCCAGTCCCGATCTAAGTCAAGAGATTCAAGACCGAGCATTTTTAACCTCTTCATCTCATCTTCATTATGTATGAGATCTCCGGTAACGTAGACTTTTGCTCCTCTACGGATCAGAGTTTCGACTATTTTGATCGCTCTATCAACGCCAAAGCAAAAACCAATTTCATTCGCTACGTTTATTCTCAGCAATTTTAATCCTTCCGATGTACATTTGATAGACCTTTTTAACGACATCAGAAAGAGAAAGACCATCAGTACAGATAATCACCGCATCCTGTGCCGGTTTCAAAGGTGCTACCTTCCTTGTTGAATCTATTAAATCTCTTTCCCTTATCTCATCTATTATATCCTTAAAATTGGTTTTCATTCTTTTGGACAAAAGTTCATTATATCTTCTTTTTGCCCTCTCTTCGACTGAAGCAGTCAAAAAGATCTTCAGGAATGCATCCGGAAGTACCACGGTGCCAATGTCTCTTCCCTCGACAACTACATTTTTACCTTTAACTATGTCCCTGCTTTTCTTCGTTACTATATCTCTGATTTCGGGAATTTCAGCGATCTTCGAAACAACTTTACCAACTTCGAGGGTTCTTATCTCATCACCAAGGCGGATTCCATCCATCATGATAAGATCATCTTTCAAAACAAATTTTCTTTCATCTATATACTTGAAGAATTCATCCGAAAATGAAGGTTCTCCGGCCTTTAACCATACGAATGCAGCAGCCCTGTACATAGATCCCGTATTCAGATGGTAAAATCCGATCTGCTTAGCAAGTTCACCAGCAACGGATGACTTGCCAGATCCGGCAGGACCATCTATTGCTATATAACTCATACACAGGCTTCTTCGTAAGTGTCAAATATCTTGAAGATCATGTTAAGCTTTGTAAGTTCAAAGATTTTTCTTACGCTATTTCTCATACCGAAAAATCTGAGTTCTTTGGCACTGTCATTCGCACGTTTCAGGACAGAAACAAGAGCCCCAAGTCCTGCACTGTCTATGTAAGAAAGATTTGTCATATCAAAGATGATCTTTTTCATTTTACTGCCCATAACTTCTTCTATCATTCTTTTTTTGAAGTCTATGGAATAGTAAGCATCCAATTCACCTTTCAATACAATTAGAAAATCATTTCCGACTACTTTAATTTCCATGTAGAAATCATTCATCTCTTCTTGCCCCCAATTCAATTCCAAGCTCTTTCAATTGAGCCGGTGAGACATCAGATGGTGCATCCATCATCAAATCATTACCGCTTGCTGTTTTTGGAAAAGCTATAACCTCTCTTAGAGAAGTAACTCCGAGCATGACCGATACAAGCCTATCAATGCCTATTGCAAATCCAGCATGAGGAGGTGCTCCATACTCAAAAGCTTCGAGAAAGAAGCCAAATCTCCTTTTTGCCTCTTCTTCTGATAGGTTTATGAGTTTAAAAACACGTTCTTGCAACTCTCTCGTATGAATTCTAACACTTCCACTTCCCATCTCCCAACCATTTATCACAAGATCGTAAGAGTGGGCACGTATCTTACCTAAATCACTCTTTTCGTAAGTTTCAAGATCTTCAAGGTAGGGCATCGTAAATGGATGATGCTGTGCCTGATAGGTTTGTTTCTCCTCATTCCATTCAAACATCGGGAAATCATTTATCCACAAAACTTTGAAAGTTTTCGGAGGAATGATTTTTATCTTCTGAGCGATTTCAAGTCTAACTTTACCAAGAAAAGCATTAACATCAGAACGTTTACCTGAGCATAGAATAATGTATTCGTTGTCCTGAAGATCGTTATTCCATCTGGCATTTTTCAAAATTTTTGAAATTCCTCCAGAAAATTCGCCGCCATGAAACCTTGCCCATCCTAATTTTAAATTAGACGATTTTGCCGTTTCAGAATAACTGTCAAGATCCTTTCTTGAAAGTACCTCATTTGCTGGAACTGTGATCGCCTTCAGCGCTTCTCCATTTTTAGGGCTTAAAAATTCAAGAGAGCCGGCATTGTCATAGTTGGTTAAATCTTCCATCTCCATTCCAAATCTCAAATCCGGTTTATCGGATCCGTAAAGTTCTATTGCCCTATCATATTCCATGAAAGGTACCTCACCGATATCCGTATCTAAAAGTACTTTATAAAGGTATTTTATCAAACCACCAACGGCATTTTGAACATCACACTGTTCAACGAAAGACATCTCAACATCTATCTGGGTAAATTCAGGTTGCCTATCTGCCCTGAGATCTTCGTCTCTAAAACATCTTGCTATCTGGTAATATCTATCAAATCCCGCTATCATGAGAAGCTGTTTGAAAATTTGTGGAGATTGCGGCAAAGTGTAAAAAGTACCCTTTCTGAGACGCGATGGCACCAAAAATTCTCTCGCACCTTCTGGTGTCGATTTTGTCAGGTATGGAGTTTCTATTTCAACAAAATCGAGATCGTTGAAATATTCCCTTGTTTTCTGGATCAATTTATGTCTAAAGATAAGATTCGACTGAAGTGATCTCCTCCTTAAATCGAGATATCTGTACTTCAATCTCGCATCTTCATTACCCTCATCACGGTTGGTGTATATGGGTGGAGTTTTTGATTCTGCAAAGATCTCGATCGCTTCAGCAAGGATCTCGAAATTACCGCTTATAAGTTCAGAATTTTTTGCGTTGGCGGGTCTATCTCTTACTATTCCTTTAACACCGATGACATATTCACCTCCGAGTTTCTTAGCCACTTCGTAAGGTGCCGTGTTAGGTTCGAAAATAACCTGAATTATTCCATATCTGTCTCTTACCCATACAAAGATAATTCCGCCTAAGTTTCTTACTCTGTCAACCCACCCGTTGATGATGACATTTTTGCCGATAAGAGATTCATTTATTTCATGCAATCTATGGGTTCTTTTAAGCATTTTTAACGATTATTCTCCTTTCAATATCTATCGAGAAATTATACCATAAGTATATGATCAAAGAATTGTTCTTTTAAATTTGCCTCTTTTCCGTGAGAGACGAGTTTATACCATATCGATTCAGCTTTAAAAGCCGAATGCCCATTTATCTTGCAGCTTCAGCATGTGCCCCGTCGGAATCTGTCCTTGCGAAGCGTAGGCTTCCTCTGGGGCATCATGCTCTCCACTGGAAGATTCGAAATTTAAAAAAGGTTTAGTATATTTTAAAACATGTTTAGTATGTACTCTCTTATCGCTTTAGCAACACCATTATCATTGTTAGATGAAGTGACGAATTTACCTATCTTTTTGATCTCATCAGGAGTTTCGTCATTTCCCATGACTATCGGATTTTCAACAGCCTTTAACACTTCGAGATCGTTGTAATTATCACCTATGAATGCTGACTCTTTTTTTGAAATTTTGAGGCGATTGAGAAGAAAATTGAGAGCTTTCTCTTTTCCACAGCCCGGTCCAAAAAATTCCACGAAAGCTTCGTTGTTTGAATTGAAAAGCGTACTCAATATGAAGGTATGCTCTGAAGGATCAAGATATTTTTGTACCCGTTTTATTTTTTCAAAATCACCCACAACTGATACTTCGCTTATCTCTTCACCGATACAGGTTGCCATATCGTTTACACGTATCATTCTGTAAGCATTTCTTGCAAAATAAGACGTATAATTTGATTTTTCTGGCAAATCAAGATCATAAATCATATCGGGATCTTCGAGAAAGTTTGTAAATGCAACGGGAAAAAGTTTTTCTTTTTTCGAAAGGTCAATTATCTGCTTGGCACATTTTCTTGAAAGTGTTGTCTTTTTAACAACTTTATGAGACTTCAAAGTTGCAATGAACGCACCGTTCTGAAAGACACCGGGTATATCCGAGGAGATGACATCGAAATATTCTTTTGAAGCTATGAAAGATCTTCCGGTGAAGAGCGTGATGCTTATTCCTCTCTTTTCAGCTTCTTCAAGAGCTTTGAGATTTTCTTTTGAGATATGTTTTTCAGAATCCAGAAGCGTGCCGTCGAGATCTATACCCAAGAACTTTATCATCATTCAAACCTTTCTATTTCATTTATCCTTCTTTCATGTCTCCCACCTTCAAAGCCGGTTGACAGAAAAGTATCGACAGTCTCTTCGGCGAGCGTCGGTCCCATCAGCCTACCGGCCATGACCAGAATATTTGCGTTGTTATGCATTCGGGCGTATTTGGCCATGGTGGGATAAAGACATAATGCAGCGTAAATACCTTTAAATTTGTTAGCACTTATAGACATTCCCAGGCCCGTTCCACAGATGAGTATCCCGTAGTCCGCCGCTTTTCCTTTCAGCGTTTTTACGACTTTTTCAGCGTAAACAGGATAATCCACAGATTGATCTGAATTAGTTCCTTCATCTATGACTTCAATTTCTTTTGAAATCAAATAATTTTTAACATGTTCTTTCAATTCGAATCCCGCATGATCGCTACCAATTGATATTTTCATATTTTTTACCTCCCGTAAAGATTGGAAAGATCTATTTTTGATATCATCTTGAAGATCATATACCCCATCGTGATTTCTATCGCTAAAGGTGCGATCAAAAAGATCAAAAATGAAAAGATGGATGGAATATCGGGTATATTTCCAAGTCTCGATATGTAAAAACTTTCAGCTAAAGGACAGATAGACCCGAGAAATCCTACACCGGTGCTCACAAGGCTGCCTGTCGTATTCAAAGGTCTTCTTACCCCTCCTGTTGAATTTGGCCATTTCACAGTCGCATAAACGCCGAAGAATGTAAGGATGAGAAAAATGGGTATGGAAAGAATGACCGCAAGTATAGCAAAACTAATAAGACCAAAGAAGATCGAAAGTATGAGAAAAACTGCAAGTATAACAATTGAAAAGGCAGTTGTAACAACTATCGCCTTGCTCCAGAAAGGTGTTCTTTTTTCTAAAGGAAGCGTATCGATGAAATCACCGGTCTTTATCTCCATCGAAGCAAGGCTTGCCGTTGCTATAACGATGTACATCGACGAGATAAAAACAGAAACGAGAATACCCGGTACAATGCCTTTTGAGCCACCAAAAATGAAGATAAGGGGAAAGATGGCAGGATAAACGAGCAAAAAGAGAATTGAGGGCTCTCTTCTCATGAGCTTGACATCTTTCGATATAAAGGCCATCATAGGTGTCCTGATCCTGTAAGATTTCAGATATTTTCTCTTCTTCTTCGATGCACTTGCCATCTTTGAATAACCGGATAGTATGCCATTCGAAGCTATAAAATATGCAAGGATGCCTATGCCTATGCTCACAGCAATGAGAATTACCGCCCCGCTCCACCGTCCGCTTATGGCATCTAAAAGCCATGTAGAAGGCAGGTAAGGAGAATTTACCGTGTTTACGTAACTCCCAAAAGCCTGAGAGATATCTTTTGCATTTGAATCAAGAGAGCCAACCATGTTCATGAGTAAGACTGCAAGCACATAAACTATCAAAGATGTGAAGATCATGAAACGTTGTGTTCCGGATCTTGAAGCAAATTTTGAAACAACGAGGGCCAAAAGTGCGGAGATGCCAGCTATCATAAGAAAATAAAATATATATATTACGAACATAAAACATACAGCGTACCATGCCATTCCAATAGCAGTCGCATATGAAGCGAGAATTGGTATTACGAAAAGTGCTGGAAATCCACCCTGGAATAAAGTCTCTATAGTTTTGGAAGCAAAGATCGTTTGCTGTGAAATGGGAAGTGTGAGCAAAAATTCCACATCATCCGTCATGAAAATGTTTAAAGCAACGGCCGGTGTATCGGTAACAAGCACGAGTACGAAGATACCGATCATAGAGATCTCAACGAAGAGACCGGCAAGATTCACATCACCAAAAATGATCTGAGAATAATTCTGAAATATTCCCACAAACATGTAATAAGCGGGGATACCGATTGCTGCAAAGATACCTGCAAGAATAAGAATATAAGCCCACAGCGGCAGACCCCGTCTTCCACGCCTTTTGGCTATATTCGACCACATCTTCAACTTGTACTTCAAAAGCAATCCAAGTTCCCTCATAGACTGTTTATTATCTCCTTAACCTCATCTTCATTCGATCCGGTAAGCTTCAGGAAGATATCTTCAAGAGATTCTTTTCCGGATTCATTTCTCAATTCTTCAAGAGTCCCTTCGGCTATAAGCTCACCATTGTTTATTATGCCTATCCTATCACACATCTTCTCGGCTATTTCGAGCACATGTGTTGTCATGAAGATAGCCGAGCCTTCTTCCGCGTACTTTTTAAGGAGCATCTTCAGAATTTTCGCACTTTTCGCATCAAGACCGACCGTTGCTTCATCTAAAAATATGACCTTTGGCTTCCTCATCAAAACAGAGATAAGCATCAATTTCTGCCTCATGCCGTGCGAATAATCGCCTATAAATTTATCGAGAAAATTCACTTCAAAAGCTTCTGACAATTCTTGCACTCTTTGATTAATTTCATTTTTTTTCATAGAAAAGATCGAACCTATAAATTCTATAAATTCCTGGCCTGTAAGATTATCGTACAATTTTGGTTCATCCGGAACAACACCAATCTGGGCTTTTACGGTTATCGGATCTTCTTCAAGATTTACTCCACAGATCTCTACCTTCCCTGATGTTGGAACCAAAACCCCCGTTGCCATGCGCAACGTTGTCGTCTTTCCTGCACCGTTCGGCCCTAAAAAACCATAAATTTCACCGGCATCTATGTGAAAATTTATAGATCTGACGGCCGTCAAATTTCCAAAATCTTTTCTAAGATCTGAAATTTTAACAAGTTCCATCATTCACTTCCCTTTATTTCCATTAATTTCTTGACATGGCCAAGTTCCTCGTGAATTATCTTTTCAAGAATAATTCTGGCTTTTTCTGATTTAGTTGTGTCTAAAATTTCACTGTAAAAGATGATCGTTTCCTTCTCTATTGATAGGGCGAAATTAACTATTTCATTTAAATCCATATATTTAGATTTCGAAATCATCTCATCTGAAGATGGGAAGATCTTACCGCTCACGAGACTTTGAAGGTATACTTTTGCATCTTCCCACATTTCAGGGTCGATCTCATCTGCAATGTCTCTTGAAATTCTCTCGAAGTCTTTCGCGTGCTGGGCTTCCTGGGCTTGAAGATAAGAAAAAAGTTCTTTTTTTCCTGGATTTTCTTGAAAATTTTTTGCAAGATAACCGTAAAATTTTTCTCCATCTTTTTCTATTTTGACTGCCATTTCAAAGATCTCATTTGGTGAATATTTATTTTGCATGACAAACGCCTCCTTTAAGCTTTGTTTAACTAATTTTACCATTCTATTCTATTTCTATCAAACTCATCTGAATTTCACAGTTCCGGATAATTTGTTATCTTTCTTATATTTTTATATATCGGCCTGAGGGCCGGATAAATTTTCAGATAGACTTTTTCAAACAATTGTTTGTAAATGTATGAATTATCAGGATCGGGATCGAATACCTTTGAATATCTCAACATATTTTTAACAGCATCATCGAAATCTAAATAAAATTTCATCCCTACTGCCGTATCTATCGCAGCTCCAAGTGCTGAGGCCTCATTTGATTCTCCTCTATAAACCGGTAATGCGAAAATATCAGAGGTAATCTGACATATATCATCGCTTGAAGCACCTCCACCTGCAATTGTAAGACGCTTTATCTTCAATTTACCACGCTTTTCGATCGTTTTCATACCTTCAAGAAGCGCATAGCCTATCCCTTCTATTATCGATCTGTAAATATGGGTACGGCCATGTACATCTCCAAACCCTATCATTGATCCTTTGGCTTCAGGCATCTTTAAGCCTGAACCCCAGTAAGGTTGAACGACAAGACCCATCGATCCAGCTTTAATTTCTTTCATACTCTCATTCAAAACATCCTCATGAGATAAACCTCTTTTTTCGGCCTCAAGCAACTCGCTGAATCCGAATTCATCTTTGAACCAGCTTACCATCCAGTAACCTCTGAAAATTTCCATTTCTGGATTGTAATATTTAGGAATAGACGCCGGATAAGGAGGAATAAATCTCACAGGTTCAAAGTACCTTTTTGACATCACCTGAATTGTTGCGGTAGTACCGAGACTCAAATTGGCAACATTCTCTGTGAGGCAACCCATTCCGAGCGTTTCGCATCCTTTGTCAGATCCAGATGCTATGACAGGTGTACCTTCCAGAAGCTTTGTCTGGATGGATGCTTCATGTGTTACATAGCCTATAACTTCAGATGGCCATACAAGATCTGGCAATTTTTCTTTTTCAATGTAAAAAAGAATAGATTTTATGTCATCATCGTCTGCCCATCTAAAATGTTTATAATCGAACGGAATGTGCCCTATCTGTGAAGCAATTGAATCCGCAAACCTTCCCGTAAGCTTGAAATTGAAAAATCCTGAAACTTGAAGATATTTCTCGGTTTTTAACCATACATCCGGTTCATTCATTCTTATCCAATTTACTTTACTATCCTTTTCAAGAATTTTCACGGTCTCATCCATATTAACGACTCTGTGAGCAAACTTCATCAAAATCGTTCTTTCTCTGAATTTTTGGGCCTTTCTCTGATCGAGCCATACTATTGCCGGTCTCAGAGGTTTTCCATTTTTATCGAGATTTATCATCGTATCTCTTTGAGTTGTAACAGTCATGGCCACAATATTCTGGAAAAGCATGGAATTTTTATCATGAATCTCTTCACAGCAGGACACGAACGTATTCCAGTAAAACTCTGGATCCTGCTCTGCCCAGCCGGGCTTTGTTGAATAATAAGGCGTGTACTTTCTCTTTGACATCTCTATGATATGTCCTTCACGATCGAAAAGTATTACCCTCAAATTTTGCGTTCCACAATCAACGGCCATGATAAGATCTTTCATAATTCTTTCCTTCTCACAAGCGAGATTGATAGAAGTAAATCGGCAAGGATCATTACCGGTATGAGGCTGAATCCGAATACGATGCCAAAAATACTTGAAACACCGCTTACGATCCATTGTGCGATGGTGGCACCCATACCGACGAATAAGACGAAGACACCCATGAGATTGCCAATATTTTTTTCGGCACGTTCTATGAGCATCATCTGAATTGTCGGGTAAGTACTCGCAAAAAAAAGACCGCTCAGAAAAACAAAGATAATTATAGAGTAAAAATTAAACATGAAAATGGATAAGATCACGGATATGAGAGAGGCTGAAACTATAAAAAGTAGCCACGACTCAGCTTTAACCTTGATAAAGCTTGCTGAAAATCTACCAACAAACATCCCCACCCAGAATGCAGATGAAGATGCGGCCGCTACCGCAACTGCTATGCCTCTGAAATTCGTGAGAAAGGTTGTGATCCACGAGGAATACGCAGCTTCATATCCAACATATATGGCAATCATGAGATATATGATGATAAAAAGCGGAGAAAAATTATATGATCTTTTGATTTTCTCTTCTGTTCTGATCATGCCAACTTCTCGCATTTTAAATGCAAAGATTAAAGCTGCAAAAGCTATGATGGCCGAAAAGATGTAGACGATCTGCCAGTTCCAATTGAAACCTATAAAAGTTGATACGACAAAAGGGCTTATCACGGCACCGAGGGCAAAAATAGCGTTCACCCTATTTAGGGTACCTGAAAGATTTTCTTTGATCGAGGCACCTATGAGCGCCCCTACGCCTGTTTCAATGAATCCCATTCCTACGTTCGTTGAGAAATTAGATATCGAAATGTCTAAAAAATCCTTTGAAAGTGCAAAATATATCAAACCTAAAGCCGATATCATGGCTCCCAGAATGGCTATTCTTTTCAATCCCATCAGATGAGCAAAAAGTGCGCATATCAATGAACCTAAAATATACCCAAGCGTGCCGAAGATCATCAAATAACCACTTTGAAGATAGCTCATTCCAAATTCTTTCATCGCCACCGGAAGAGCGCTTGGAAGTATCATGACAAAAAATCCGAAGGTAAAAAAGGCAAAATAAGAGTATAACTTTATCATGGTTTCAAAATTTTCAAATTACTTAAAACGGTAAAAGCAGCATAATAAATCGGCACAGAGATCAAAAGTCCGTCTATTCTGTCCCAAAAACCACCGTGACCTGGAAGTATCTTTCCTGCATTTTTTATCTGACGGTTCCTCTTGAAAACGGATTGAGTTATATCTCCAACGGTATCGAAAAATGAAAAGATCGCCGAAAGAATTATTATTGCCTCCCAGCTGAAATGCCTCCAACCGAAAAACGGATAGAGAATAGAATCGTATATGAAGAAAAAGATGATAAGAAAGGCAAAGCCACCGATTATACCTTCTATCGATTTTCCAGCACTTATTCTCTTTATAAATTTATGCTTTCCCCATTTAGAACCAACGAAATAAGCTGCCGAATCAAAAACAAAAGCCGAAGCAAGCGCACTAAGAGAATAGACTGCGTCAAATTGAGCGTATATCAGGATGAAAAAAGCAAGGTTAAAAGAAAGATACCACAGTCCAAAGGAACCAAAAATTATGTTATTTTCTATAACTTCATTCGGATCTTTGAAAATAATCGCCAGAAAAAAGCCTATACTCATTGTAAGTGAATAGGCAAGTACTATCATCGATGGATCTTTTATAAAAATACCAAAAACGATATTCAGAGCGGGTATGGCAATTATATAAAAATATCTGTGAAATTTTCTTGAACCATCTAAAGTTATCTGGATATAATTATACCCTGCAAGACCAACAGCTAAAGCCGAAAGAAAAACAACACCCCAGAAATTGAAAAAACAAAGTATTGAAAGCGGTATTGCAACTCCAGCAGTTAAAAGACGTATCTTCGTTTCTTTTCTCATACACCACCGTACCTTCTCCTGCGCCTTTCGAAATCTGCCAAAGCTACGTCAAGATCATTTTCGCTGAAATCAGGCCAGAGGACATCTGTAAAGTAAAGTTCAGTGTAAGCTAACTGCCAGATCATAAAATTGCTTATCCTCAATTCTCCGCCCGTTCTTATCAAAAAATCGGGATCAGGCTGGTTTGCAGTGTACAGATAGAATCCAAAGTCTTTTTTTCCATCCCACCTTTTAGCCGCATTGATGATTTCATCTCTACCCCCATAATTTACAGCAAGATTTATAGTCATACCTGTACAGTGGGCAGTTTTTGCTTCAGAATCAAGGCATACCATCCTTGTTTGCTCATCGAGACCATCAATATCGCCTATAAAATGAAGTTTCGCATTCTTTTCAATGACTTTACCCAACCGTTCGCTAAGATATTTGACAAGTATAAAAAAAATGGCACGAACTTCTATTTGAGGGCGCTTCCAGTTTTCAGTTGAAAATGAAAAAAGTGTAAGATATTTGATACCTCTATCGTTGGACCATTCTATGATGTCTTCGGCAATTTCGGCTCCCTTCCAGTGACCATCCTGCCTTGGAAGGCCTTTGTTCTGGGCCCATCTTCCGTTGCCATCCATTATGACAGCTAAATGATCCGGAATCAAAATTCCATTATCTCCTTTTCTTTTTCAGAAAAGATCACATCAAGCTTTTTTATGTATTCGTCTGTAAGCTTTTGAAGTTCTTCTTCAAGAGATTTTTCATCATCCTCTGTTATATTCCCATCCTCTTTTTCTTCTTTCACAACTTTGATCATATCTCTTCTCACGTTTCTAACGGCGACTTTGCCTTCTTCTATTATTTCCTTGGATTTTTTGACGAGGTTTTTCCTCTGTTCTGTTGTCGGAGATGGAAAACCCAGTTTTACGACATTCCCATCATTTATCGGTGTTATTCCCAAATTTGAAGCTAAGATCGCCTTTTCTATGTGGGAAAGCAGATTCCGATCCCATGGTTTGACAACCAGATTTCTCCCATCCGGAGCATTTATGGAAGCAACTTGCGAAATCGGCGTTGGCGTACCGTAATAATCAACTTTCACTTCATCTAATAAAGAAGCCGAAGCTCTGCCAGTTCTTATGTGGCTCAATTCATTTTTAACAACAGATAACGATTTTTCCATCTTTTCTTTAGCCTGAAAGGTCGAAGGATGAGATTTCATATTTCAACACTTCCTTCCTTTTTGAATATATTTCCTAAATTATATCAAAAAAGCCAAATTTATCGTAAATGTCAAGATCAAACACCGTTGAAAACGACAGTACCTATTTGATCACCTTCGACAACCTTCAAAAGATTCCCCCGTTTGAAAAAATTCATCACGATCACAGGTATAGAATGAGATCTGCACAAAGCAAAAGCTGAGGTGTCCATAACGGTTAGATTCATCTTTATCGCCTCTTCGAATGTAAGCCTGTCAAAACGCTTTGCATCAGGGTATTTTTTTGGATCTCTTGAATAAACACCATCAACCTTTGTACCTTTTATAAATACATCCGCATTCATCTCGGCTGCCCTTAGAGCAGCCGCTGTATCAGTTGTAAACAATGGATTCGATGTACCACCTGCGAAGATAACAACTTTGCTTTCTGTGAAAGCTCTTTCTATAGCATCGTAAGAGAGCCTTTCAACCGAAGGTAAATCGATTATCTTAGAAAATACAACCGAATCTATCCCGTGTCTCTTGAAAGAAGAGAAAAGATATATGGAATTTATGACCGTTCCAAGCATTCCTATCTGATCTGCATTTATAGAGCCAACGTACGAGAGATCATCTCCGCGAAAAAGATTCCCGGCACCTATTACTATCCCTATTTTGATATCTTTTTTTATCACGTTAGTGATCTCTTCAACTATGAGATCTCCCATCTTTGGATCAAGACCCTTTTTTCCTTCTCCCGACAGTACTTCCCCACTTAGTTTTAATAGCACCCTTTTATACATGTCAGACACCTCACAAAAAAGGTGAGCCTTTGCTCACCTTATTGACCGATTTCAAATCTGATGAATCTACCTATTGCAATACTTTCTCCAAATTTTGCCACTGCTTCTTTTATCATGTCCAAGATCGTTTTAGATTCATCAAGAAAATATTTCTGCTCCATAAGACAATTCTCTTCATAAAATTTTTCAAGCTTGTTATCGATTATCTTATCGAGAGATTGACCTGTTTTGCCGGTTCCTGTATACTGGGCTCTGTATATCTCTTTTTCTTTGGCTATGACTTCTGCATCAATGTCTTCTCTTCTTATATACTTAGGATTTTGCATCGCTATGTGCTTGCATATATCTTTACCGAGCGCTTTGAATTCGTCTGTTTTTGCCACAAAATCAGTTTCACAGTTAAGCTCGATCATCACACCAACTCTCCCGTTAAAATGGATGTAATCAATTATCCATCCATTGGAAGCAACACGGCCCAGCTTCTTATCGGCTTTTGCGAGTCCTTTTTTTCTCAATATTTCTTTGGCCTTTTCCATATCACCTTCTGATTCAACAAGGGCATTTTTGCAATCCATCATTCCCGCACCGGTCATATCGCGAAGCTCTTTCACCTTTATGGCAGATATTTCCACTTCTTTTCCTCCTTTCAAATCGTTCCGAGTAAGATTTTAACATATAAGAACTCACATACCAAAATCAAGGTATGGAATGTAACAAGAAAGCACGTGGCGTGTAGCCAGTAGCACGTTGCGAATAGTAACGATATGGTATAATTTTTCTAACTCGAAGAGGAGGAGAGCACTTATGCATGTTGTGAAAATTGAAAAAGCCGTTGAGATGGTACCTGACGGAACAACGATCATGGTTGGCGGTTTTTTAGGTGTTGGAACACCGGAAGCAATCATCGACGAGATGGTAAAACAAAAAAAGCATGGTCTGACAGTGATAGCAAATGACACGGCCTTTTCTCATAATGGAGTTGGAAAGCTCGTGATCAATAAGCTTGTTAAAAAGCTTATAGTCTCACACATAGGGACGAATCCGGAGACTCAAAGGCAGATGATCGAAAAAGAGATAGACGTCGATCTCGTGCCACAGGGCACATTGGTAGAAAAGATAAGAGCTGCCGGCGTTGGACTGGGAGGAATATTGACACCAACAGGCATCGGGACAGTTGTTGAAAATGGGAAAAGAGTTGTAGAAATTGAAGGAAAAAGATACATAATGGAACTCCCGCTAAGTGCTGAAATTTCGATTATAAAGGCAAGAAAGACCGATTGTAATGGTAATCTTGTTTATTCTCTTACTGCCAGAAACTTCAATCCCATAATGGCAATGGCGGCAAAAATAGTCATAGCAGAGGTTGACGAAATTCTTCCGATAGGCACAATTCCGCCGGATGAAGTCCATACACCAGGCATCTTCATTGATTATGTAGTTGTAAGGGGAAGGTGAGATCATGGATCCAAAGATACTTATAGCAAAAAGAATCGCTTTAGAATTGAAGGATGGAGATCTTGTAAATTTAGGAATAGGTATACCAACTCTGGTCGCAGATTATATTCCACAGGGTGTAAAAGTACTATTTCAATCAGAAAATGGCATAATAGGCATGGGACCTTTTCCAGAGGAAGGTACTGAAAATCCTGATCTCACAAATGCTGGAGCCGTTAACGTAAGTGCTTTGCCTGGAGCTTCGTGTTTTGATAGTGCAACTTCTTTCGGAATAATAAGAGGGGGTCATCTCGATCTCACAGTTTTAGGCGGACTCCAGGTTGATGAGAAAGGCCATCTTGCCAACTGGATGATTCCAGGCAGGTTGGTCCCCGGCATGGGTGGGGCGATGGATCTCCTTACTGGCGCTAAAAAAGTCATAATTGCGATGACTCATACTGCAAAAGGAGAGCCAAAAATCATGAAGGAGTGCGTCTTACCGTTAACTTCTATAAGGCGCGTCGATCTGATTGTCACTGATATGGCCGTTATAGAGCCAATAGATGAGGGATTACTTCTGAAAGAAATTGCCCCCGATATAAGTGTTGATGATGTGATAAGAGCTACGCAGGCCACCCTGATCGTATCGAAAGATCTTAGAGTTATGCCTGTAAAAGAATAAATAGAGGAGATGAATGATTTGAAAATCGAGCTTAAAAGCCTTGAAAAGTTCAGAAAAGATTTCGAGCTGTCTGACAAAAATATCGTGGCAATGAATGCCGCATCGAATGGTGCTCTGTATCAAATAGCTTTAAATGCGAAAGTACGTGCTCAAAGCATGAACAGGGTATTTTCAAACGAAATAAAGACGAGAGGCATAACGAACCAGAAGAAAAGTGGAAGATGCTGGATGTTTGCAGGGCTGAATTTGCTCAGAGAAAGTGTGGCTGACAAATTGAACCTTGAATCTTTCGAGCTTTCACAGAGTTATCAGATGTTCTGGGATAAACTTGAGAAAGCTAATTATTTTCTTGAGAACATAATAGAAACCGCTAACGAAGATCTTCACGGTCGTCTTGTGATGTGGCTACTTTCCAAACCGGTTGAAGATGGTGGTCAGTGGGGTATGTTCGTCGATCTTGTCGAAAAATACGGGATCATGCCAAAGGATATCATGGATGAGAGTTTCCAAACGGGGGAATCGGCAACGATGAATATGATCCTTTATACCAAACTCCGTGAAGATGCGATGGTACTCAGAGAAATGTCAAAAAATAAAAAGAATTCAAAGGAGATCCAGAAAAGAAAAGAAGAAATGTTAGAAGAGGTTTACAGGATCCTGGTTATAAATATAGGATTACCTCCTGATAAGTTCGATTACGAATACAAAGATAAAGATGGAAATTTTCAAAGGATCGAGGGCATAACTCCCCTTGAATTTTACAAAAACTTCTCCGGCATAGATCTCGGTGATATGGTGAGTATCATAAACTGCCCGACACCTGATAAAGAATTCATGAAAACTTACACGGTAAAATACCTCGGTAATGTCATTGGAGGCAGGGGTATCATTTACCTGAACGTTGATATGAAAGATTTCAAAGCGCTTGCTATCAACTCGATTCTCAAAGATCAACCTGTCTGGTTCACGTCGGATGTTGGAAAAATGATGGAAAGAGAAAAGGGTATTCTTGATACAAAAATCTACGATTTCGAAAGCCTTTACAGCACGAAATTCATCTTCAACAAAGCCCAGAGGCTTGACTACGGAAACAGTCTCATGACTCATGCTATGGTCTTCACCGGTGTTGATATCAACAATGATAATCCTTCAAAATGGAAGGTTGAAAACAGCTGGGGAGATCAGATAGGAGATAAGGGTTATTTCACGATGAGCGATTCATGGTTTGATGAGTATGTGTACGAGATTGCCGTGAATCAGAAATTCCTTTCTTCTGAGATGAAAAAGGCTTTAAAACAGAAGCCGGTTGTACTTGAGCCATGGGATCCTATGGGATCTGTCGCATGGGCGAGATAACAAAGCAAAAACGGTTTTTTGTATTTTCAATTACTATTCTCAATTTATTCTACTTTCTGCTCCTGATTTCAGGTGTGGGGAAATTTATCAGTGTTAAAGATTATGTGCTCTTCCTTTTTCTTGCACTCGGAGGGTATGTCGCAGAATCTTTCGGGGTGATAAGATTCGGAAAATTTACCGTATCATCCCAGTTTTTCTTTCTTTTTCCAATGATGGCTGTTTTTGGCCCGATTGTGACATCCATCGTTGCATATCTTATAGCAATCTTTGACTTCAGCAGAGTCAAACCATCGATCAGAATGTACAGTGCTGTTCAATATGCAATTTCATATTACGTAGCAGGTCTGGCATTTCAAATAGCCGGGGCTGGATGGGCTGGAATAATAATTGCCCTTCTCATCTTTAAAATTTTGAACTTCATAATGGTAGATCTATTTATGTATTTTAACCTTGACAGATGGAAAAATATGGTTCAATCTTTGAAGTATATGGCCTTTGAAACGGGCGTATTTGCCATAATCATGCCTATGATCTTCGTTTTGATAAAAAATATCAACGATCTTTCCTTAGAAGTTTTCACGGTTTATACGCTCGTATTCCCCTTCTTTTTCACTTATATGCTTTCGAGAGAAAACAGGGCAAAAGAGGAACTGGTGGAGGAAAAGTCTTCACTTTCAAAAAATGTCGGAGAGCTGAAAAGAATACTTGAGATTTCAGAAATGCTGAAATCGAATATCCCCGTTGTTGACCTCATGATGCGGGTGGCATCGATAATCCATGATGATCTCGGATGGGAATACATACTTGTAAGCCTCGTTCATCCGGATGATACGATAGAAAGGATAGCCTATGCCGGTATCTCACAGGAAGATTTCGCAAGATTAAAAAAGAATCCTCCAACTTTATCTTTTGTAAAAAATATAATGAGAGATGAGTTTAAAATATCGAATTCTTATTTTATCCCACAAGAGGCAAATGTGAACATCCCGAACGAGATGTCTTACATAGGAAAATATGAAGGCTCTGATAGAAAAAGCTGGCAAGATAAAGACCTGTTATGGATCCCGATAAGAGAAAAAAATGGCAGGATGATTGCCTACGTCTCTCCGGATAAACCAAGAAATGGAATGAGACCGAAGATCGATGATATTATCATACTTGAAATCTTTGCCAATCAGGTACTTGTTGCACTTGAAAATTCGAGCGAATTCGAGGTACTTCAGGAAAAGGCCATACGTGATACTCAAACGGGCCTTTACAATCACACAGAATTTTACAACAGAATCGAAAAGGTAGTAGAAAGTGGAGAACCATTTTCACTCCTGATGATGGATATAGATGATTTCAAACTTGTAAATGATTCTTATGGTCACCAGATGGGAGATATCATCATAGATTACATATCCGAAAAGATAAAATCTTCGATAAGACATGGAGATATAGCGGCAAGATATGGAGGAGACGAATTCACAATAATATTGAGAGGCACAAAAAAACAACTTGCAAAGTCCATAGCCGAGCGGTTGCGCATGTCTGTGATAAGCGGAAATCCACCGATAAAGATCACACTCAGTATAGGTATTGCCGAATACCCCGAAGATTCAGCATCTTCAAACGGACTTGTTTCTTCAGCCGATAGGGCGCTTTATATGGCAAAAATGAGGGGCAAGAACCAGATTGCGACCTTTTCAGGTTAACTCTGAAAGAATGGAAGCAGAAAATTTCATACCTTGCCTGGTGAAACGTATACGATCGGAACATTCCAGAAGATCCGGACAGAATCGCTTCAACTTCGAAAAGTAAAGATCGAAATCCTCTCCGAATCTTTCTCTCATCTCCGAGATAATCAATCCATTAGAAAGTCTTAAACCCATGAAAAGTGTTTCGACAAGTTCATCTTTTTTAGAATTTATAACATCATAGGAACGCGGAAATTTTTTGTTATCAATAGCTTTGATATATTCATGGATATTATCTGTGTTCACCCATCTTTTCATGGGAAGGTGACTGCCAGCAGAAAGCCCAAAGCCGATATACTTTCCGTTCATCCAGTAATTCAAGTTGTGAAGTGATGGTTTCTTTTTAGTCCATGAGCTCAATTCGTAGCGTGTATATCCCATCTTTTCAAGCTCGTCGGAAACCGTATCGTACATCCTCTCGGACAGTTCCTCGGAGGGAAGAGTTACAAGGCCATGTTGAACCATCGAATAGAGCGGAACTCCATCATGGAGCTCAAGCTCATAAAATGAAATATGATCAGCTTCTAACCTTTCGATGACTTTAAGATCCATGATGAGATCTTCGTACCTTTCAAAAGGAAGCCCGTAAATCATATCTATATTCACATTTTTAAAATAATTTCTAACGATCCCGTAAGCTTTTAAAAATCCGTCAAAAGTGTATGGACGTCCTATAACTTTTAAAAGTTGATCTGAGGAAGTCTGAAGGCCAAGACTTATCCGATCGATACCGAGTGTTTTAAGATCCGAGCATAATTTTAAAGATACATCTTCAGGATTCATTTCTAATGTTGTTTCATTTGGATCATAATCGAAAGATTTTGAAAGCGTATTCATCACATTTGAAATATATTTGGTCCGAACATGAGACGGAGTGCCGCCTCCAAAATAAAGAGTCGAGATCGTGAATTGAACTTCTCTTTCAATCATTCCGATCTCTTTGATCAAAGCACTGAAATATCTTTCGCTGAGATCATCACCTACAACAGATGCAAAATCACAGTAGATACACTTTCTCGAGCAGAAAGGTACATGAATGTAAATTGAGGTATCAATTTTCAATTGAGAGGTACACCGTTCCCATGTTGTATCCAAACATCAGTTGATCATTTTGATTTACAAATATCACGTAGAAAGATGGGCCAGTGCCGGTATACATGTAACGGATCATCCAGCTATTTCCCATAGATGATCTGGCCGAAGAAAGACCGAATGCTAAACCTTCTTCGCCAACGTTGAAACCAATTCCGGTATCCAGTGAAACACCAATGTTGTTGAGTATCAATCCCCCTGTCAAAAAATAAAGCTGGCCAATTTCATTCGTTAAAAATACAGAACCCTTAACATCTTTATAAGACAAATCAACATTTGCAAGCGTATCAAGATCTTTCTCGAAAATGAGCCACAGATGTTCTTGGGCATAAAGAGAAAACGAGGCAAATTCAAGCTGGGACCTTCCATCAAGCGTTATTCCAAAATTAGGAAGCCCATAATTTCCAGCTATGAATTTCAGATCGTAAAAGATAGGAGCGATCGTTCTCATCGTATCATATTCAAAGTATGCGGCCGGTACTATCGGATAGGTGTTAAACCCTATTGCCACAGCGTAAGTTGTTTTTCCAACCATGAGATTCAAAAAGCCAATTTTCTGTCTGTCTATGTTCGTCGTGATAAACCCCGCAGCTCCACCCACTCCGGTAGTTCCCAAAGTCTCCAGCAGATAAATATTACCGATCTCCTGGGAATAAGAGGTCATCCATTGTTGGCCACCATAAGAGAAGAGCTGTAGAGACGAAGACGCAAGAGCTGAAACTCCAATTATCATGATCAAAATAATGAAGATTATTTTTTTCATTTTTTAACCTCCTTTTTTTATTCATAGAAATTCTACACGAAAAACTAAAAAATGTTAAACACTGTGATTTGACAAATCGGGAGTTATATGGTATTCTATTAAAGAAAACGATTTTCTTTAGCATGGAGGTTATAAATTTGCAGATCAAGAAAAATCCGCGATTTCTTATATTCACATCATTAGCACATTTTTTGAACGATGGAACTCTGCTTCTCTTCTCTCTTTTGATAGTCTATTACAGTGAATTTTATCATGTTAACATTACATTTTTAGGATCGATGGCCGTAATATACGGTGTAATATCGGGTCTCATTTCGCCTGTAATAGCTAACTATGCCGATAAGCGCGATGTAGATACATCTTTGATAACAGTCGGTCTTGCCCTGGAAGGAGTTTCGGTTGCACTTTTTGCACTTGCCTTTTTCCTGCCCTCTTACATTTATATCATAATCTCCATCGCCGTTCTCCTACTTGGCTTTGCCCAGTCTATTTACCATCCGCTTGGAAGTTCTATCCTGTCTTACATATACGGTAAAAATTCCCCGACAGCGCTAGGTATAAATGGATCTTTTGGAAGCATAGGAAGATCGGTAACACCGAGTATAATAACAGCTCTTGTACTTGCATTTGGAGAAAGCACGGGTCTGTTTTTGACTGCCGCTTACATGTTGATCGGAACATTCTTAGTTTATGCTGGACTCTCGGCTTTTAAAAGGAGAAATTACGATAAAGATTTCAACGATCAGAGAAAAAACACTGTTGTTAAAGAAAAATTGGATCCGAAATATACGAAATTTCTCTTCATCTTTGGAAGTATCATTTTTATAAGATCTATGTTTATATCTGGAACGACTACATTTTTAGGTGAATATATCTATAAAATCTACGATTCAAAGACGCTTTTAGGCGTATTTTTAACTGTAAGTTTTTTGGGAGCTGTAATAGGACAGCCATTTTTTGGATGGATAACGGCCCTAAAGGGAGGCCGTTATACTGTTTTCATGACAACTATCCTATCAACCATCTTTTTCTTTCTTTTCCTTTTTTCTAAAAATTTTGCCCTTTCTATATCAATATACACGGTCGAAGTCTTTTTTGCAATGAGTGGTTTTCCGGTTCTTTTGGGGTATCTTACACAGATCTTCCCCCCAAAGTATACTGCAACGGCAAGCTCTTACATCTGGGGAATAGGAAGTATGATTGGCGGTGCGGCGGGTGTAGGTGTTATGACGTTCCTTGTTGGATTTAACATGAGCATTTACAATTCTTTTTGGATCATGCTCATTTTTGCACTTATTTCGACTGTTATGCTTCCTTTAATACCTAAAAAAGTGTGAGATCAACAGTAGATAATCTCTAACACTTGCTAATACTGCAAAATATGCAACTTCAAGATCGCAAAAATAAAGAGGGGTGAAATCATAAAATGGGTAAAAATTCACGGGCACTCATTTGGGTGCCTTTTGTGGCCTTCCTATGAGAAAAGTAGTATAAATCCTTATAGCAAGCCAATTCACAACTTCGTAGAGTCCAAAAAATGCCGAATTTTCACGTTACAATTCGTTTCATTTCATAGGCTAATTGGTAACGCAAGCTAAAATTTACATATTGTTTTTGTTATAGCGTTTATTGGCATAATACAACAGAAATAATTTATATAAAAGCAATATTAAATTCGCAAAAATGACACGATATTTTATACTCCTGCCGGAAAAATACGGTGTGAATTTTGGTGAATTTTGATCGAATTTGACATGTTGACACATCAGGCTTCGAAAGTTATAATAAAAAGATGAAAAGGTTTTGGCCTTCATAAGGTGATAGACCAGATGGGAGCACTCTACGATGTATCCATTTTGTACATGGTGATCTTTTCGATAATCCTTGAGATCACCTCAATGCCGTTTATGATCTATCTGTGGAATCATTCAGTCACAAAGAGAATGGCTAACTGATTTGTGGCTGACAGGAGGGATGTGAATTATTTGATAGAGATCTCAGGGAAGTCTTATCCAACGATCTCCGATCTTTTGAAGATCCCTGAAAATGAAAGGAGCAAAAAAAATTATCTTGGATCTCCTGGTATTTTTCTTGTAACATCTCCATCTGTGAAGTCAACTATTTCTGGAGACAAAAAATACACGGATGCCATGGTGTCTGATCAGCATGCCCAGGTAAAAGTCAAAATATGGGATGAGATCGATGGAAACAGGATCATTTTTGCAAATTATGAGTACAGTAGAGACTATCATTCATTTTCACTTTCCACGATAAAAATACTTGATCCTGATGACAGGCCCGATTTGTACGTGGCGATGGTGAAACATTTTGAAACGAATGATCTTGAAGAGTGTTTTGAATTCATGATAAGAAGCGTTGATTCAGAGTATTTAAGAAAATTGCTCGATCAGCTCTTTGGTGATCCTGAAATTCATGATCTTTTTTTGAAGTCAACGGCCGCTTCTAACAATCATCATGTTGGAAATGGAGGGTTGCTTTTTCATACGATCTCAGTTGCTAAGATAGCTTTAGATCTTGTTGCAAATTATCCACAATTGAACAGGGATCTCGTCCTGACAGGTGCACTCATTCATGATATTGGCAAGATAAACACTTACACTTATGGGCCGGAATTTGAATACACGGATATGGGAAAGTTAGAAAATCACATTGTAATAGGATTGAAGATGCTTGCAAGGGCGATAGATAAAATACCTTATTTTCCTGAAGATCTTGAGATGATTTTGACACATATCATGGCGAGCCATCACGGCAGCCTCGAATTCGGATCTCCGGTTATTCCGAAGATTCCTGAAGCTATAGCTGTTCATTTCGCAGATGAAATAGATGCGAAGATGAGATCGGCCCTTGATATGCTCGATGGAATTGATAAAGGATGGACGGGCAGAAACCAATTTTTAGGGACAGATTTTTTTAAATGGAGGAACTCATGATAAAAGCTTTCATGATAGATCTTGATGGCGTCGTCTATAAGGGAGATACTGTAAGAAAAGGGGCTAAAGATTTTTTTAATTACCTGAATAAAAATTCAATTTCTCATTGTGTTGTGACAAATCATTCGAGTTTTCATAGAAAATATTACTCTCAAAAGCTCAAACGAATGGGTATAGATGTTCCCATGGAAAATGTTGTAAGTACACCTTACGAGGTTGCTATGGAAGTTAAAAAACTTGGATATCATAAGTCTTTTATCATAGGAAGACAGGGATTGATAGACGAACTCTTCGATGCCGAATGTTATGCAATTGATGAACCGGACGTCGTGATAGTTGGATATGATGAGAGATATGATTTTTCCAAAATAACGAAAGCGATAAGATGGGTTTTAAAAGGTAAACCTTTGTGGGTCGTGAACCCTGACAGACTCCTTCCCAAAGAAGATGGATTTTACCCTGATAGCGGATCTTTAGCTGCCACAATAGTTTACGCAACAAAAGCTGAACCCGTTTATTTCGGTAAGCCAAATTCACATATTTTCAAAATGGCACTTGATCTTATGAAAACCACCACCGACAAGACTATAATGATAGGAGACACTTATGAGACCGACATCGTGGGGGCAAAAAGAGCCGGAATAAGATCAATTTACATAGAGGGAATCGAACCAAACCCACAGGTAAAATTAAAGCCTGATTATACTTTCATGGATCTCTCTGAAGTACTTGAAAATATAGAAATGATTTTGGAGGAGGAGAAATGAAATACATAACCATCACCGGAGGAGTCATAAGTGGCATAGGTAAAGGTATAACGGCAGCCTCTGTGGGTGCGGCGCTTCAGTCAGTTGGATTAAAGGTCGACGTTTTAAAGATAGATCCCTACCTTAATGTCGACGCAGGGACGATGAATCCGAACCAGCATGGTGAAGTTTTCGTTACGGATGACGGGTATGAGGCGGATCTTGATCTCGGCCATTATGAACGTTTTCTGAATAAACAAATGACAAGGGCAAACAACGTAACGGCAGGGCAAATATACTCAAGTGTTATACAGAAGGAAAGAGCCGGAGAGTATCTTGGTGCTACCGTTCAAATGATACCACACGTCACCAACGAGATAAAATCAAAACTTTCAAAATTGAAAGGGGATGTTATCCTGATAGAAGTTGGTGGAACGGTGGGGGACATAGAATCAGAGATCTTCTTAGAAGCTATAAGAGAGTTTTCCATGGATGTGGGACATGATAATTTTCTCTTTGTTCACGTTGCCTATATTCCTTATTTGAAAGTCACAAATGAATTCAAAACGAAACCGACTCAAAATTCACTCCAGCTTTTGAGAAGATCCGGTATAGTGCCCGATCTTATCATTTTAAGAAGCGAAGAAAAGCTCCCGAAAATAACAATAGAAAAAGTTGCACTTTTTGGTGGGGTTAAATCTGATTCCGTTTTTGGACTTGAAGATGTTCCAAACATCTATTCGATCCCGCAAAAGATACACGAGATGGGTATGGATAGATTGATAATTCAAAAACTTAAATTCAGCCCATCAAAAGAATTTGAATGGAAATACCCGCAATGTATAAAAGATGAAAAAATAGCGATGGTGGGAAAATATCTTGCTACTGATGATGCCTACAAATCCGTTCTTGAGAGCGTCTTTCTTTGTGGATATGAAAAACCAGAGATGATAGATGCTGAAAGTCTTGAAAAACTTTCTCAGGACGGGATCGAAGAAAATTTGAAAAATTACTCCGGAATAATAATACCGGGTGGCTTCGGCAAACGTGGCATAGAAGGCATGATAAATGTCATAAGATATGCAAGGGAAAAAGATATCCCCATTCTTGGTCTCTGTCTTGGTATGCAGCTCATGACGGTAGAATATGCCAGAAATGTTGCAGGACTGAGAGATGCGAATTCAACCGAATTTGATCCACAAACTCCATATCCTGTGATAGATCTCATGGAAGATCAGAAAAAGCTAATGAATTTTGGGGGTACAATGAGGCTCGGGGCTGCAAACATAAAGCTGGTCAAGTGGAGTAAGCTGTACGGAATTTACTCAAAAACGAATATTCGGGAAAGACACAGGCATCGCTACGAGATAAATTTCTACGATTTCAGAGAACTTTTCAGAATGGAAGAATCCGATCCATCCGATGAGAGGCTTACAATTTCAGCCATGTCACAATTTGCCGAGGCAGTTGAACTACCACAGAAAAAATTTTTCATGGGTGTTCAATTTCATCCAGAGTACACATCTAATATCATCAATCCAAACCCAATTTTCATCGAGTTTCTTAAGAGCGTTTCGAATTTTAATAATGATAAGGCGCCTTGAAAGGCGCCTTATCATTTTGTATTTCTCGTATTTCACTTTCTATTATGGTTTGAATTGAGTTGCCTGGGAAGTGATCGATGCCGCCGTAGATGTCGAAGTCGAGAATGCCGGTGTGCTAATCGGACTTGCCTTTGTTGTTGGTGTAGACGTTGCTGAGATTGCATTTTCAACCTGTGCTATGACCTGATCTATACCCTGATAAGATGGATTAACAGCTTTAAGCTGCTTAAGGTATGCGAGCTGCTCTGTAAGATTGTCCATATCCTGGGCTATACTTATCAAAGTTACAAGCGCTCCCTGTTTTAGCGATGTTGAAGGTGCCGTGTAAGAAATGCTTTGAAGTCCGGATACAAGGTAAGAGAGCATCGGCGTTATCTGCGATGAGTACATCTGATAAGTTTGTGGATTGGATATAACTGGTTTTAGCATTTTGTATTGATCCTGAAAATAACTTAAAGCAACTGTTTTGTTTGATGGATCGAGATTATAAAGTTTTGAAACGGCTGTTGTCGAGTAAGGAGCAACAGCGTAAATCGCTTGAAGTACCTGCTCCATCTCTTTCTGAATGGTTGAAACTTTGTTGTTATATTCATTGTAAGCCACATTTATCTGTGTGGCTGTCGTGTATCCCATACTGTTTAACTGTTGAATGGCCTTCGCATAATTTATTGCACTCTGTAAATCTGTTTGCTCGTTGAACAATTTAGTGAATTTAGTTCCGGTAGCCGTGTTCAACGCATTTTGAACATTTGTCAAATTTTGATCGAGCGTTGCAAGAGGCACACCTATATAAGTTGCCGGGAAGCTCCCAGCGCTTGTATGATAACTCAGGATCGGTGCGTACTGGGTATCAAGAGATTTTTTATAATTTTCGAGCGACATTTCAAAAAGTGCGAGTAACCTTGGATCTACCGATGTGTTAACAGTCGATTCACCTGATGGGTATATATAAGATTTCATGTTTTGAATGAACTGCGTCAATTTAGCCGTGTCAGTTGCAGGTATTGAATAAAATTCTTTGAAGTATGGAAGTACCTGACCTTCTAACTGATAAGAAAAATTATTCTGTTTCTTATAGTTGCTCAGCCATTGATCAAATTTTTGTTGCTGAACCTGCTTCAATATCGTGTTGTAAATACTTGTGGCCTGGGTTAGAGCATCAAAAGTATCGTAAAGTTTTGTTCCTTCGACTTTTACGATTTCCCAGCTGTACTGGGTCTGTATCGGGCCTATTATCGATCCTGGTGTTGCACTGAATAGACCGTTCCCAAAAATCGGCTGGATTTGCTTTTTTGTAAGCCATCCAACTTCTCCACCGCTTGCAGCAGAGGTTGTATCTAAAGAATAATTTTTTGCAGCCTGCGCAAAGGTGAGTTGCCCTGATTTTATAAGGCCAGCTACTTCCTGTGCGGTAGCCTGAGATGAAAGTGCTATATGTGCAAGCTTTATCTGATCGTAAGTATTTTCTATCGTTGCTTTGTTTGTTTCGTAATAACTTTTTACATCGTTTTGTGTAACATTTGAAACCATTGCAGATACTTTTTGAGCTATAAGACTCTGCTCAACCTGCGGCCTTATGAAATTTTCAAAATTTTGAAGTGATCCGTACTGCTGATTTATGTAATTAATAACCTGTGGATTCGATTGGTATTGAGTAACTATCGAATTAATCTGGTTATTAACTTCGCTGTTCGAAACACTTACTTTGTTAGCTTCTGCAAAATAATCAACTATTTTTTGATCGACAAGATCAACCACGCCATTGAGTTCAAGCTGCGGTTCGGTAAAGAGTTGATCCGGATCCTGCCCGTAAGTGTTTTTGTAATTCGAATAAACTCCCTGCATGTAATTTTGAAATTCTGTGGGCATAACCCAGTAAGTGTAAGACAGTGGAGTACCATCTTTGGTCACAATTGCTATCGCCTGAGAAGAAGAAAGAGCCTGACTTGGAGCGCTTGCTCCTGCGGATCCCCCTCCTATATAAGCTCCAACGCTCCACCACACAACTCCCACGCCGAAGGCTATAACAATAATCCATATGACCGCGGCGGTATGTTTTCTCATCCAATTCATATTTTCAAGCCACTCCTTCCTTCTGATCGACGTGCTTTTTATATTCAAGCAACATCTTCAACAAAATTTTTAAATCTCCGTTTTTTATAACACCGGATAATATCATAGCATTTTTTTGAAGATTTATCGAAGCCATTTTATTTAAATCCGCAAATCGTGCCAGATTTTCTTTATTTTTGAAGATCACCTCAACATTCGATCCATAAACAGATAGTTTCAAGATATCGAGATCGCAGGTTAAAGCCCTGATTTTAGAGTGATCGAACAATTTTTCAACATAAGCGGGAAGTTGACCAAACCTGTCAATAATTTCGGCACGTATTCCGTCTATTTCCTGAATTGAACGTGATCCTGCAAGCCTTCTGTAAAGTTTCATCCTTTCAATCGGATCCTCGATATATTTTTCCGGAAGAATAGATGAAGGCAAAGATATATCCGGATCACACGTATTTTCTTCTACTTTTTCACCATGGATCTTTCTTATTGTCTCATCAAGTATCTCTCTGTACATCTGAAGTCCTATCGCATCTATATGTCCGTGCTGTTTAAGGCCTAAAATTTCTCCAACTCCACGTATTTCCATATCTTTCAGTGCGATGTTCATAGCTCCACCGGCTTCATTAAATTCTTCTATTGCACTCAGCCTTTTTATGACTATCTCCGAAGGCTCCGTAGTGTACATAAGATAAACGTACGCCTTCCTGTCAGATCTCCCAACTCTTCCTTTTATCTGATAAAGTTGTGCAAGGCCATACCTTTCAACGTCATCGATTATGAGTGTGTTAGCATTTGGAACATCAACGCCATTTTCAATGACACTTGTCGCAACGAGCACATCGATCTTTCCTTTATAAAATCCATCAACTACACGTTCAAATTCCTGTTTTGGCATTCTTCCGTGAACGCATGAGATGGTGATGAATGAAAGTGCCGTTTTAAGTTTATCAACAACTTTGTTTATGTCTTCTATTCTGTTGTGAACGTAAAAGATCTGCCCTCCGCGACTTATTTCTTTCAATATTGCACCAATAACGATCTTTTCATTCCATTTTGCCGTGTATATTCTCGGAGGTATTCTTCCGATTGGTGGAGTCTGAATTACAGAAATAGATCTTATACCCGAAAGCGCCATGTGAAGTGTCCTCGGAATAGGCGTGGCTGAAAGTGTTAAAACATCAACGCTTAGACGAAGTTTTTTGAGAGTCTCCTTTTGCTTTGTTCCGAAACGTTGTTCTTCATCTATTATAACAAGTCCAAGATCTCTGAAATAGAGCTTATTTGATATTATGGAATGCGTACCGACGATGATATCTATCTTTCCATTTGATAGAGCCTCCAGTATAATATTCTTCTGGGATAAGGTTGATTGTGAAGAGAGGAAGGCAACGCTTACACCGAATGATTCCATCCTCGATTTGAAGGTTTCGTAATGCTGCCTCGCCAAAATCAGGGTTGGTGCAAGAACAACTACCTGTTTTCCATTGACAACGGCTCGAAAGGCGGCTCTCAGAGCAACTTCAGTTTTCCCAAAACCGGCATCACCGCATATAAGTCTATCCATCGACTTCATCGATTCCATGTCTTCAAAAACTTCTTCTATGGCCTTCATCTGATCCTGAGTTTCCATATATCCAAAACTTTTGGCAAACGCTTCTTCTAATTCCATGTTAGGCATAAACGAAAAACCAGAAGAATTTTCACGCACAGCGTAAAGTTTTACGAGATCCATAACTTCAGCTTCTATATCTGCTCTCGCTTTTTCCCTTGCTTTTTTCCATTCTTTTCCGTTTATGTCTGAAAGTGCTGGCTTTCCAGATCCTATATACTTTTCGATCCTCGTAAACTTCTCGATTGGTGTATAAAGGACGGCATTGTCTTTGTAAAGTATCTTCAAATATTCGTGCACTCCATCTGAATCTTCTATGATCTCCGTTCCTTTGTAGATACCTATCCCGTGATCTTCATGAACGACAAGAGTATCCGGCTTTATCTCTTCAAAATCATGTGAAAAATCATAAGATTTTTTTCTTTCTTCTATTGAAGATCGGACCATACCTGTTGGCAATTCAACGAGATCATCAAATGGTACCTTAAGCGGTTTTTGAGTTACATGAATTATCCTTTCATGATCGAGTCTTTCTATGGGTGCATAAGAAAAAGATCTTAAAAGTGGAAGATATGAAGGATCGTAAAGATCGGAGATTTCCTGCTCGTATTCTGCATAATAGTTCTTTGCATCTTCGATTTCGTAAATGATAAGATACTCATCTGCCGGAATGTAATCCACGCCACAATATGATCCTTTCCAGAAGAGACCTATCATTCCCTGAAATTTTTCGATCCCATCTTTCAGCTCTCCATGGCCGTATTCACTAATTTTGTTTTTTGCAGCGGCGATCGATGATTCTGTTGTTTCAATCTCATGAACCGGAAAGATCTCAGTTTTATCAATATAATTAACGCTTAACTGTGTTTGAGGATCGAATGATCGAATGGATTCGACATCTACATCAAAGGTTTCAATTCTCACAGGACCCTCAACCGGTGAGAAAATGTCGATTATATCACCACGGATGGTGAATTCTCCAACACTCCTGACCGTGAGTACATGATCATAACCAACATTTACAAGCCATTTTGAAATATCTGTAGGTATATGAGAGCCCTTCAATATTTTGAGACAATTTTGTACAAATTCAGCCGGAGCGGTCCTTTTCAAAATTGCCATGGTATCCGCAACAATAATCTGGCCATTAATGATGCCATACAATGCTTCTATTCTTGATGAATTTTCATCCTTTATCGAGTCGGCAGGTTCAAAAGGTAAAAGATTGAGATCTGAAAGTGTAAGTACCTTCATGCCAATTTCGCGAAGATTTGAACTTATCTCTCTTGCAAGGCGTGGATTTGGTAAAACAACAACAGGGTTTTTGCCATCTTTTTTGAGTTTAAGAATAACGGAAAGAAGCCCAATTGTGCCAGAAGAATAAACATTTATTCGCTTTCCTTTTAAAGAAAGCCTTTCCGAGAATCTTTCTACTTCATCTATAAGTTCTAAAGGCGTACGTCTATCACCGTTCCTCTGTAAGGATCGGTAAGATGATCCTTCTCTTCTTTTTTAGGGAAGTTGCCATATTCATTTCCATTCGAATCGGTAGCAGTACCTGCAGGAGAGTTCCCATATTCATCTCTTGGCGTGACTTTATGTCTTTTCTCATCGGCCATATTTTCTGACTTCATCATCATCGTTTGTTGAGCTGATCCCATGACCTGCTGTGAATAACTTGCACTCTGGGCGTTATCTACACCTTTAACTATAACAACCTGAAGATCTATAGGTCTTAACATCAGATCACCTCTTTTATTTGCTTCTTTATCTTTGATAAAGTAACAGAATTGATCTGGCACACCCTCGCTTCACTTATATTCAATATTTCTGCTATCTCTTTGAATGTTAGATCCTGCTCGTAATACAGCGAAAGTATTAACTTCTCCTTATCATTTAGACTGTTGATAATACCCTGAAGTTTTTCGGACAGATCAGATCTTTCGAAAGCCTCTACGGGAGTTTCATCTTCTGAGGCAATCTCTTCTTCATTTTCATTATCGTCATCGAATAGATACTTGTCAAGTGAAAGCACCTGATCTCTGAGTACTTCCCTTTCAACCATCTCAACATCTTTAACATCCATCTTAAGTCTCTTTGCGATCTCTTCATTTGTAGATTCAGCATCTATGCCGGGTACGGATTCGATGATCTCCATCTTTTGCTGCTGGATCATCTTCATCTGTTTTCTCAACGTTCTTGGCATCCAGTCTATTGATCTTAGATAATCAAGCATCGCTCCTTTTACCCTTAGCATAACATATGTTGAAAGTTTGATATTTCTTTGTGGATCGAATCTTTCAACGGCACTTATAAGGCCCAGAGATCCTTCCTG
>JAVRKU010000010.1:0-42226 GCA_031962125.1 Mesoaciditogaceae bacterium | reverse complement strand
TATATTTTACCGGCCGCTATCGTATTCATACTTTTCACCTAATGGAGGATTTTTATGGACAATAGCAATACCGCTTTCTATGCCAGTTATTATTACCGGTGCGCTTTTGACTTTCCTTGGAAGCCAGAATTCCTTCATATGGGTTCTTATAATGACTGATACTACAAACATGAGAATATTACCGGTAGGATTACAAAATTTCGTCGTAAATTCTGGCACAATCTTCAACCAGTTGATGGCGGCGGCGACATTTACAATAATCCCCATTGTTATAGCTTTTCTCTTCTTACAAAAATATTTTATAAGCGGTTTCTTCAGATCGGGAATCAACTGAACTATCCGTCATTCGACGGATAATTCAGTTTATCAATGGTATTTCTGTATTTTGAAGCCT
This sequence comes from Mesoaciditogaceae bacterium, assembly GCA_031962125.1. Taxonomy (GTDB): domain Bacteria; phylum Thermotogota; class Thermotogae; order Mesoaciditogales; family Mesoaciditogaceae; genus JAVRKU01. The sequence goes on along the minus strand of JAVRKU010000010.1, from coordinate 41,832 downwards.
TTCTTATCTCGAAAATCATCGATCCAACACCTATAACGAGTACAACTACTATTACAAGGACAAATTCTATTCCGAGACTGTGAAGGTTATGTATGTGCAGTGGAGTTAATATCTGGAAACCTGCGATCGATGGGAAGACAAGGCCAAAGATACCTGCAATTGCAAAAGTTATACCGCCCCATAGTAATGTTCTTCCAGCAGTTATACTTGATATTTTTGAGGCCATCTCCGGTGTGAATTTAAGGCGTGTCATCATAAAGCCAAAGAAGAGTCCAGCAAATGCCTGTACTGTTGTTGTTCCTATACCAAAAAAGAAGCCGGGTACCCATCCAAGATAGGCATTTGGCATGGATGGGGCAAGAACAGTATAAATTATCAAAGCAAAAGCGCCAAATCCAAAACCAGCTATGAATCCGTGAATTATTGCCATTTTTGGTGTTGGTGGTTGGACATCGGGATATTCACCTTTCAACGCTGCAGCGTGATGCGATCTATCTGTCTTTCCAAAGTGGATATGAAAGGCATTTTTGAACTTGAATACATATAGCCCACCTAAAGCCATCGCGGTACCAACTATTATATAGACGATATACTCTACTCCTGGAAAGGCAAAGAACTTAGAAAGTGCAAAATATGATAACTCGCTCATAAGAGAACGCTGGGCTGTAAAGCTCAAAGAGAAAATAAGCCCAACTATGAGCCCTTTTCTTGCCGAATAGCTCCCGACAGCATAGCTGAAAGTAATAGGCCACGTATGCTCATCAGGCGTGATTCCATGAACTATTCCCAGCAGGTAAGATGTCAGTATTACCATTCCAACAGACATACCGCCAGATGGAGACCATAAATTTATCATTCATTCCCCTCCATTTTTTTTTGGCATTCTTCACAAATACCGAAAAAATCAAGTTGATGACTTAAAACTTTAAAACCCTCAATTTTGACATCTTTCACGGGGCAGTTAAAAATTTCTTTGACTTTAAAGCATTTCAAACATATCAGATGATGATGATGTTCAGGAGAGCAAAAGACGTATCTTAATTCTCCATTTATAGAATAAGCCCTCGCAAGTCCTATTTCAAGCAGAGCATTTATCATCCTGTAAACAGTTGTGAGACCTATATCTATTTTTTTGTCCTTTGCAATTTCGAATATTTCCTGTGGAGTTTGAAGTTTTCTCGAAGAGATGAAAAGTTCGAGTACCTCTTTTCGAGGATTTGTGAGCCTCATACCCTTCTCATGCAATTCTTCACTTACCTTTTCTATGATCGATGACGCCATATTATCTTATCACCTCTTAGAGAAAATTATTTTCTATAATAGAATATCACACAAGATTTAAAATGTCAAGAATCTTGTGTGATATTGCTTGGATAAAATCGAGGGCACCGTAAGGCGCCCTCTAAACTTCAAAAATTCAAAATCTTATTCCGTAAAGTGATGCTTTGATAAGTGTTTCTGTTCTAATTTTCTCTGCAAGTTTCCTGTTTTCTTCTTTATCTATTATCTTTTCAAGATTTTGCTTTTTCATCTGAAGTCCCTCCTTCCATACACATAAAAAATTATATACTTCTATCTTTTAGCGTCAATTGTGAGAGTGATCAGATCATGTACGCTATATTTTTGCATTTAATGAAGTCTTACACGCATTTTAAAACAAGCGCAAACTCTTTTATGTTACGAAACGGATAGATATACATTGGACTATGTAAAATGCGACGTCTTGTTTTTGATCTGTTAAAAATTTATGGTAGAATATCACAGACGCACGATCCGGGTATAAAAGATAGCGAAAGCTACACCTTGGAGAGGCGGATTCTTTGGCAAAGGAGGTGTTTAGATGTACGCCATAGTTGAAATAGGTGGCAAACAGTACAAAATCGCTGAAGGAGAAGCCTTTGAAACCGAACTTGTTAAAGACGCGAAAGCAGGAGATCCTGTGGTAATGGATAAGGTTCTTGCCGTGAAAACCGATAGCGATCTCAAGGTTGGTACGCCTTATGTTCAGGGGGCAAAAGTCACGGCCACACTTGTTGAAAATGGAAGGTACAAAAAAGTTATAACCGTGAAATTTAGACGCAGAAGAGGATACAGACGTGTTAAAAATCACAGACAATGGTATTCTATGCTTAAGGTTGAAAAGATCGAAGCATGACGGAATGCGAATTTTTGTTTTGTAACGGTGAATATGTGGGCTTCAGAATTTCCGGTCATGTGGGACTTTCTGTCAAGGGAAAAGATGTTGTCTGTGCTGCTATAAGTGCTCTCTCACAATCCACGTTGATGGGATTGAATGAAGTGCTGAAAATGGATGTTGATTACAATATAAAAGATGGTTTGATCAAGTGTGAATTGAAGAGATCTGATTATTGTGCTCAGAAAATGATCGAAACTCTGTATAAAACACTTATTCAACTTTCAGATCAGTATCCAAAGAATGTATCTGTTTTTGGAACGGAGGTTAAGATATGAAAATAAATCTTCAAATTTTTGCCACAAAGAGTACGAGTGTTGGTAAAAACGGAAGGGATAGCAATCCTAAATATTTGGGGACGAAGATCGGAGATGGTCAGTTCGTCACTGGAGGAAGTATCCTTGTTAGGCAACGTGGTACGAAGATATGGCCGGGTGAAAATGTTGGTCTTGGAAAAGATTTCACTCTCTTTGCCATGGTGAATGGCAAAGTTCAGTTTAAAGTACGTAATGGCAGAAAATATGTTAGCATTAGACAGAAGGTAGAATGAGCATGATCATGAGCAAGACACGTCAGATAACGATTATTGGAATTTTTTCGGCGTTAGCCACTGTCTTGATGCTTGCTCAGATTCCTTTGCCTCAGCTTGCCGGTTTCAAATACGATGGTAGTGAAATACCAACTTTGATGGTTGGCCTCATGCTCGGTCCTTTAGCTGGTATTCTTGCAGAAATCATCAAAGATCTGCTGTTTTTTGCAATTCGTGGAAGCGATATAGTTGGACTTCTCATGAACATGGCTGCTGGTTTGATGTTTGTCGGCACGGCTTCTTTGATTTATTTCAAACACAAGACAAAGATGATGGCTATAATTAGTATGTCCATTGCAAGTGCTGTCACGATAACAGGTATGGCCATGTTGAATCTGATTGTTTATCCATCATATCTTCATGTTTCATATACTTTTGTTCTTCAGAATTATCTCTGGATAATAGTGCTTTTCAACATTTTCAAAGTGAGTGTTGACAGTTCGATAGTTTTCTTGGTTTACAAAAGGGTTTCAAAATTTTTCAAAGCCGAAAGTTGGGAAAAGAAGAAAATTATGGAGGAAAAGTATGAGTCAAAAAACTTACCTCGCTAAAGTTGGTGAGATAGAACAAAAATGGTATGTCATTGATGCAACCGGTAAACCCGTCGGTCGTCTGGCAGTCGATGTTGCAAAAATATTGATGGGAAAGAATAAGCCCACTTACACTCCACACGTTGATACTGGAGATTACGTTATTGTGGTGAATGCCGAAAAGGTGGAGTTGACAGGCAACAAGCTTGAAGACAAGCTTTATCGCCGCCATTCAGGATATCTTGGAAATTTAAAAGAAATCAAAGCAAAAGATATGCGTTCAGATCATCCTGAGAGACTTATAGAAATAACCGTTAAAGGCATGATCCCGAAAACCGTTCTTGGACGGCATATGCTTAAAAAACTCAAGGTTTATCGTGGCCCTGAGCATCCTCATGCTGCTCAAAAACCGCAACAACTTGAGATCTGAATGGGAGGAGTTGTGAATGGTCAATAATACAGATTTTTATGGAACTGGAAGAAGGAAAACGGCAATTGCTCGCGTTTATTTGAGACCCGGAAAGGGAACGATAATCATAAACGATAAGGAATATGCTTCTTTTGAAGAATATTTCAAAAGTGAATATCTTTCAATAGAAACTAACAAGCCATTTGTTGTTACGAATACTATAAATCAGTTCAACGTTTTTTGCAGACTGGAAGGTGGTGGACTTGCTGGTCAGGCTGGAGCCCTCAAATTAGGCATATCAAGAGCACTACTTTCTTTGAATGAAGATCTCAGAAAAACTTTACGTGAGAATGATCTTCTCACAAGAGATCCCAGAATGGTTGAAAGCAAAAAATACGGAAAGAAAAAGTCAAGAAAGAGTTCCCAATATTCAAAACGCTGACCAGCAGCAGGATACGTGAAAAAAGATCTGGAAGATTTCAAATCACAGTGCGACATAGTGAATGTTGTGTCGCACTATGTTGTGCTTGAAAAAGCCGGATCGAGTTACAGAGGGCTATGTCCTTTTCATGATGAGAAAACCCCTTCTTTTTATGTTAATCCTCAAAAGGGCTTTTTTCACTGTTTTGGGTGTGGGGCCAGTGGAGATGTCATAGAATTCGTCAAAAAGATCGAAAATCTTACATTTGTTGAAGCTGTTGAAAAAGTATCCGAGCTCTGTGGCATTGATTCTCCTTTGATCAGTTCTGATAGTGAATTTTCAAGATATGTGCTTTTAATGGAGAAAATAGCGAAATCTTACCATGAGATGCTTTTCGAACAAAAAACTGCGCTTCTTTATCTTTTGAATGAAAGAGGGCTTGATAGGGAGAACATTAAGAAATTAGAACTCGGATATGCACCTATCAACTCAGATATCATATCTTCAAACGCATCAAAAATGAACATGAATACGGAGTATCTTTTAAAATATGGACTTGCAAGCAGAGGATCTGATGGACGGATTCATGAATTTTTCAGGGACAGGATCATCTTTCCCATAAAGAATCCATCCGGAAAAATTGTTGCATTCGGTGGAAGAGTGATAGATACCGGAGAGCCCAAGTATATGAATTCAGCTGAGAACAAATACTTTTCCAAATCGAAAATCCTTTATCTTTTCGATCGTGCGAAAAAAAAGATAAAAGAAGTTAATTTTGCAATAGTATGTGAAGGTTACATGGATGCCATAGCATTTCACAAAAATGGATTTGAAAATGCGTGTGCTGTACTTGGAGTTAATCTGACAAAAGATCACATCAAATTGATCAAAGAATTGACAAAAAATCTCCTTCTCGTACTTGACAGTGATAGGGCAGGAATATCGGCAATGGAAAAACTCGGAAAAGTTCTTGTGAATGAAGATCTCAATGTCAAAGTTTTGACTTTTTCAGATGCAAAAGATCCGGATGAATATTTCAAAGTTCACGACCGGATGAGTTTTGAAGAAGTTATCAAAAATTCACTTGACTACTGGGATTTTTACGTCAGAATGGCAATGGGTGAAACGGTGGATAAACTTAAAGCCGTAAGAAGATTCGCAGAATCTGTAAAATGGGTGGATTCTGCTATACTTAAAGCCGAGCTTATTCAAAGAGTATCGAAGATCCTCATGATAGATGAAAAGGAGATCATGTACGAACTTGGAACATCAAGTTTGGAAAATAATTCGAACAATAAAAGTTCAATGAACGTCAAAACAAGGCGACTGGATTTTGATGATTACATAATTTACATGCTTTTTTTGAATGAAAATGTGAAGTTAAATGTTACTGAAAAGATAGATTCGTCATACCTGTCTCCTTTTGCAAAGAAGATTTTTGAGATGGTTTCGGATAAGAATTATTCCCCGCAGGAAGTTTTAAAGAATTTAAATAAAGAAGAAGGCGAAAAGTTTTTTCAGATCATAACGAGTGATCTCAATATCGATGATGTTGATACTACCTTGAAAGTAGCTATGAACAAGATTAAAGGAAGAAAGATCAGATCTGATCTTTCAATGTTAGAAATGGAGATGATGTCAACGAAGGATCCAGAGAGAAAAATTGCTCTCAAGAAAAAGATCATGTCACTTTACGCCATGCTGAAAGGAAAGTGAGGTGGTGTAAATGGCTGAAAATGACGTGGCAATCATCAAGAAAAAGATAAGTGCTTTGATAGCAAAGGGTAAGAATCAGGGATATGTAACTTACTCAGATATAGATGGTGCGATCCCAAATGACTATGAAGAATTCGATTCAACACTCCTTGAGAACATTTACGAAATGCTTGAAAAAGAGAATGTAGAGATAAAAGACGATGGTGAAGAAAATTCTGAGGAAGTTGAAACTTATGACAGTACAGAAACTTCCAAGATAAAAAAGTACCTCTCATATCTCGAAGATCAACAACCTTCAGTTTATGATAATGCTAATCTTAAAGATCCTGTTAAACTTTATCTTAAAGAAATAGGAAGAATTCCATTGCTCTCACCAAGTGAGGAAAGAAGACTTGCCAGAAAGGCTGCAGATGGTGATGAGAAGGCAAAACAGAAGCTTTCTGTTGCAAACTTGAGACTTGTTGTGAGTATAGCAAAAAAATACATGGGAAGAGGTCTTTCATTTCTCGATTTAATTCAGGAAGGAAATATAGGACTTTTGAAAGCTGTTGATAAATTTGACTGGAAGAAAGGCTATAAATTCTCTACTTATGCAACCTGGTGGATAAGGCAGGCGATTACACGTGCGATAGCCGATCAGGCAAGAACAATAAGGGTACCCGTTCACATGGTTGAAACTATAAATAAGCTTAACAAAATAATAAGAACTCACATGCAAGATCACGGAACCTATCCAACGATAGACGATCTGGCTAGAGAAATGGGCAAATCCAAAGAAAAAATAAACGAGATTCTTAAAGCTGCTCGTGAAACAATTTCTTTAGAAGCAACCGTTGGCAACGACGATGAATCAACCGTGGGAGATTTTGTTGAAGATCCAAATGTGCTTTCTCCCGAGGACTCGGCGGCCCAGATGATACTTCATGAACAGATCGATAAAGTACTTAATACTTTGAGCCCGAGGGAAGCTATGGTTTTGAAAATGAGATACGGGCTCATAGATGGAAAGGCAAAAACTCTTGAGGAAGTTGGGCAGTATTTTAATGTAACACGTGAGAGAATAAGGCAGATAGAGGTTAAAGCTTTAAGAAAACTCAGGCATCCAAGCAGGAGCAAACATTTGAAAGTTTTCATGGGAATGGAAGACGATCAAAATCAAGATTTCAATCAAATTAATCAAGAAAAGTGAAGTGGAGAGGAAAATCTCTCCACTTTTTTAACCAAATTTTATCGAGCTGTAATCGCCTATTACAAGGTTATGTACTTTCGGTTTTCTTTCAATGTTTGAAACAACAGCATTTTTCCCTATTATGCTTGCATCTATTCTGACATCTACATCTCTAACTATCGCATTTTCAAGAAGAATTGAATTTTCGATCTCGGCATTTTCTACTGTCACCTTTGGACCTATCGATGTGTAAGGTCCGATGTAAGAATTGATGATCACGGCACCTTCATCTATGATAATCGGTCCTCTCATTATAGAATTCACAATTTCAGCGCCCTGTTCAATGATTACGTGACCTTCGATCTTCGAATTTCCATTTATCGTACCATTTTTCCTTGAATGTCTGATATTTTCAAGAATTCTTCGATTGGCTTCAAGTAGATCTTCAGGCCTTCCCGTATCCTTCCACCATCCATATATCACATGACCCTGCACTTTGTACTTATTTTCTATGAGATACTGAATAGCATCCGTTATCTCAAGCTCTCCTCTCCACGATGGTTTAATATTTGATATTCCATCAAAGATCGAAGAATCAAAGAGGTAAACTCCTATTATTGCAAGGTTAGATGGAGGATTTTGTGGTTTTTCAACAACTTTGGTTATAAAATCTCCTTCCACGACTGCAACGCCAAATCTTGATGGTTCATCAACCGGCGTGAGGAGAATAGAAGCGTTAAGATGTTTTTCCTGAAAATCTTTCACAAATTTTGAGAGATCTTCCTGAATAAGATTGTCGCCAAGATACATGAGAAACGAATCTCCATTCAAAAATTCTTTAGCCGTTCCTACGGCATGTGCAAGACCTTTAGGATCAGATTGGACTATGTAAGAAAGTTTCACACCAAAATCAGATCCATCTCCGAGAGCTTCCTGAAATGCAGAAATGTTTTCAATGTTGACTATCATACCAATATCGCTTATTCCAACCTCTTTTATCTTTTCTATGCTGTAAAGAATAACAGGTTTGTTAGCCACAGGAATAAGTTGCTTTGCGCTCGTAAAGGTGAGCGGTCTCAACCTTGTTCCTTTTCCTGCACACAGAATTATAGCCTTCATGTCAGAAATTTGAACAGTTGAGCTTTGCGTACGCGTTAAGCGCAGCCGAGATCATCGGATAGACAACAGGTGATGCTGTCACGAGTGGATGTGTTCCTACCTGTAATGCCACGAGATCGATTATGGACATCCCGGACTGTATCGCTATTCCCACAACGTTGATCATTTCACCAACCGTCTTTCCTCCCATAAGCTGGGCACCGATCAGGACTCCACTACTTTTCGAGAAGATCAATTTGATTCTTACATTGCTTGCGTCCGGTATCGTTCCTGGATGCCTATCAGACGAAGTTGCCAGGCCTATTTCAATATCGAATCCATTCAACTTTGTATCTGTCTCATCTATACCTGCCGCAGCAAAAATGGTCCCACCAACAGATGTTGAGAAAATGCCAAGATCACCTTTAACCTGACGGATAAGCCTGAGATCGAAAAGATTAGCTCCAGCAATACGGGCATCGAAAGCAGCCGTAGAAGCCAGCATGAGTTTGTTTGCACGTCTTGTGAAAAAATCTTTGTGTTCGGCACAATCACCTATCGCAAAGATATCATTTATACTCGTTCTCATGTATTCGTCAGTCCATATACCACCGGTTATCCCTAAAGAAAGACCGGCCTCCTTTGCAAGTGTTACTTCCGGCCTGTATCCGATCGAAAGGATAACTACATCTGCTTCTATTTTTTCACCTGATTCAAGCAAGACACCTTCTACTTTTCCATTTCCAATTATCTCTTTTACTCTACTTGATGTTTTGACTTTAATTCCATTTTTGTCAAGTATCTTTCTTGCTTCTTCGGAGAATTCTGGATCGAATGCAACTGGTAAAACCCTGTCAAGAGCCTCCACGATCGTCACAGATTTTCCAAGTTTACGTATTTCATCGCTTACTTCCATGCCTATAAATCCAGCTCCGACAACGACTATCTTTTGTGCACTTTTAAGAAATTCTTTTAAATTCTTTATCTCGTTGATATCCTTAGGAACGGTAAAGATACCTTTGAGATCGATACCTGACAATTTTGGAATTATTGGATTAGATCCCGTCGCTATTACAAGCTTGTCATATTCAAAATCTTTGCCAGATCCGGTAAAAACTTTTTTCTCCTTCGGATCGATCTTGTTTACCTTATCGATCATTACCTGAGCACCACCAGTTTCAATGCCCTTTGTTGACATGATATCGCTTTCAACCGAACTTAGAGTGCTTATTGTGTAAGGAATACCACAAGGAACGAGAGTATCTTTTTCTTTCTTGATCATTAATACCTTTTTCTTTGGGTAAGTTGCAAGTATCGTAGCTACCACTCCAATTCCGGCCGCTCCGCCTCCAACTGCTATTACGTCGTACTTCATTTAAAACATCTCCTTTTCTATTTGAAGATCAAAAATGCAAGTCCAATCATAAGTAGAATTCCGCCGACTATGATTATCTCCTTAAGGTACGTGTAATGACTTTTATCTATCACTACATTTGTCTGTGCAGATGCACTCTGACCATAACTTTGAACGGCTGTCACGACTTTGTAAATACCATTCGGCATTGGCCGGCCATCAATAGAATTTCCATCCCATGTAACACTTGAAACTCCGTAAGGTGCGTTGTAATTTCTGTACCATATCAGACTATCGTTGGAAGCGTAAACGCTTATCTGAACGTAACCGGATCTGCTAAGATTTACGTAAAAATCTGTATTATCTTCGAACCAGTCTCCATTAGGACTGAAAGGATTGGGTGAAGCCCTCAGAGATATCTCGAGAGGTTTTAGCTGTAAAGAAATATCTGCTGTCGTGGTGTGCTGAAATGAAAAATTCAGTTGAGTTTTGTAAGGCAAATATTGAGGATTTGACAGTTCAACTTCATAGGTACCGGCTGGGACAAAGATTCCCTTATCAGCATTATCGATCTGTCCATAATTCTGTCCATCGATTTTCACGTCAAGAGGGTAGATGTTTGAATTAACTTTGAGCATGCCAGCCATTGATAGGCTTATGGAAAGGTAATTATCTCCCGGATTTACGTTGTAATTCATCCGCTGAGATACGTACCACTCCTTTGAAAATCTAATTCTGTGGTACCCGGCAGGAATGCCTGTTATGTAGGCATATCCAGCATATCCGGTATCTCCTGCGTAAACTCCATCTAGGTATATCTGAACGTAAGGCTGTGAATACACATAAAGATTACCTGTAAGTGGAATGAGATTCACATCAAGCTGCGTCGTCTGGTTAGGATTTATCAGCACTGAATAATTGTAATAGCTTTGATAATTATCGGCCTCAATCAATAAAGAGTGGTAACCAGCACTTAAAGTCAGGACCTGATTGCCTGTACCAATGATCTGATTATCCACATAAATCGTTGCATTTAAAGGTGAAACATTTATATCGAGAGTACCCGTAAGATTCTGCTGAATAGGAACTAAAGGTATATTTATCGATTTATTTTCACCGATGTCGACATATACATTGCCACTCCAGGTTTGATATTCATTCATGGATAGAGTTACCATGTGATATCCTGCCGAAACCTGAAAGATGGCTGGAGTAATACCGTTCATCGTGCTATCGACATTCACATTTGCCCCAGATGGAATACTCTGAACATTCAAAGTTGTAATCGCTCCTGCATTGAAATAAAAGTAAGTCCATGCCGTCCATTTTTGTGGAACTATCACTATTGATTTTACAAGATTCTCTTTGAAAGCGTTGAAAGCATCTTTACCATTTTCACCTATTTGAGCAAATGGCAATTGTTTTGAAATTTTAGTGTTTTGAAGAAAATCTACGGGTTTGGAGGAAAGTATGAATTGAACGAATTCTACACCTGATCGTGTACCTGAAACGGTGAATTTGTAATCAGAAGTTGATGAAATTTTGTATGTACCTGGAGAGAAAAAATTATTTTGCTGGTAGTAATTAGGGAAAAGCTGAGTTATACCACCATATTGTGGCATGTCTATTATGTAAAGATAACCCGACTTTTTTATTTTGACGATGAAAAATATGCTATCTCCCTTTTTGTACTCACTTCCATTTGCCTTATTCATGGATGCAATGATGACATCATTTGGTTGGATTTCTATGAGCTTTACGGAAGCCAGTGCTTCAACTTCGGGTGGCACCCTTTGAACCTGGGCTACCATGACAATTCCCCATATTGTCATGATTAGCACTGAAATAAAAAACACTTTTTTCATTTGACTTCACCCCAAAATTTAAATTTAGGCCCCGTACTTTTCAAGTCTCATTGCATTGGCAAGAAGAAGCGTCATTATATTTCTTGCCTCAAAAGTTCCAAGACTTCCTCTTGCGCACTCCTTCTCATTGAATCGATCTGAAAGACCGTAGCGTGAATATTTAGAATGAATGAGAAATGGCACCGGATGCCAGCTGTGTCCCATAATAAGAGATGGAGTCGAATGATCTCCTGTCACTGCTAAGACGTCTGGTTTCAAAGACATTATTTGTGGAACCGCTTTATCGACGATCTCTACAACATCGACCTTTGCAAGGAAGTTGCCATCTTCTCCGTATGAATCGGTATGTTTGACATGAAAGTAGAAAAAATCATACTTATCGTAATTGTCTTTTAAAATTTTTATCTCTGATCGTAAACTCTCTTCCTCATCATCAACGTGAGGAACATCTAACACATTCATTCCGACAAGTCTTGCAAGTCCTTTGTACATTGGATAGGTTGCGATTGCAGCGCTTCTTAACTTATAGATATCTGGAAATTTTGGCAGAGCAGGATGTTTGGAAAATCCTCTTAAAAGACATCCCGAGATCTTTTTATTTTCTTTCAAAGTTACACTAACCTGTTTTATGAATTCGTTAACTATCTTTGCTGTCTTTTCTGATTTATCATTCAAAGCTTTTGCATAAAGCATTGGTTCATTATCTTTTTGAGGATCTGCATCTGTAATCTCATCGTCGAGACTTTCACCTGTCAGTTTAAGAACGAACCTATGCTCGACTCCCGGGAAAGCCTGAACTTTAACTCCATTTATCTCTTTGATCTTTGAATTTATGATCTGGCATGCCTTCACATTTTCTTCTGTTGAAGGTCTACCAGCTCTCCTGTCCGTCACAATTTCACCGTTAAAAGTTGCAAAGTTTCCACGTGCAACTACATCCTTTTCGGAAACCTCAAGTCCTATACCAAGCGCCTCTAATATACCTCTTCCTATCTGATACTTAACCGGATCATAGCCAAAAATTCCAAGATGGCCAGGGCCACTTCCAGGTGTAATTCCTGGAATAACAGGTACACTCAATCCAAGATCCGATGCTTTCGCAAGCATATCTAAATTCGGCGTATTTGCCGCCTCAAGTTCTGTCATACCACCAAGCTCTGGAGCTCCGCCAAGGCCATCCATAACGAAGAGAATTATCTTCGTGTCATTCTTCACAACCAACTTGCTGACAAAATCCTGTATGTCCACTTCAGCCCTCCCTTGAAAGGTTTGCTATTAAATTATACCATGAAATAATTGACCTTCTGTCAAAAGCATCTTGAAATGAAAATCGAAAATATGTTATTTTGGCTTCGGAGGTGTTAAAATGAGATTTATAATAACAAAAGATCAGATTGCAGATGTTCAAAGAACTAGAGCAGTTGAATCTGTTTATAAGATATTGAATGAAATTTCACCTACCATCGTTGTGCCATTTGATGATTCGTTTTTCAAACTTTTGAAGAAAAATGATATAGTTTTCAATCTTGCAATAGGAAAAAGACATGATATTATCTTCGTAATATCTTCACTTTCAAAATCTTCCCCAGTGTAAGACTTTTTCAAGTCCCTTCTTCGATGGCATTCTTGGCTCTTCAGCAATGTAACCCAGAGGGACGATGGAGATCATTCTCAAATTTTCAGGGACGGTAAAATGTTTTTTTATGTTTGCCTCATATATTCTGTTATAGCCAGCTACCCAGCATGTTCCAATGCCATAATCTGTCGCTGCAAGGATGATATTTTCTGTTGCCGCAGCACCATCTTCAAGGTGATGCCTGTTATCTTTTTCACAAAAAACGACAACACATGCGCCTGCATCTCTTATAAACTTTCCATAGGTTGTCTCTTTTGACAAAAATTCAAGATCATTTCTTTCTGTTACAACCAAAAATTCCCATGGCTGAGAATTGTTTCCGCTCGGTGCGAGCCTTGCACAATCAATTATGTCTTCAAGGACATCTCTGGGAATGGGATCGTTTCGGTACTTTCTAACACTTCTCCTCTTTTTAATAATTTCGATCGTATTCAAAATGAAAACCTCCTAATGGAGCGGCCAACGGGACTTGAACCCGCGACCCTCAGCTTGGGAAGCTGATGCTCTACCAACTGAGCTATGGCCGCACGTAAAAACTGCTGTTCGTTCTTCGAAGTTATTTTAACACAGAAGCGTTACGCAATACAAATGCACAATGCGAAAAGCCCTTTAGTATATATGGCGGGGTAGTTTACAGCTTTTCAGTGTTCAGAAAGCGGCAAAAGATAAATAAAAATTGTCAGAAAGTGAAATATGCTGCCTCCAAGCACGAAAAAATGCCAGAGCATATGATGAAACTTCATTTTTTTATTCACATAGAAAATAGTTCCGGCAGTGTACAGAACTCCACCTATCACAAGAAAAAGAATTCCGTTTGCAGGCAGTACTTCGATAATTGGTCTTATGATGAAGATAACAAGCCATCCCATGATTATGTACATTATAGTCGAGATTACGACAAACTTTTTGACAAAAAATACTTTGAAGAGGATGCCTGCAGTTGCCATTCCCCATGTGATACCAAAGAAAGTCCAGCCGAGCGGGCCTCTGAGTATCGTAAGTTCAAATGGTGTATAAGTGCCGGCTATCAAAATATATATCGAAGAATGATCGAATATCTCGAAAATATTTTTAGTTATCCCCGGTCTAAAACTGTGATATAATGTTGACATCGTGTAAAGTATGACAAGCGAAACTCCATATATTGTTAAACTGACGATGTACCATGGATTGCCATGAAAGCTTGAAAAGACTACAAGCAAAACAAGTGCTGATATCGCAAGTAGAGCCCCTATTCCGTGTGTTACAGCATTTGCTATTTCTTCGCCCAATGTAAATTTTTCTACGTTTTGCATTTGATCATCCTCCTATAATGATCATATTTTACACTACTTTCGAATTTTACTATTAACTGTAACCATGGAAAGAAGAAACTCCGTCTTTCTGACCGGAGTTCGGTAAACCTAACACTATTTTTTAAATTAAAATTTAAAAAACGATTGGAACATATCCGGCATTCACTGAGTCAGCTATCCCTTTTCCTATACCGAGAACATTGAAACCGGCCTCTTTCAACTTTAAAGTTACACCCATTGCATTCGCAACATTTACACATGCATACGGGTTGACACCCAATTTGATGATATTCGAAATCGCATCTTTGATCTCTTTATCTTCTGTAACAACTTTCTCACTTGGACCGAAGAAGAAGAGTTTTACATCTTCGTAGGGTTTCTTACAATCTATAAGCTTCTTCACCAAGTTCAACATCAAGTCCCTGTTTTTCCTCGTTTTCCTCAACTCGAACCGGCATAAAAACATTCACAAGTTTTAAAAGTAGGTAACTTAACACAAAACTGTAAGCGGCTACTATTCCAACGCCAAGAAGTTCTATCAAAAATTGATGAACATTACCTTGAATAAGGCCGGAAACTTTATTTACAGCACTCTCTGCAAAAATTCCCGTGAGAATAATACCGAGAATCCCACCGACACCATGTACTCCCCAGACATCGAGCGCATCATCCCATTTTGCTTTCTTTCTAAATTCAACAGCAGCATAGCATGCCAGAGAGGCAGTGATACCTATAAGTGCAGCAGACCATGGATGAACATACCCGGCTGCAGGAGTGATAGCAGCAAGTCCTGCTACAGATCCTGTGAGAGCACCCATTATCGATGGCCTTTTTCTGATGCTCCATGAAAATATGAGCCATGTGACGAGTGCAACAGATGCAGATATATCGGTATTTACAAACGCATTGGCTGCAAGCGCATTTGCATGTAAAGCACTCCCCGCATTGAATCCAAACCATCCAAACCAGAGTAATCCCGTTCCAAGGGCAACATACGTTATGTTATGAGGCTCATCCGATTTGAATTTTCTACTTCCAACGACAAATATAGATGCAAGAGCAGCCATACCGGCAGTCGCATGAACAACGGCACCTCCTGCAAAATCGACAAAACCAATCTGCTGGAGGAAACCTCCACCCCATACCCAGTGAGTTACCGGTATGTAAACGAGAGTACTCCAGAGTATCAGGAAGAACATGTAACTTTTGAATTTCACCCTGTCAGCGAAAGCTCCAGTTATAAGTGCAGGTGTTATGACGGCAAACATTTCCTGAAATGCGAAGTAAGCGTAAAGCGGAATAGTACCGCCGTAATTCGGATTTGCTCCACCCATGAAGACATTCTGTAAGAAAACGTAATTGAAACCGCCTATGATACCGTGAAAATCTGTTCCAAAGGCAAGGCTGAAGCCGAAAAGAAACCATAAGGTAGTGACGATGCCCATGGAAGCAAAGCTCTGAAGTATGATCGTCAGAACGCTCGTTCGGCGGACCATACCACCGTAAAAAAAAGCAAGACCAGGTGTCATTATGAAAACAAGCGCCGCACTCATTAAAACGAATGACACATCTCCGTTGTTAATCATGAAACTTCCTCCTCCTTAAGATAAAGTAGTATTATAAAATAGAAAGAATTTACATCTTTGGTGCCCAAAATTTTATCTTTTGAAGTTTTCTTTTATACCATTTCTAAGTACCTGCAAAGCCCTGCAATCATCTTCATTATACATAAGTATCTGGTCCATCAATGATTGCTCTCTGGATCTTTTCCATTCACTCAAAGTCATCATCGCTTCGTATCCTCTGAAATCTTTTTCACGCCATTCAAAACCAAAAATACCTGCGACTTCCTTTAGCGAATAAAATCTTATTGGCAGTGCAAAAGATTCTGTCACAATAGAATAGAGATCCACAAACCTGTTTGTGAGAATCTTAAGTGCTTTATTATCCATGTTTGAAAGGTAACCGAATTTCTTTATAACTTCTCTGTCAAATCTGTCATAATGATACACTGATTCCTGAGGATGTTCAAAGATAAATTTGAGAAATTCTTTCCAGGGTTCTTTCCATTCATCTTCATCGAGGAGAAAATGGTGATAAATTCCTTTGTGTATAACTCCAAGAAGATAAAGATCACCATCGCTCTTTTCAACATCAAAAAAGTATCCACCATTTGAAGCTGGTAACAAAGGCCTTTCTATGAGTATTGGTTGATATTTCAATATGGCCTGTGCCTGTTTTATCATTTTTGTGGCTTCTTTTAAATTGATATCAGCATAGATTGATATCAGTTTTGGATCGGCTGATGAAAGATCTTTTAAATCAGAAAAGCCGGCCTTTCTGAGAGCTTCTCTTCTTTTCCTGCCAACGCCGTTGATAAGCGATATATCTCCGGACTTGGTGGCTATATCAATACATTCTTTGTAAAAAGGACAGTCTTTACAGGCATAAGAAAAAGTTGGATCTGGAATAACAGGGTATTTGATAATTTCTGAAAGATTTCTTATCATTGATGAAATGAGATCTGATCTTGGATTTATCTTTTTTTCATCGTTTAATATTCGAACATAAACGTCCATCGGATTCTCATTAAGATCAAGAATAAAAGATAAAAAAGCGGCCTCAATTATATGCCGTTCTCTGATCTTTTTAGAAGGTCTGTTGAGTATGGCGATCGATTGTCCATCTTTTTTCTTCAGTATCTCATCCGCTTTTGTGACAAGATGTGAACCCATAAAATCTGCCTCAAACGTTATACCCAGGCGATCTGATTTTGCTATTTCTTCTTTGAGAAGACATGCCTTTCTGTGGCATAAATAAAAGGTCGTTAACAATTGTTCATCTATTATCATTCACATGCTTCCCTTTGATATGAGAG
Organism: Mesoaciditogaceae bacterium; assembly: GCA_031962125.1. Classification (GTDB taxonomy): domain Bacteria; phylum Thermotogota; class Thermotogae; order Mesoaciditogales; family Mesoaciditogaceae; genus JAVRKU01. The sequence goes on along the minus strand of JAVRKU010000010.1, from coordinate 24,679 downwards.
GATTGTATTTTTCACCGTAATCATATGTATCTATTTGTTCGATCTTTTTGATCCTAAAAACGATCAAATATGTAAGAGGGGTAGCCGCTATTTCATATACAACCTTGAAAAGGTACTGGGCTAAGATCAAAAAGAGAAGATTATTCAAATTCATAAGTCCTGCGAAAGCGCCAGTTATAAATATCAAAGTATCAACTCCCTCACCGGCGATTGTCGATCCTATCGTGCGTGTCCACAACAGTTTGCCCTTTGTGAGGATCTTCATCTTACTCATAACAACAGAATTGAGGTATTCTCCCACGAAATAGGCAATTATTGAGGCTAAAACGGCACGTGGAGCAAGCCCTAAAACAAGGCTGTAAGACTTTGCCTCACCTTGCCACCAGACAGGAGCCGGCAGGACGTTCACAAGCAAAAAGAAAAGAGCCATGAAAATATTTGCGCCAAGTCCAAGCCATATTACAAGTCTTGATCTTTTGAAACCATAAACTTCAGTTAAAACATCTCCGAAGATGTAAGAGATCGGAAAAATAAGCACTGCACCCGGAAGTACAACTCCCCAGAAATTAACAAGCCTTCCGGCAGTTACATTTGCTATGATAAGACATGTGACAAAGGCGGCCGTAAGTCCGACGTAAAGAGGCGTTATTCTTGAATCTGTCAAATCTATTTCTCTCCTTTTTCTATTACTGTGGTAGTGTCTATACCACCCCTCGTGTTGTATATGACAGTTATCTTCATCCATCTAGGCTTCAGAATGCTGAAAAGATCATCGAAGATTCTCTGGGTAGCTTTTTCTTGATAAATGCCGACATTCCTGAAAGATATAAAATAGTATTTCAATGATTTAAGTTCGATTATCTTTTTATCTGGAATATATTCTATATTTACACGGCCGATATCCGGTAAACCCGAGAACGGACATACGGCAGAAAATTCATCTGTTTCACACTTGATAATTTCACCATCTTCATTGTTAAAATCTATAGTCTCAAGTAGATTTAAGTCGATCGCATTTTCATCTGTAAATTGAAAAATCTTTCCTTCTGCCTGTGGCATAACATCACCTCTCGTAAATTATATCATACGAAATAGTAAAGGCAGGTTGATATGTGCATACCACATTGCATTTTGATTTTTTTAGTGGTATAATTATTTTGTGGTTCGGGAAGAACCAAATTTTTAGGATTCTTTAGGAGGTAACAACAGATGAAAGGTACTGTTAAGTGGTTCGATGCCAAGAAAGGTTACGGTTTCATAACGATGGAAGATGGCAATGACATTTTTGTTCACTATTCGGCAGTTGAGATGAATGGTTACAAGAGCCTTAAAGAAAATCAGGCCGTTGTTTTTGATGTAACAGAAGGCCCAAAAGGCAAACAGGCATCGAACGTTAAGTTAGTTTGATTTTCTGAGAGTAAATAATCGGAAAGCCCGGGTTTATTCGGGCTTTTTTTAATTCATTCGTTGTGTGAACACTAAAATTCAGGGCGTAGGAATGAGCTGTGTCCCTTTCATAGGTCAACGATCACAAGCCACGTGCTAAAATATGTAATGGTTGTTAAAATGAAAGAAATAAAATTTTGTCTTGTCTAAAATTTGATTGGTGGGATATACTATAATTGTGTAAGAAATTTGAAATGCTATTTTTGATATTTTTACTGATGAGGGATGGTGAACTTATGAAAGTAGGAACGAAGATAATATTTTTTGCCATTGTCATGGTGGCGGTTCTTGCTTTAATAGCTTCTGTTGTGTACGTAGAAAGTTTTGGTGTAAAAAGTGCTCTTTCGAAAACCAACGAATCAGTTAATAAAGTTCAGGAAACATACAATTCAACGATTCAACTTGCTAATCTAAGGTTCACTGCGACAAAAGCACTCTCGGATCTTAATCTTGGTGCTTTCAGTGCGTCAACTTCTACATTGAACGATCAAACGAAGATTTTTGATTCTGATATAGCCAATGGACTTTCAATAACCACTAAACTCCCTCCTTCGACGGAAGCTTCACAGATCACATCAGATCTTAGAAAATTGAAAAATATAGGTGATATTGCACTTGTTCAGACAGGCATTCTTATAAAGTATCAAAATTCCTTGAATACGAATCAAAATAACCTTGCGAAAGCTCAAAATAATTACACAAATGCACAGAGCAAGATGACATTGATAATGAATTTTCATCAATCCATTTGCGATACAATAGAATCGAGTTTTACAACGATATCCGCAAGTGCAAATAATCTTTACACACTTCCGGCAACACAGGCGCAAATTGTGCAAAGCCAGCTTGCATCTCAAGTTCAAAAATTTCCGATAACTCAATTAAGCATCACTGATGTAGAATATCTTCTAAACAATCTTGCCATTTTGATTGGCACATCCCAGGCAAAAGAATCCATAGCATCAATGGAACTTGCGGTACGTAACATACGTCTTTCAACCTCTCAGGATGATATAAATTCTCAACTTACAATGATACAAACGTATATGAAAACATTCAAACTTGATATGAGCATGGGTACGTTGAACCCTGTTGGTTTAGTTTACGGCAATCTCCTGCTTAACATGTATTATGATCTTGCCGGTAAATTTGGAGATCTCGTCATAGAACTTCAAAATGAAAATTTCAACGTTCAATCTATATCAACGGTCGTTAATGGATACAATCAACAGATATCATCACAGAGAATTTTGATCTCGAATTTGCTGACGGGCAGCGCCAAGCAGTATTTCGATTCAATAAATTCGAATATATCGACTCTCTTCAACAACGCAAATTCAAGTGTTCAGGATTCTATATTAAAGGTTCAGGATTCGTCTAAATTTGTTTCTAATTTATTCAATTCCTTGATACTCATAGCGGTTATCATTGTTATAGTTTCTGGTATTGGAATAGTAATCTTCGGCATCTTCCTTATCTTGAATTTCACCGTTGTGTTGAAGAAACTTGAAGATGCTGCAGGAAAGATAAGCAAGGGAGATTTGACCGTAAAACTTGAGAAGGTGAAAAGAAGGGATGAATTTGGGACACTTCAGAATGCTTTCTCCGATATGATTGGTTCTTTAAGGGAGATCATATCGCATGTGAGACAATCGGCTGAAGATGTTAATGGTGGATCCCAGAATTTGAGTGCGGCAATAGAAGAAAATTCTGCCACGGTTGAAGAAGTTAGTGCAAATCTTGACAAGATGAAAAATTCAACGAAATCTTCTGTCAATGAATTAAAAGAGATGGTCAGTAGATTTACAAAACTTGAAGAATCTGAAAAACGGACATCTCAAGATGCCCAATCGATCAAAGAAAATTCTGGCAATTCAATGAAGATGGCCGATAAAACAAAAAAAGAAGTTGAATTGCTTGTTTCGGGATTATCTAAAACAAAGGAATCGGTACTCAAAGGCGCAAAATCTGTCGAGGATCTTAAAGAATCATATGCTTCAATATCTAAATTCATAGAAACGATAGAGACAATAGCAGAACAGACAAATCTTCTTGCCTTGAACGCTGCAATAGAAGCGGCCCGTGCAGGCGAAGCGGGGAAGGGATTTGCCGTCGTCGCATCTGAGATAAGAAATTTGGCTGAAGAGTCTAACAAAGCAGCAGAAGAGATAAGAAATGAAATAAAAATGCTTCAGGACGAAGTTCAAAAAACAGCTTCAGAGATAGAATCGGGGGCAACATCAATAGCAGATCTTTCAAAGGGTACTAACACGGTTGTTGAAATAGTTGCAAGTATGACCGAAACTTTTGGAAAGATAAAGCAAAATGTCCAGAATATAGCGGATGTTATAAAGTCTAACGAAATAGAGATGGCTGAAGTAAGTGCCGATGCTCAGGAACGATCTAAAATCTTTGAAGAGATGGTCGAAACACTTGATTCCGTATCCGAAAGTATGTCCGAGAGTGGAAATGCCATAACAAACATTGCAAATACTGCAGAAGAGCTTGCGGCAACAGCACAGAATCTTGATGAAAGTGTGAAACATTTCAAAACAGAGTAATTGAGTCAATACCCTTCCGCATAGACGGAAGGGTATTTCACTAAGATGTGATTAGTAAATTGAAGTAATAACTTTTTAAATCAAGCAATTTGGAGAAAACAAAAGTAAAATGGATTTATTTATCAATTTTGCTCTATTTTTGTCGGTAATCGCCGAAAATGCCTGAAAAATGATATTCTTAATTGAAATAAAAAATGTTATCATTAAAAAAATAATGCTGATAGGGACTTTGTTGACAGTCAGGGGAAAATCTCTTTCCCCTTTTAAAATGGAGGCGCCGAATGAAGTACATCATCAAACGTATCATTTTCTTTTTAATAACCGCATGGGCTGCCGTGACAATAAACTTCATTTTGCCAAGACTTATGCCGGGTAATCCTGCAGAAGTCATGATAGCCAAATTTCAGGGCAGACTCAATCCACAGGCTATCAATGCTCTTGAGATTGCTTTCGGAATAAACACCAAGCAAAATATCTTCTTCCAGTACATCGATTACCTTGGCAGAATGCTCACCGGAAACTTTGGAATCTCTGTCAGCTTCTATCCCACAACAGTCGCAAAGGTACTCTTTCAGGCCATTCCATGGACACTCGGTCTTGCAGGCATATCGACTGTTTTAGCATTCACGTTCGGTACCCTTATAGGTATTGGAGCATCGTGGAGGAGAACTTCCGTATCAAGTGGAGTTATTGTTCCTCTTTCTTTCTTTCTTAACGCCATGCCATATTTTTGGTTTGCTCTCGTTGTTGAGTATATATTCGCATTCATACTTGGATGGTTTCCCCTCGGAGGTGCATATTCATCTTCATCAAATCTTGCAGGATTGCCTCTTATAGGTTCTATCCTCTATCATGCATTTTTGCCAGGTTTAACTATTGTTGTAACAGCCCTTGGTGGTTGGATGCTCACGATGCGTAATAATATGATAAGTGTGCTATCTGACGATTACATAACATTTGCATTCGCACAGGGTCTGCCAGATAAAACAGTCGAATATCAGTACGCCGCGCGAAATGCTATTTTACCAAGTTTCACCGGTTTTGCTATGGCAATAGGATTTGTAATAAGCGGTGTGCTTTTGACAGAGATAATTTTTTCGTACCCCGGGGTTGGATATTTGCTTTATCAGGCCGTTTTGAACATAGACTATCCTCTTATGCAGGCTATTTTTCTGTTCATAACGATAGCAGTGTTAGTTGCAAATTTCATAGCGGATATAGTATACGTCTTTCTCGATCCTCGAGCGAGATCTGGTGGTGAATGAGATGAATTACGTAAAATTATTTTTCAGCAACAGAAAATCTGCGGTAGGAGTGATCATATTTTTAATGTTCATAGCTATGGCCATTTTTGCGCCGTACATAGCACCATATTCACCAACATACATGGGTTTTACAGCGCTGGAAGGGCCGAGTATAAAACATCTACTCGGGACGACGGCTGTTGGACAGGATATATTCTCTCAGGTCATATGGGGATCAAGGATGTCTTTGATGGTCGGGATAATAACCGGAGCAATAGCGACAACGCTTTCTGTCATAGTAGGCCTTACATCTGGATATGTAGGCGGTTTAACAGATGACATACTCATGACTATAACTAACATCTTTCTCGTAATACCAGGCCTGCCTTTGATAATTATAATTTCTGCATTCATAGTTGTGAAGGGGATGTGGACGATAATCTTCGTCATATCCATAACTGGATGGGCTTGGGGTGCGAGGACACTTAGATCCCAGGTGCTCACGCTCAAGGACAGGGATTATGTTAAAGCTTCTGTTGTTGTTGGTGAGAAATCATCACATATAATTTTTTCTGATATCTTCCCGAATATGATGAGTCTAATAGTCGCAAATTTCTTTGGCGCATCAGTTTATGCTGTTTTAAGCGAAGCCGGTCTTGAATTTCTGGGTCTTGGAAATTCGAGCGCCGTGTCATGGGGAACGATCCTTTACTGGGCACAGAATAACCAGGCATTACTCTTTGGACTGTGGGAATGGGCGGCCGTGCCGGGCTTACTGATAGCTTTACTTGGAATGTCCTTTGCTTTAATGAACTTTGCGGTAGATGAGATAACGAATCCAAGATTGAGGAAGCGGTAGAGATGGGAAACAACACATTGCTGAAGGTGAAAGATTTCAATGCGGGATACGAATTCAAAACTTTTAAGACATGGGCTGTGAGGGATGTTTCGTTTGATTTGAAGCAGGGAGAATTTTTGGGAGTAGCCGGAGAGTCAGGATGCGGGAAATCGACACTGGCATTTGGGATAATAAGATTGCTCATGCCTCCGGGAAAGATTTTCTCTGGGACGATAGAGTTTGATGGAAAAGATCTTATAAAATTGGAAGAAGAAGAGATAAGGAAGATGAGATGGAAGGAATTCTCGATGGTCTTTCAGGCCTCGATGAACGTTTTAAATCCTGTTATGAAAGTAAGGACGCAGATATATAATGCCATAAGATATCATGTGCACATGAGTCCGGATGAACTTGATAAGAGGGCAAAAGAATTGTTAAGGCTTATCAACGTCTCTGAGAAATACTTGGATGCATATCCGCACCAGCTGTCAGGAGGGATGAAGCAGAGAGTGGTCATAGCGATGGCATTAGCTTTAAATCCAAAGCTGATAATCATGGATGAACCGACAACGGCACTGGATGTGGTAGTTCAAAGGAGAATTTTGCAGGAGATAGATGAACTCAGAAGGAAATTTGGATTTGCGATAATCTTCATAACGCATGATCTCTCATTGCTTGTCGAGATATCGGACACGATATTGACAATGTATGCTGGCCAGATAATAGAGAAGGCGCCATCCGAAAAATTATACGCAAAGCCATTGCATCCGTACACGTACGGGCTGATGCATGCTTTTCCATCGCTTGTTGGTAAAAGGCAGAGACTTCACGGTATAGCTGGAAGGCCACCGGATCTTTCAAAAGAGATAAAGGGATGTCCGTTCTACCCGAGATGCGATAAGAGAATAGAAGGCGTATGTGATATCATCAATCCAAAACTTGTGGAGATAGAAGATGGGCACATGGTAGCGTGTCACCTCTACGATGGGAAGTGATGAAATGGAAGCGACAACGCAGGGAAACATGACAAAAGTTGTAGAATTGAAGAAGGTCGTTAAAGAATTCAGAATAGGCTCTCTCGGGAGAACAAAGATAGTTCATGCGATAAATGATATAGATCTTGAGATAAGGAAAAATGAAGTTTTAGGACTTGTTGGAGAATCTGGAAGCGGTAAAACTACAGTGGCAAGGGTCATAGTGAGATTATATGAACAGACGTCAGGGGAGATAATTTTAAATGGAAAAGAAATACCAAAACACATGGCATGGAAGGATCTCTTGAGTTATAGAAAACATGTTCAGATGATCTTTCAGGATCCATTCTCATCGCTCAATCCATTGCATTCAGTTGGATACGGACTTTCGAGACCGTTGAAGATACACAAAATTGCGAAAGGGCAGGATATAAAAGCGATGGTGCTTAAACTTTTAGAAGAAGCAGGCCTAATGCCACCCCAGCAGATATACGACAAATATCCGTACGAACTCTCTGGAGGGCAAAGACAGAGGGTGGGGATAGCAAGGGCGGTAGCTGTGAAACCGCAGTTGATACTTGCAGATGAGCCTACATCGATGCTTGATGTATCGATAAGGCTTGACATAATGAACCAGATGTTGGATTTAAAAGAGAAAGAAGAAGTATCGTATCTGTTTATAACGCATGATCTGGCAGGGGCTCACTACATATCTGATAGGATAGCGATAATGTATGCTGGATACATAGTGGAGATAGGGCCATCTGATGATGTGATAATCGATCCGAAACATCCATACACGCAGCTTTTGAAGAGGGCGGCACCGAAACCTGAGTCGGGACTGGAGCCTGAAAAGGTAGATGTGGCAGGAGAGGTACCGGATCTGATAAACCTACCGAAAGGATGTCCATTTGAGCCGAGATGTCCATTTGCGAAATCCGAATGCAAAGAAAGGATACCAGAGATGGTGAAGGTTGGAGAAAACCACTTCGCAAGGTGTGTACTATATCATTGATGGGATGTAGAATTCCTCAAAAATATGGAGAATAAATATGCCGATTATCTTTGATGAAATTAACAGATCATTTGATCTCATAGCAAAAGACACACAGTACTCATTTTACATTGATCAGATGGGATATCTATGTCATGCATATTTTGGAAAAAAATTGGCAAAATTGAATATCGATACTTTTATGCAGCTAACCAAGCGAGCTTATGGAAGTAATATTTCTCTGGATCTCATACCACAGGAATATCCATCTTACGGAAGCACAGACTTTAGAAGCCCCGCATTTCAGATTCAGCTTGAAGATGGATCAACCATTTCAGATCTCAGGTACAGAGCGCATAAAATATATGCAGGTAAACCTGCAATTGATGGACTTCCATCCACTTACGTTGAAAAAATGTCCGAGGCGCAGACCATAGAAATATACATGTATGATGAACTTGCAAAACTTGAAGTAACGCTCTTTTACACGGTTTTTGAGGATTTTAATGCAATTACAAGATCTGTGAAATTCAAAAATATTGGAAATATGGATATCAGAATTCTAAGAGTTCTAAGTGCAAATATTGATTTTTTAGGGGATAACTTTTTGATGCTCCAGCTTTCTGGTGCATGGGCGCGCGAAAGGCATGTTTTTTTAAGAGATATAGTACCCGGTATACAGTCGATAGAAAGCAGAAGGGGAGCAAGTAGTCATCAGCAAAATCCATTCATAGCACTTATGACAGATGAATCTGATGAATGGCACGGAGACGTTTACGGATTCAATCTCATTTACAGCGGTAACTTTCTTGCGCAAGTAGAAGTTGATTTCTATCATAATACGAGGGTTTCAATAGGGATAAATCCATTTGATTTCTCATGGCTTTTAAGATCTGGAGAATCTTTTCAAGCTCCCGAGACTGTTATTGTTTATTCAGATACCGGTCTTGATGGAATGTCCAATACATACCATAAACTTTACAGGACGAGACTTGCACGTGGAAGGTACAGAGATGCGGAAAGGCCCGTGCTTATAAATAACTGGGAAGCGACATATTTCAACTTCGATGAAAAGAAACTCTTAGAAATAGCCAGAGAAGCAAAGGAAACAGGTATAGAACTTTTTGTTTTAGATGACGGATGGTTCGGAAAGAGAAATTCTGATAATTCTTCACTCGGAGACTGGTATGTCAATACTGAAAAATTGCCGAACGGTCTCGATGGTCTTGTAAAAAAAATAAATGAACTTGGTTTGAAATTAGGTTTGTGGATAGAACCAGAAATGATCTCTCCGGATAGCGAGCTTTACAGGGCGCATCCTGACTGGTGCATACACGTTCCAGGAAGAGCCAGACATACGATGAGAAATCAACTCATCCTCGATCTTTCAAGAGACGATGTCTGTAATTATGTGATAAATACCATAACGAAACTGCTTAAAAGTGCTGATATAAGTTATGTCAAATGGGATATGAACAGAAATATGACAGAAACAGGTTCGGCAAAGCTCCCACCTGAAAGGCAGAGGGAAACAGCTCACAGATATATCTTAAATCTTTACAAAATCATGGAAGAGATAACGGGACGTTTCCCTGATATACTCTTTGAAGGGTGCGCAGGGGGTGGCGGTCGTTTCGATCCCGGTATGCTTTACTATATGCCCCAGATATGGGCAAGTGATGATACGGATGCCGTTGAAAGGCTTAAGATTCAGTGGGGTACAAGTATCGTTTATCCTCAAATAATGATGGGTAGTCACGTATCTGCTATTCCTAATCATCAGGTCGGAAGGATAACACCAATTGAAATGCGGTTAAGCGTTGCCATGGCAGCAAATTTTGGATTTGAACTTGATCTTTCAAAACTAAGCGAGCATGATAAAGCATCCATAAAGGCATCAATCGAAAATTACAAAGAAATGAGAAAAATTATCCAGTTTGGTGAATTTCATAGACTTCTTGATCCATTTAAAGGAAATGAAACAGCGTGGATCATTTCTTCGGAGGATAAAAGAGAATTTTTGCTTTACTATTACAGAATACTGAACGGGCCCAATGAATTCCCCAGAATCTTGAAAATCAAAGGAATAGATACGTCACTCCAATATTTGCTGACAGATACAGATACGGTGTATGGTGGAGATGAACTCACCTTCAGAGGTATAATCTTACCTCAGATTGAAAGGGATTTTCAGAGTTTTATCATGCACTTCAAAGCGATATAAGACGATATAGGATCCGGCAAGATTGCCGGATTTTTCATATTTTTCTGACGCCGCTTGACATCTTCACGGGATAATATTTCATATTAAGTCTGAATGTTTTCATGTATTCACGCGATATTTCGAGCAGATCCTGATCGATATTTTTATCTGAGAGAATGATTATACTTCCACCGAAACCACCGCCTATCATTCTTGCACCATAAACATCTTTCAATCCGTTGATCTTATCGACAAGAAAATCGATCTCTTCAGTTGAAACTTCAAAAAATTCTCTCAAACTCACATGTGATTCTTTCAAGTACTTACCGACACTTTTCCAGTCATGTGCTTTTATGGCTGAAATAGTTTTTAGTACCCTTTCATTTTCTTCAATGACATGCCTTGCACGCATATATACCGTCTCACCAAGCGCTGCTTTTTGAGAATCTAAAATCTCCATGTTCATCTGTCTGAAAGGCAATCCGACTTCTTTAACGGCCTGTGCACATTCGTCCCTTCTCGTGTTATAACTTCCATTTGATAATTCATGCTTTACCGTTGAATCTACAACTGTTATTTTAGGAAAGCCTTTTGCAGATATATACCGGTAATTTCCGTTCAAAGCATCTATAAAAATAAATGAATCCTTCTTTCCAAGTGACACAGCATACTGATCCATAATTCCACAATTAACGCCAACAAACTGATTTTCAGCCTCATGCGCTATTAGAGCAATTTCTTCCCTTTTCAAAATTATCCTTTGAGTTTTGGCAATAGCGTATATTATTCCAACCATCAGAGAGGCAGAACTCGAAAGACCTGCTCCCATCGGGAGGGTACTTTTTATCTCAATTTTGCAAGGTTTCAGGGCTTTTTTCACGTGTTTCGAAAGATGAAGTACGGCACCCTTAACATAATTTGCCCATCTTTCATCCAATTTTTCATCGTTCAGATCGAAAGAAAAACTTCTTTTGAGATCATCGGTTGTGGCTTCGAAATGATTCGATTCTTCGATCGTAACATAAGTGTACCTATCTATTGCTGCAGGTAACACATATCCTCCGTTGTAATCAGTATGTTCACCTATGAGGTTTATCCTCCCTGGCGATTTGAAAACTTTGTAATTCAAGGTTTTATCTCATCTCCTCGATCAGTTCATTCATATTTTCAGATCGTGTAAGGACTCTTCCTTAATGCACTAGCAGCATCCAAGGGAGTTAATGGATTTATGAAAGTCCATGTTCCGGTCTCGACACTTGCCATCCACTTCACATTTATTTTATCTCTTTTTGGCGGGTTAAATTCTATGTGAAAATGAAAATCATCCATAATAGGATTTACTGGAGACTGGAAGATCTCCATCATATATGGAAATTCATGATCGAAAATTGAATCGTACTTCGAAGTTACAACTTTTAAAGTAACGGCAAGATCAAATTTTTCCCTCGTACTCATCTGGGTGAAAAGTGAAAGATGCCTTTTTGAGTAGATGTGAACTTCGTATGGAAATCTTGCAAAATACGGTACAATGGCAATGAAAGTTTCATTTTCGTAAATCACGTCCTGTGTTTTACTTTCAAAGTTTATAATATCACATATGACGCATTTTCCATTTGCACTTTTGTATCTGTCCTTTGCATCGATCATGGCCTGGATCCTTTTCGGTATGAAAGGGAAGGCATAAAGCTGACCATGTGGATGGATTTGGGATGCCCCAACTTCCTTACCTCTGTTTTCAAATGGAAAGATGTACTTTATTTTATCGTATTTCATGAGATCACGTGTTCTATCTTCCCATACATATATGAGTTTTTCAATCTGATTTATTGGCATTCTCGGAAGTGCCGTGTAATGATCCGATGTGTACATTATAACTTCACATTTTCCAAACGACGGTGCGTTTTTGAAAATATTATTCATGTTTTCAATTATTGGAGGAGGATCGAGCTTTAAAGCTGGATATCTGTTATCGAAGGCTGTCAGATCATAATCGTGCTTCATCTCAAGTACACCCGGGCACAGTGGACATGCTTCCTTGTCAGGCAGTACAGGCCTTTTTTGTGTTTCTGAAGAAACTATGATCCACTCATCCGTTATGGGATTATATCTTAACTCCATCATCTGTCATCACCCCAGTAATAATGTATATCTCTTCCGTCATCTTCCTTTTCATCATCACGTTCTAATATTCTGCGTCCACGATGCAAAATTATGGATATGGATGCCGGCAAGACATCTACTTTTTCTTTTTCTTCTTTCATGGAAGGATATGATATGAAGAATTCTTCCTCTTTGGGTTCGAGAAATTTTTTGTAATCTGAAAGAGTAACATTCCACAGCGAATTTGAAAGATTTACAAATGAGATCACATCTCCATTCATAGTTTTTTTAGATATCACGACAAATCTTTCTTTATCTACAAACCTGACATTTGAAGCTCCATTACGAAAATTCATAGCTCCAAGAAAGAAGTGAATATCCTCTTTTGACAATTTTTCGAGAAAATCGCTCTCGATCAATTGACCATTCAGCAATGCTGGCAAGTAAACGTTAATCAACTTTTCATTCCATGTCAACTTTGTATCCGTCGATCTTGCCATTGCACAGTCCGGATCATTTACCCACCACGCATTCATAAAATTTCTCGTGAATGCATTACGAATTGCATGCTTTGCTCCTCCAGACCATGATTCCATATCTTCTCCCCATTCAGAAGAAGTATCCGGCCCTATTCTCATCGAATTGACAAAACCTATAGAAGGAAGTAAAGGGGCACCGCACCCAAGTATATGGGCATTGCCAAGCACTTTCGATATTCTTTCCATACCCATTCTGTAGGCTTCGACAGGTGTAAAATTGAGATTACGTTTTCCTGGTATCATACCAGCAAAAAGAAAATCTATCTTGAAAAATTCATACCCGTAATTTTTCAAAGTTGAAAATACCTCTTCAAGCCAATCAAGTACCTCAGGAGTTGTAAGATCGAGAGCGTATATTTTTTTCTTCCAGTTTTCATACGCTACAAGAGGAGTACCATTTTCATCTTTTACAATCCAATCAATGTGTTCCTTGAAGATCTTTGAACTTTCGGATACACTGAATGGAGCCGTCCAGATGCCAGGGATCATGCCGGCCTCGGTTATTTTTTTAGAAAGAAATTTAAGCCCATCAGGAAATTTATCGTTTGTTTCAAGCCATTCACCTATATCGATCTCATATCCGTCATCGAGTTGGAAAACATCATACTTTATACCATTCTCCTGTGCCTTTGAAAGTTCTTCAAGAAAAGCTTTTTGATTTATATCTAAATAATAACAGTACCACGAAGCCCATCCTAAAAGTGGTTTTGATCGTCTTGTGCCATTCAAACTTAAAACTTTTTGAGCGTAAAGTTCTAAAGTTTCTTCAATTCCATCGGTATGCTTTACCCATAATGGATCAAGTACCATTCTTTCATGGGAATTAAAGATCCTTCCGATGTAAAGTTTAACATCTATTTTCCCGTCATTCCACAAAAAATAGGGATGGGTGATCTTTGAAGAGAGAAAGCCTGCAAACTCTCTGTCAGTTGCCATAAAATAATCAGAAATCAGACCATTTTTTAATTCATGCGGTACGGGTGATAGTGTAAAGTTCGCAGGAAGGCCAGTGTTTTTCAAAAATTCGAAAGTTTTCTTAGGATTTATATAAGCACATGGTCCCCATGATTCAAAATTGTTTGCAAAGATAAGATCGGAGGATTCAATTTCACCAATTTTCACATTTTTGAGGAATTTTTCAGATGCAGATAAATTTTCCACCTCTATGCTGATTTTGTATTCATTTTCCTCAGAAATAAAATATTCAAATTTAAAATCTCCGAAAGTTTTTTCAAATTTTCCACTTTTAATCAATTCTCCAAATATATTCAACATTTTCACCTCTTTAATTGTACAACAAAATTATACTCTTTTTCGGTATCGATACCGAAAAAATTTTATGACAAATGTCTTTAAAATATAGATAAATAAAAAAGAGAGTCCTAAGACCCTCTCTTTTGTTATTTTTTACTTTGAAAGAACGTAGAAATACGGTCCCATCTCGGCTATTTCTGCGTTATAATACCAACCTTTCACCCATGTCCGCTCGACCCAGTATCCTTCAGGTTGATCTGTCCATATGTAAAGAGCGTTATCGTGATCAATCTGTGCTATTTTTTGGGCGATCTGTGCTCTTTGTGAAGGAACGAGTGTCGTTATCAGCTGACTTACAAGTGGATCGATGTTTTTCTGGGCGAAATCGACGAAGTTTTGTCCAAGAGATCCGCTGTAAGCACCGGTTGATGCGTAAAATGCATCAACAAAATCATAGGGATCAGGATAATCGGCAAACCATATTACTATGAACATTGGAAGCTTTTCAGATATTTCATCGCTTAGGTAGTTAGACCAAAGTTCTCCCACAACATTTATCTGGAACTTTGGATTTATCTTTCTTGCATATTGGCTTAAAGTCTCTAGCGCAAGTTGATGAGTTGTATCACCAACGTCGTAGACAGCTGTGAATTTAAATCCAACATTCCATAATTCGCCATTGTAAGCCTTTTTGAAATATTCCTGGGCTTTTGCAAGATCCTGTTTGTATGTCGGCAGATTTGCATCATATCCAAGTAGTCCATTTATTATAGCACTGTTGGGTTGGAGTGCCATGCCATTTAGAGCCTCTTTTATGAATTGATTATATGGGAATAAATATTCGAAAGCCTTTCTAACGTCCAGATTCGAGAAAAAGTCCGGTGGAATTCCATTGCCATCCAATTTGCCGGAACCTATGTAAGAATTTCCATTTGCGGCTATATTTTGTTGAAAAGCTATGCCGTAAACGCCAAGTGTCGGAAGACCCGTAATTACTTTCACATTTTGAACATTTTCAACTTCTGAAAGATTTTGAAGTGGAACGTTTATAGCATCTGCCTGTCCAGCTTCAAGATCAAGCAAACTCGTCGTGAATTCATTTACGTACTTCACAATAGCATATTTAATCTTTGCTGGGCCTGCCCAGTAATTATCAAATCTTTGAAGGACTATTTCTATTCCTGGAGTCCAGTATTCCAGCATGTAAGGTCCCGTTCCATTTTCTATGCTGTACAATGGATCTTTACTTTGAACTGGATTATGGTAATACCACCAGTCATCAGCACTTCCATCCCATGCATTATTATCTCCACACCATTTCTGATCCAGAATCGCCGACCAGTTGGATACAGGACCGGCAAGAATGTAAATGAATGGAGCATAAGACTGGGGAAGGTGAATTATGACATCATTACCTTTGATTTCAAAATCCCTCGCAAGTATGTTGAATGTATTAACAAGAGCCTGCTTGTATTTATCCGTCAGAGGATTCTTTGTTCCGGTAGCAAAAATTCCCAGAGAACTCAAACTCGTATAATTCATCGGATTACTCAGCCCGAGTTGCTGTGCTACAACTTGCGCTATCGTACTAACATACTGGCCGTCAATCATGGGAAGAAGAGGCCCTGCAAGCATCCATGAAGGTCCTCCAGCACGATCAAAGATAACCGCTCTTTCAAGTGAATAAACGACATCCTGAGGGGTTAAAAGATCTCCATTGTGAAAGTAGACGCCCTGGCGGATGTGGAAGACGTAAGTTGTACCGTTGTCAAGAATTGTTCCGTCTTTAACTGAAGGCACATTTGTTGAGAGCATTGGCAAAAAATTAACGGTAGATGTTCCATCATACTGAATGAGATTTTCGTAAACTTGCATGATGGCTTCATCTGAGACCGTATCATAACACCACGCAGGATCCAGTGTTACGAGTGGCCCGGTTTCTTCATAAACAAATGTGTTTGGATTTACAACAGCCTCTGCCATAACAACGGCTGCTCCGACGATCATAACAAATACCATCAAAATCCAACTTTTTCTCACTTCACTACCTCCTTAATCATAAAATGTTGATAAAAGTAACCATTTAACAATTACTTGAATATTAATCGATGATTTAAAAATAAATAATTCATAAAGCAAAGATAAGTATATATTAACATATTTCACTTTTCAACTCAATACCTATATATGAGTCGTGAGTATGTATTGCCGATCGGTAGAAAAGATGGTATAATAATGTTTGACAAAATTTTTTGGAGGTGCTCTTCGATGAAAGCTTATGTAGACGAAGATACGTGCATTGGATGTGGAGTTTGTGAGAGTCTATGCCCTGATGTTTTCAAACTCGGTGATGATGGCAAGGCTCATGTAATAGCAGATAATTGCGATTCCGGTTGTTGCGAAGACGCAAAAGATTCCTGTCCTACCGGAGCGATATCAGTTAAGTGATTTGATCATAAAAAGGGCGGGAAATTCTCGCCTTTTTTGTTGTGATCCATGCTTTTATGTGTTATAATCCCTTTTGAATCGATCCAAGATATGAAATGGAAAGGAGAATCAAGATGTCAAGAAAATGCGATATATGCGGCAAAGGCGTGGAAACCGGTCATAGAATAAGCCATTCACACAGAAAAACGCTTAGGACATTTAAACCAAATCTTCAGCCTGTAAAAACTGTGAACGCTGATGGGAAGATCGAGCGTTTAATGGTTTGTACAAGCTGCTTGAAAGCAGGCAAAGTTAAGCGTGCTTGATCCTATAAACAGTAGAAATACATATGCGGAGGTAAATGTTGGACAATTCCTCCGCAATATTTTTGAGATATCTAAAAAAATTGATCTTCCTGTTGTTCCTGTTTTGAAAGCCGATGCTTATGGTCATGGTGCTGTTAAACTTGCAAAGGCATGCCAGACAAATGGTATTGGATTTGTAATTGTGGCATTTTTAGAAGAGGCAATCCAGATCAGAGAAAGTGGCGTAGTGCTTCCCATCCTTGTACTCAATTATTTTGATCCAAAATTTTCAAAAAGTGCTATTATAAATGACATATCGGTGACATTGTACTCTAAAGAACAGGTTAAAGCTCTATCAGAATCTCTTGAAGAAAATGATAGATTAAAAGTTCATGTGAACATTGATACCGGTATGGGAAGACTCGGTCTTATGTCGAATGAGGCTGTTGAACTTTATAAAGAAATTGAAAGAGATTCAAAGTTCGTAATAGAAGGAATTTACACTCACCTCTCATCTGCTGACGATCCTGACGATGTTATGAATAAAAATCAATTGGATACTTTTGAATCATTTTTTTCTAAGGTCAAAAGGCCGAAGTATGTTCATATATTGAACAGTGCTGGCGCAACAGTTTTAAACAAAAAATACGGAAATTTTTGCAGGATCGGAATAGCCGCTTATGGTCTTCAGCCATCGTCGAAGGTACGTATTGATTACATAAAGCCCATTATGAGCGTTCACTCGACTGTCGCTTTTGTTAAACATATAAATGCCGGACAGACAATCGGATACGGACATACCTTCGTTGCAAAAGGAGAAATGAAGGTTGCAACAGTTCCATTCGGTTACGCCGACGGCCTTCCACGTTCTCTTTCAAATAAGGGGGATATACTTATAAATGGAAGACGTGCTAGAATCCTTGGAAGGGTAAGCATGGATCAGATCGTGGTAGACATTTCAAAAATAGATGATGTTAAGATCGGAGATGATGTTGTTATAATCGGTAACAGCGGTAACGAATGGATCACAGCTGAAGAGATTGCAGAGATCGCAGGTACAATAAATTATGAAATAGTCTGCGGAATATCTAAAAGAGTTCCAAGGATCCATATTTGAAAAGCGGTGAGTTGATGAAATTGGGAGATCTTTTCAATGATGATTATCTTCAAAAACTTGGTCTTTCGATCAGGAGTACCACATCTCACAAGATGGTTTCTGATATATCTGAGAACGAGTTTGTGAATATCGATCTTAAGGTCGTGAGCAAAAAATTACAGGAATCGAAGGATGGAAAAAAATTCTTGCTTATGACACTTTCGGACAGAACTGGAGAGCTTCGCGCCGTCGATTGGTACAACGCTGGTGAAAACGATGCGAAAGTAAGGATCAATTCAATCGTCAGGATCAGGGGACGTGCTAGTGTATATTTTGACAAACTTCAGATAACAATTGATAAGGAAAGAGATGCTTTGATGATTTTGAAGGAAGGAGAGTATGATCCAGGTCTTTTCATTTCGATAACGAAAAAAGATGTTGGAAAGATGTACTCAGAATTCAAGGCCATGCTTTCAAATATATCGAACGCAGAGATAAGGGATCTTGTCGACCTTCCATTTCAGGATGATAAATTTGTCGAATCTTTTCTCGTTGCACCTGCTGCAATAGTTGTTCATCACGCTTATAAAGGCGGTCTTCTTGAACATACACTCGGAGTCATGAAAATGTGTGATGAGATATCCAAACTTTATCCGGATATAAATAGAGATGTGCTTATAGCAGGAGCTGCTTTTCATGATCTTGGTAAAATTGATGAATATGAGATAAAGTCCTTCGGAATAGAAAGAACAACTGATGGTGAACTCATTGGCCATATAGTACTGGGTGTTAGTATGGTTGAAGAATGGTCAAAAAAGATTCAGAACCTTTCAACAAAAGATCTCCGACATATTGAGCATCTCATCCTCTCACATCATGGAGAACTTGAATTAGGATCTCCAACCGTTCCAAAGACTGTTGAGGCTATGATACTTCACAGTGCTGATGATCTCGATTCAAAAATGGGCCAGATAAGTTCTTTAAGAGAAAAAGGATCGGAAAATGAGTGGAGCGATTACGATAGATATCTCGGAAGAAAGATAAAACTTAATTGGGATGACAGTGAAGATTGAAGGAGGTACCGGTCTCTATTGAGACAGGGTCTTATATATGACAAAAAAATTAGTGATAGTCGAATCTCCAGCGAAGGCAAAAACGATCCAGAAATACCTTGGAAAGGACTACGAGGTTTCCTCCTCACAGGGGCATTTAAGAGATCTTCCTGGATCGAAGTTCGGAATAAAGATAAATGATAAATTCGAGCCAGAATTCGAAATAATAAAAGGAAAAGAAAAGATAGTTAAAGATCTTAAAAGCCTTTCAAAAGGTAAGGAAGTGCTTCTTGCTACTGATAACGATAGAGAAGGCGAGGCAATAGCGTGGCATTTAGCAGAAATTCTTGGCCTTTCTTTGAAGGCCAAAAACAGGATAACATTCAATGAAATAACTGAAAGAGTAATAAAAGAATCCGTGAAAAGTCCAAGAAATGTCGATCTCAAAATGGTCGATTCCCAGCTTACAAGGAGGATCCTCGATAGAATAGTCGGATACAGAATAAGTCCGATTCTTTGGAGAGTTTTTAAGGGAAAGCTTAGTGCAGGAAGGGTTCAATCTGCGGCGTTGAAAATTTTGTGTGATCAGGAAAAGAAAATTTTAGCTTTTAAACCGCAAAAATACTATGAGATAGATGCTGAAATTCTCTCTGAAAAAACGAAACTAAAATTTTTTAATGATGTCGATCTTTCAAAGAAACCTTTTGCAAAGGAAAAAGATGCAAAAGAAGCCTTTGATTATGTTTCACGATCTCAATTCGTGGTTAAAGATGTCAAAGACGAGGAGATGATCGTAAAGGCTCCTTTACCTTTTAAAACGAGTACGCTCCAGCAGAATGCTTCTTCAGAGTTGAACTTCACAGTTTCTAAAACCATGAAGATCGCACAGCAACTTTACGAGGGAGTTGATGTAGATGGCGAAACTCTTGCACTTATAACATATATGAGAACAGATTCTTACAGAATTTCTGATGTTGCGAAAGTTGAAGCCAGAAAATTCATAGAAGAAAAATTCGGTAAAACTTTCGCAGGTAAAACCAAGATCGTAAAAAACGCTCAAAATGCTCAGGATGCTCATGAAGCTGTAAGACCTACCTATCCCCAAAGGGCTCCAGAAGAGATTAAAGAGAAACTTTCCAAGGATTTTCTTTCGCTTTACACTCTCATATGGAAAAGATTCATGGCGTCACAGATGGCTGATTCTATCTATAAAAGAAGAACACTAACTTTATCGGACAAAGATGGCCATGCGATCTTTATCGTTGAATTCAAAAAAAGGATCTTCGATGGATTTGAGGCTGTTAGCCCAACAAGAGATGAGACAAAGAATTTTCCTGATGTCAAAATTGGACAGACGGTCAAGATTGAAGAACTTCTCATGGATGAAAAGATGACAACACCGCCGGCAAGATATACGGAGGCAACACTTGTCAAAAAACTTGAAACGGTAGGCATTGGAAGACCAAGTACGTATGCAACGATAATACAAACATTGCTTGACAGGAGGTATATCGAACGGGATAAAAAATCTCTTGTTCCAACCTTCCTTGGAATGTCCGTTAACGATTTCCTCGCAAAAGAATTTTCTAAAATCGTAGATTTGAAATTCACAGCCTCAATGGAAGAAGAACTTGATCTCATAGAAAATGATAAAGCTAACTGGCAAAATGTCTTGAAATCTTTTGATCTCGATTTTGAAGAGAATTTAAAAAGAGTTCAGAACAATCTTAAAAATGATTTTCTTTCTGTTGAAAGTGATATAGATGCCCCTGATGGACAGGGAAAAATGTACCTTAAGTATGGCAGGTATGGTCCTTACCTTGAATCGAAAGACGGAACTCATAAGATGAGTATACCATCAGGATCGAAGATAATTCCCATCGATCAAAAAGTACATATAGAGATGGCCCAGCCAGAAGTACTTGATGAGAAATGTCCAAAATGCGGCGCTCCACTTGTAAAAAGGGTTGGTAGATACGGCGAGTTTATCTCGTGCAGTAGATATCCGGAATGTGATTACACAAGGCCTATTCTAAAATACGCAAGGGGAAAGTGTCCTAAATGCGGTGGACAGGTTTTAGAAAAAAAGAGCAAAAAGGGACGCACTTTTTATGTGTGTGAGAATAATCCGAAAACCTGTGATTTTATAAGCTGGTATGAACCATCAAATTACAGATGTCCTGATGATGGAGAAATTCTCTATTACAAGAAAAGAAAAGGATCAGAGGTTCTATTTTGCCAGAAATGCAAGAAAGAGTACGAGGAATCAGATTTCGAAAAAGATTAATTTTTCTTTCAACATCAGGAATTTTGATGGCCATCTCCATGCCAGGGATGGTTTCATCTATTTTTGTCTGGTTCGGCCTTATCCCATTTTTTTTTGCACTGAGAAAAGCGAATCCTTCAAAATCTTTTCTTATGGGATGGTATTTTGGAACGTTTTACATGGCTGTATCCACATACTGGCTTCTTCCAACTTTGATAAAAAACATAGCACTTTTTAACAATTTCCCTCCCATCTTTGGAGGGCTTGCATTTGTCATGTTTGCGTTGATAGAAGGTCTTTTCTTTGGAATTTTTGCACTTTTTTACTCTCTTATTGAAAAGTACAGAGCGCAGGTTCCATTTATTTTACATGTACTCTCTCTCGCTGGAATATACACGCTAATAGAATTTCTAAGAGGATATGGATCCATAGGCTTCACAGGATCAAGGCTTTCAGATGCTCTCTACGATCAAATAGGTACAATCCAGATAATTTCTTTTGTTGGAACTCTCGGGCTCACCTTTCTCATCTTCATGGCCAATTATTTGATTTACAGATCTATCACAGATAAAAAATTCAAGATACTTTCAACTATATCTATAATAATTGTCGGATCTTACATATTCTCTGCTATATTCCCCGTATTTTTACCACCTTATACCGGAAAGAAGATGACAATAGGTGTTGTTCAACCGGATGTAACAGTTGCTCAGAGATATCAGATGAGTTCTCAGAAAATTTTTGATGATGTTAAATGGGGCATGAAAAATTTATCCGGAAAAACGAAACTCGTTTTCTTTCCGGAAGGCACATTTGAAGAAGAGATCTCTAACACATCTATATATAAAGATCTACTTTTATCACTTAAAAAATACGATCTGAACGCCATAATTGGTTATCCATCTGTTAAAGATGGCAAAATTTACAATTCGGCAGGTTTTTTCACTCCTGATGGGATCAAATCGATATATTCGAAACATATCCTTGTGCCATTTACAGAGACACTTCCTTATCCTCAAATTTTTGGAATTTTTGGTTTTCTAAAACTTGACCAATTTTTCACTCCTGGGAAACAATTCACTGTTTTTTCATTTGATGGTGTGCGCTTTTCAACCCAGATATGCTTCGAAAGTTATTTTGGATGGCTCTCAAGAAAATTCACAAATGAAGGTGCTCAATTCATATTTACGATAACGGACGATAGCTGGTTCAATCAACGAACTGCTCTTTTGCAGCATTTTGCCCAGAGTACGATGAGAGCCGTTGAAAATAGAAAATGGATGGTTCAGGTTGCCGATACGGGTATAACCGGTCTTGTAGATCCTTACGGCAGAATAGTCAGAGAGTTACCGGCCGATAAAGCTGAATTAACAACATTTAATGTTTATCCGAACGATACTAAAACATTTTATGACCGCTTCGGTGATCTGGTATTATGGATCTCGATGGGATCCATTTCATTAGAATTTTTTATCTTGATATTGAAAAAATCAAGAGGTGAGTAGCATGGAATGGTGGAAAGAAGGAACGTTTTACCAGATATATCCCAGAAGTTTTAAAGATACTAACGAAGATGGTATAGGAGACCTCAGAGGTATAATACAAAAACTCGATTATTTTGAATGGCTCGGCATAGATGCCATATGGATCTGCCCATTTTTTAAATCTCCGATGATCGATTTCGGTTATGACATAAGTGATTACACGGATGTGGATCCATTATTTGGATCTATTGAAGATTTCAAAGAGTTGTTGAAAGAGGCTCACAGGAGAAAACTTCGTATTATCATAGATCAGGTTTATAATCATACATCTGATAAACATCCATGGTTTATTGAATCCAGGAACTCAAAAAATAGCTCAAAATCGGACTGGTACATATGGAAGGATCCAAAACCAAATGGTGATCCTCCGAATAACTGGATTTCCCTTTTTTCAGGAGAGCAAGAAGAAAGTGTATGGACGTATGACGATAAGAGAAAGCAATATTACCTGCATCTTTTTGCAAAAGAACAACCTGATTTGAACTGGCAGAATGACGATGTCAGAAAGGCTATATTTGATTCAATGAAATTCTGGCTCGATCTTGGGGTAGATGGTTTTAGATTTGATGCTGCTTCCCATTATTACAAGGATCTTGAAAGAAATATTATAAAAGGTCCTCAGGTAAAGAAAAGTTTGTTTAAAAGTACAAGGGACGAGTACTACTGGGATCCTTTCACGGCAAGGCCGGAGACACTTCTTGCCATTGAACAAATAAGAACTTTTATGGATTCCTACGGTGATATGGTCAGTGTTGGTGAGATCTCATCTGATATGGGGCTCTGTCTTTATTTACTCTTCACGCTTCCAAAGAGGTTCAACATAGCTTTCAACATAGATTTTCTTGAAAAATTGTCGATGAATCCTCGCAATTTAAGAGAGCTCATCGAGCCACTTGACGATTTTTTTGGAATGAGAGCATGGCCGAGTTATGTCCTTGGAAATCACGATAACAGAAGAATAGTCAGCAGAATGTCAGATACTACAAATGCGAATGAAGATGAAAAAAAGTTTATTTCAAAATTATTTGGAACATTACTTCTGACGCTAAGGGGCACACCATTCATATATTATGGAGAAGAGATCGGCATGGAAGATACTGAGATACTGTATGATCAGATCATGGATCCATGGGGAAAAGCGCTATGGCCTAAAAAAGGAAGAGATCCATCTCGTACGCCCATGCAGTGGGATTCAAGTACTTACGCTGGTTTTTCAAATGTTGATCCATGGCTTCCTGTTAATGAAAATAAATCGACTGTAAATGTAGAATTCGAAATGAAAGATCCGGATTCTATTCTTAACTTTTATAGGAAATTACTGACAGAAAGAAAAAAGAGTCAGGCACTGAGAGAGGGAAGAATCGAATTTTTAGAATCAGATGAAGCATTAATTTACAAAAGAGAATCTCAAATTGAATCCTTGACTGTCCTTCTTAATTTTTCACGGAAATGTGTTTTAAGATCAGATATAAATGGTAAAATACTTATAAGTAGTCATGGGAGAAGGGGAAATATTTCTTCAAAGGTAGAACTTCAACCTTTTGAATCTATGATTGTTGAAAGCAGGTGATAGAATTGAAAATTTTGATGGTTTATCCGAACTACCCCAACACTTTTTGGAGTTTTAAATATGCCCTTAAATTCGTTTCAAAGCGGGCATCACTTCCTCCGCTTGGGCTTTTAACGGTTGCATCTTACCTTCCCGAAACATGGGATTTAAAACTTGTGGACATGAATTGTGAGAAACTCAAAGATGATGACATAAAAAATGCCGATTACGTTTTTGTGAGCGCAATGACAGTTCAAAGAGAATCTTCAATCGAGGTTATAAAAAGA
>JAVRKU010000009.1:0-49366 GCA_031962125.1 Mesoaciditogaceae bacterium | reverse complement strand
CGCTTTTGTTGCTTAGCGCTCCAGAAGAGGCTCAATTTTACAATGTAAGTTATGACCAGTACATAAACGCTATAAAGACGATGATAATGAAGTACGGCTCTGTCAGCGTATCGTTCTGGGTACCTTCAGATTTCTTCGCTTATTCAAGCGGAGTTTACGTACCAGCAACTCCTGTAACATACGAAGGAGGTCATGCCGTTCAAATCGTCGGATGGATAAACAATTACTCCTATAACGGTCAGCCTTACAACGTTTGGATAGTAAGAAATTCTTGGGGCACAAGTTGGGGCATGCACGGATACTGGCTGCAACCGTGGGTAACGCCTCAAGAGTACGCATCTGGAAATGTGCCGGCATGGAAATTTGAATCTAACGGCAACTGGTTCTTCGTTCCAATCTTTAAAACTGTTAACGCCACTTATTCTCAGGCAGATTTCAACAACGATGGATACATCAACATGACTGACTGGAACATGCTCGCTAATGCACTTCAACAAACGAACCCATCTTCTGCAACAATTTCTCAATTCGATATAGGTGTTCCAAAAACCGGAAAGATCGGTGGAGGTTCTTTGGAACAATTCATGTACCTGTGGAATCAGGCCGCACAGTCCGGCAAATGAATTTTGTTTTGAATTGAAGGGCGCTTTCGGCGCCCTTCATTTTTTTTACTTACTTTATGGTAAAATATTTTGTGTTTGTGAATAGAGGTGGTAGACTTTGAAAATAGGAATTCCAAGGGCTTTGTATTTTTACGTTTATTATCCGATGTGGTATGGGTTCTTTTCATCGCTCGGTCATGAGTTGAGATTGTCAGTTCCGACAAACAAAGAGATCATAAATTTGGGCGTTTCTCATTCAGTTGACGATATATGCATTTCCGTGAAAGTTTTCCATGGTCATGTTAAATATTTACTCGATAAAAAAGACGTTGATCTCGTTTTTGTTCCAAGAATTGCAAGCGAGGAAAAATACAAGTACACATGTCCCAAATTGTCAGCCCTGCCGGATCTCATGAAAAGTGCTTTTGTAAATGATGCAAAGAGGATTTTAACGGCAACTTTTTACACGCGACAGGGAGAAAAATCAATCGTCACGGCATTTGAAGAAATAGGAAGACAACTTGGAGATTCGGATGAAAAGATAAGGTCAGCCGTTAAGATGGGCATAAAGTACCAAAAACTTGCCGTGAAATCTTTAAGGTCTGGCCATACTTTCCTTGATGTCGTCAAAAACATGAACGATCTTGAGACGTTGATAAAAAAGCCTGTTCAAAAGCAACGTTACACAGTTGCACTTGCCGGATTTCCATACGATGTTTATGATACCTATACCAATGGAGACATCATATCCAAACTTGAAGATGCCGACGTTGGCATAATTACAACTGATATGTTGGATCCAAAAGTTTACAAGCATTATTCTAAATACATGATAAAAGACCTATTTTGGTATCAGGCAAATGCTGCGGCGAAAGGTGGCATGTATTACATAGATTCACCAGATGTCGATGGTGTTATAAGCATATCATCTTTTAATTGCGGTATAAGTTCTATATACCAAAAATTACTTGATCTTTATTCAAAAGAAGTCGGAAAACCTGTTATGCATATAATCGTTGACGAGCAAACAGGAGATGCAGGACTTGTAACGAGAATAGAAGCATTCATCGACCTGATACGCGTGAAAAGAGGTGATGGCCTTGTCGCACAAACGGATAACTTACACGGTACCGAGAATGGGGTACACGTACGCCGCATTTGAAAGTTTTTTTAAAATACTCGGGTATGATGTGATAATACCGGAGCCTACAAACTCTGAAACTATAAAGGCGGGGGCTTCAAATTCTCCCGAGTATATGTGCTTTCCGTTCAAGATACTTCTTGGTCAGTTCGAAAGAGTCCTTGAACAAAACCCTGATAGATATTTCAAAATAATATCACTTGAAAGTTATGGCCCGTGCAGGTTTGGATATTACAGTCCCCTGTATTACAAAATACTCAAAGATAAGGGACTTACAAATTTTGAGATTGTCAACGTTGAAGGTATATATCCACCACTTTATAAAGGCATCCCAAGATTTTTTGAAAAGCTTATAAAATTAACGGGATGGCATGCACCGTGGACCTCGATCAAAGCTTTTGTGATATCTGGGTGGAAAGTTTATGCCATCGAACAGCTTGAGAAGAAGTTATATCATCTTATACCACGCGAAAAAGTATCCGGATCAACGGAAAAGATCTTCAACCGCACCATAGAATCGATAAGAACGGCTCCAAACAAAATTAGAGCTATAAAAAGCATTTTGAATGGAGCACTCGATACGATGGAAAAAGTTCCTCACGTTGAAGATATCGATCTTCCCAAAATAGGCCTTGTTGGTGAGGCTTACATACTCATGGATTACAGTAACAACCTTGAAATAGAGAAAAAACTTGCCTACATGGGTGTCGACGTTGACAGATCTTTGAGAGTTACAAACTGGACTTTAGACAGGATAATAAGACCCAAATCTCATAAGGCTCACATGCTTGAGGTTAACAAAGGATACCTTGACTTTTTCATAGGCGGAGATGGTCAAGAAAGCATAATGAATACCATTCTTTACAAAAAAGCAGGTTATGATGGGGTCATTCAGGCCCAGCCATTTGGCTGTTTGCCTGAAACTGCCGCAAAGGAGATATTGACAAGGGTAAGTGAAGACTATGATATTCCGGTTTTAAGTCTTGCTTTTGATGAGCAAACTGGAGAGGCCGGATTTGTTACAAGACTTGAGGCTTTTGTCGATATGATAAAAAGCAGAAGACAGATCAAAACGGATGAAGAGAAAAAAGAATCCGTAATGGTTAAAGATTGAAGAGGTGAAAGAATTGTCAAAACAGGTTGCTTTGGGAATAGATGTTGGTTCAGTTACCACCAAAGTCATTTTCGTCGATGAAGATGATGAGATAATAGAAGGTTTATACATTAGAACAAAGGGAAATCCAATCGATACCATAAAATCAGGCATGATAGAGGCATATAACGTCATAACCTCAAAATTTGGAGACATAGAGGTTATAGCCGTTGGGACGACGGGAAGCGGAAGACAGCTTGCAGGCGTTGTTGTGGGGGCTGATATCATAAAGAATGAAATTTCTGCCCATGCTTACGCGGCAATACACGAAGTGCCTGATGTGTCAACGATCTTTGAAATAGGAGGACAGGACTCCAAGATAATATTCATAAGAAATGGAGCTGTGACGGACTTCGCAATGAATACGGTCTGTGCAGCCGGGACAGGATCCTTTCTCGATCATCAGGCTGAAAGAATTGGAGTTGATATAGAAAAGTTTGGAGATTATGCACTGAGATCTGAAAATCCCGTAAGGATTGCAGGGCGGTGCACCGTTTTTGCAGAATCAGATATGGTGCATAAACAACAGATGGGAGCAACTCCCGAAGATATAATAGCAGGCCTTGCAGAAAGCCTTGTAAGAAATTATCTAAACAACCTTGCACGTGGAAAAGAACTACTCCCAAAATTTGTCTTTCAAGGAGGTGTTTCTGAGAATGTCGGCATTGTCAAGGCTTTTGAGAAGGCTGTTGGTGCAGAAGTTTTTGTCCCAAAGAATAATAAATTGATGGGTGCGTGGGGCGTTGCAATGCTTGCAAAAAGAGAACTCAATATAAACGGACAGAAGACAAATTTCAAAGGCTTTAAAATAACCGAGCTTGAACATAAGACAAGAGTGTTTTACTGTGATGGTTGTGCAAATAATTGCGAAGTTTACGAAGTCATAGAAAATGGTGAAACAATAGCCTACTGGGGCGACAGATGTGGAAAGTGGTCCAACAGGATAGCATCCAAGATCAGGAAAAATGAGAATATTGAAAGAAAAGCAAGTGAAGAGACACAACTTACCCATGATTTGTAAAATATTATTGATTGAAGGGAGAGAGAGCTATTTCACAGGATTGGCAAAAATCACAGATCATTTATGAAATATTTGTCGACAGATTTAATCGTGGCAAACATTTTGACGAAAAGGTAAGATCGGATCTTTACGGAAGAGATGGAGGAAGCGTTAAAAATTGGAACGAATTTCCTCGAAGAGAAACTCGAGGGCTCGAGTTTTTTGGAGGAGATCTTGAAGGAATCGTTGAGAAACTTGATTATATAAGAGGCTTGAACGCAAATGTCGTATATCTCACTCCAATCTTTCTGGCAGCGACAAATCATAAGTACGATACGCATGATTTCATCGTGGATCCACAATTCGGTGATGAAAATGATTTAAAACACTTGATCGAAGAGACACACAGACGTGGAATGAGGATCGTGTTAGACGGTGTTTTCAATCATGTGGGGGTTGACAGTGTATGGTTTAACAAATCAAAAAAATATGGGGATGGTGGGGCATATAACGATCCTTCTTCTCCGTTCAAAGATTTTTTTGAATTTAGATCGTGGCCGGATGATTATCGCTCGTGGCTTGATATAAGATTGCTTCCAGAATTGAAGCTCGAAAATGATAAACTGAAAGAGATACTTTTCACGGATGAAAATTCTGTTGTCAAGAAATATTTGAAGCTGGGAATTGATGGATGGCGGCTTGATTGTGCCCATGATCTTGGCCATGAAATAAATGCCCTGATCGTCAGAAGTTCAAAGGAGATCAGACCAGATGCTTATGTTATAGGAGAGGTAAGCGGGTATCCTTCCGAATGGTTCGAAAGATCAAAATTGGATGGTGTTATGAATTATTATTTTTCAAACTTACTTTTAGGCATGCTTAACGGCGCTTTCTCTCCAAAAGTTTTTAAAGTTGAACTTGATAGAATGATCGATGAAAATAATTTTGATGCACTTTCGAGATCGTGGAATATGATCTCTTCTCACGATACACCAAGAATGAACACTTTGCTTAAAGAAAGATCTTTTAAAGAGATTTCAGTAGCTTTTCAGGTAGCCTATCCCGGAAATCCTTTGATATATTACGGTGAAGAAAATGGAATGAATGGGAACGGAGATCCGGATAACAGAAGACCGATGATCTGGAATGAGAATTTATGGGACTGGTCTTTCAGAGAATTCATCATTAAAGCTATGGATATAAAGAATAAAGAACCCGCTTTGAATGGTGGAAATTATATTAAACTTAATATCGATAACCTTTCTGTTGTTGGATTTGGACGATATACATCCGATCCAAAAGATACATTGTTTTTCTTTTCAAATTTGTCTAAAGAGAATATCATTGAAAAAGTTCCCGTTCCATTCTCTTACTTCATGCATCATGTCGGAATGGAAAGAATTCTGGGAGAAGGAAATGCCCTGGCCCGTGTTTCAGAGATAGATTTTGAATTGCCACCTGAATCTTTTGGAATCTTCAAATTTTCGCCAAGATTTTCAATGTACAGAATGTATAAATCGGTATGAAAAAACCAAAAGCCCCATGAGGGGCTTTTAAATTCTTTTAAGAACAAGGGCTGTTCCCATCCCTCCACCTATACAAAGTGTTGCAAGGCCGAGCTCTACATCTCTTTTTATCATCTCGTATAGAAGTGTGACCGTTATTCTGTTTCCCGAGCATCCTATGGGATGACCGAGTGCTATTGCTCCGCCGTTGAGATTTGTCTTTTCAAGTATATCATCTTTCGTCACGGAATATTTCTCAATCCATTTTTTTATAACACCCAACGTCTGAACAGCAAAGGCTTCATTTGCCTCTATAAGTTCAAGATCTTTGAAGGATATCTTTGCCATTTCCAGCGCATTTTCTGTCGCAGGGACTGGCCCGAGTCCCATTATCATCGGATCAACTGCACCCTGACCCCATCCTATTATCTCGGCCATTGGTTTTAGCCCATGAATTTTCACATACTCCTCACTTGCAAGCACAACTGCACTCGCACCATCATTTATCCCAGATGAATTTCCAGCTGTGACAGTTCCATCTGCTTTAAAGGCTGGTTTTAATTTTGAAAGTGCCTCAATATCAGTCTCTCTCGGCCCTTCGTCTGTGTCAAAGATACGTATCTCCTTTTTATCTTTAATCTCAACAGCTGTTATCTCATCCTTGAACTTACCATCGGCTATTGACTTTTTCGCCCTTTTCTGACTCTCAAGCGCATATTCATCCTGCTCTATTCTTGATATATTCAAGCGTTTTGCTATCTCTTCTGCAGTTATTCCCATGTGAACTTGATTGAAAACGTCTGTAAGGCCATCGTAAACCATGTGATCGATGATTTCCATGTTACCGAACCTCGATCCGAACCGTGTTCTTGACGGAATAAGATAGGGGGCCTGTGACATGCTTTCCATGCCAGCCGCTACAACAAGGTCAGCACTGCCAAGCGCTATATCGGTCGCACCTATCATGATGGCCTTCATGCCGCTTCCACATACCATGTTGATGGTAAAGGCCGGTACTTCAACAGGGATGTTAGAATAAATTGATGCCTGTCTTGCGGGACCCATGCCTTGACCGGCTACAAGGACATTGCCGGCTATTGTTTCATTTATATCCTTTACATCCACACTTGCCTGAGCTATCGCAGCTTTTATGGCAATTGATCCAAGTTTCGAAGCCGGGATATCTTTAAGACTTCCACCAAAAACTCCTATCGCTGTTCTTTTTGCACCTATTATGTAAATTTTTCTCATGCTGTCTGAGTCCTCCTCTCATTGATTTTAAAAAATCAGTCCTCCATCGACACCGAGTATTTGACCTGTTATGTATGATGCTTCTTCAGATGCTAAAAAGAGGTAAGCATTCGCTATATCTCCGGCTTCACCCATTTTACCGAGAGGCGTCCTTTCCTTCATGTTTTCTATGATCTTTTCGGGTATTTTATCCGTCATCGGTGTTTTTATGAAGCCTGGAGCCACGGCATTAACACGTACATTGTATCTCGCAAATTCTTTTGCCCATGTTTTTGTCATGCCTATCAATCCTGCTTTGGCTGCAGCGTAATTTGTCTGCCCTATGTTTCCATAAATTCCGACAACCGACGAGGCATTAAGTATGACACCGCTTCTTTGATTCATCATGTGAGGAATGACGGCCTTTGTGACATTGTAAACACCCTTCAAGTTTATCGAGATAACGGCATCAAAATCGGCTTCTGACATTCTTACAAGAAAATTATCGCGTGTGATACCTGCATTGTTCAAAAGAATATCGATCTTTCCAAGATCTGAAAAGATCTGATCAACAACAGATTTTACCTCATCATGCTTTGAGACGTCCATTTTGTAGATTTTATAATTATCTCCAAGTTCTTTTTTCGCCATCTCAAGAGCTTCGTAATTGTAATCACATGCGGCGATGACTGCACCTTCCTTCATAAATTTTTTCGAAGTTTCCAATCCTATACCACCCGCCGCTCCTGTTATAAGTGCTACTTTTCCCTGTAATCTCATCTTTATTCCTCCATTTTTTGAAAATTGCCAATCTAATAATATCATATGGATCCAGTTATTCCGAGAAAAAATTTCACTCCCAGCTCAAGTGCATTCTCGTCCAACTCAAAGTACGGGCTATGATGGGGGGCCGTTATTCCCTTTTCTTCCGACCGAATTCCAAGAAAAAGAAAGGCACCCGGAACTTTTTGAAGATAATATGCAAAATCTTCCGATCCCATAGTTGGCGTTGCTTCTTCAAACTCAAAATTGAGCCTTTTTATAACTTTTAAGGACTCATCCACACCTGTTTTGGAATTTATGACAGGTGGAGCCACTCTATTCAAATCTATCTTAACATCTCCACCTAACGCTTTTGCCATCTCTCTTAGCTTTTCAATCTTATCAACGATCT
Source organism: Mesoaciditogaceae bacterium (assembly GCA_031962125.1). Classification (GTDB taxonomy): domain Bacteria; phylum Thermotogota; class Thermotogae; order Mesoaciditogales; family Mesoaciditogaceae; genus JAVRKU01. Next base: position 41,561 of record JAVRKU010000009.1, on the reverse strand, counting down.
CATCCCTTATCGAATCCGAAAAGGTTCTTATCGTCCCTAAAATTTTTGCTTCTGTTGGAACGACATTGAACGTATTTCCTGAGTTGAAAGCCGTGATATTTATGACAGCATTACTGAGAGGGTCGATCCTTAAAGATCTTATTTTGTAAAGCTCGTTGGTGATGGATGAACCTATTGCTATTGGATTGGCTGTTTGATGTGGGGAAGCTGCGTGTCCTCCAACTCCTATCACTTTGATTGTCATCTCATCGATGCCGGCCATCAAAGGCCCCGCCTTGGTTGAAAATTTTCCGGATTGTGTTCCAACCCATACATGTATTCCAAAAATAACATCTACGTCATCTACGGCACCCGCTTTTACCATTTCACAGGCCCCACACCCGCCTTCTTCAGCCGGCTGGAAGATGAATCTCACATTTTTCGTGGGTTTTTTTATCTTCGACATGTACTCAGCCGACGTCAACAGCATAGCAACATGGGCATCGTGCCCGCACGCATGCATTTTTCCGTGATTTTGAGAGATATATACCTTTTCCCCAGCCTCCTCTATGGGTAATGCGTCCATATCTGCCCTCAATGCGATCGTTTCGCTGGATCCAACATTGAGATCTGCTATCACTCCTGTCGCCACACTTCTGTACGGAAGTCCGATTTTCTCCAGATTGTTTTTTATGTATTCCGATGTTTTAAATTCTTCAAATCCAAGTTCTGGATGTTGATGAAGCCATCTTCTGTGTGCTATTACTCTTTTTGAGATATCCATACGATCATCTCCTCGATATGCTCATAAAATTATTTTACACGATCCGGGGTATAATATAGATAGAAAAGTTCATGGAGGTGAGTTTAGCTGGAAACAATTTCAAAGTTCAAGATACCTGAATCTATAGATATTGTTTCATTTCTTGGCGAATATGATGCTAATCTCAAAAGTATAAAAAAGTACTTCGAAGTTGGTGTTACTGTTATGGATCATGAATTATGGATCAAAGGTGAGGAAGAAAAGATAAAAAATGTCAATGGATTGTTTGAAAAAATGGTTAAAGTAGTTTTGAAGGAAGGTAGTGTGGATGTAAGAGATCTTCTAAATTCCCACGAAAGATCTTCTTCTAAGATAGATGGAATTGGTATTTTTCCCAAAACAAAGGGTCAGGGAATTTATGTTGAAGCAATGGAAGAAAATGATCTCATTTTTGCAATAGGGCCTGCAGGAACAGGAAAAACATACCTTGCAGTTGCATCTGCAGTTGAGGCCTTGAGAAGCGGTGAGGCTCAACGTATTGTTCTTACAAGACCGGCTGTCGAGGCAGGAGAAAAACTTGGCTTTTTGCCAGGTGATATGATAGAGAAGGTTGATCCTTATTTGAGACCTCTTTATGATGCTTTATTTGACATGATGAGCCCGGAAAGATTTAATTATTACCGTGAAAAAGGAATAATAGAGGTTGCACCCCTTGCTTATATGAGGGGAAGGACGTTGAACAATGCCTTCATAATACTCGATGAAGCCCAAAATACAACCCACGGACAATTGAAGATGTTCCTGACTCGAATGGGATTCGGTTCTAAAGTGGTTGTAACTGGAGACATAACACAGATAGATCTTGAGAATAAAAGCACTTCTGGTCTTGTGGAGGCAGAACGGATTCTCAAAGGAGTAAAGGGGGTGGCTTTCGTTTATCTTGATGAGGAGGATGTTGTAAGAAATCCAATCGTCAAACGAATAATAAGAGCTTATGAAAATTTTGAAAAAGGTTGATAATGATAAGTTAAAGATATATCTTTATTGTTTACTCGTTCCGCTTTTTATGATCTTCATGATTCACTATTCAATCGTTCCAAAGATAGGTTGGATAAGCGATTATGTACTCATAGGCGGAGCAAATTTTTTGACTTTCATATGGATAAAGGACAGAGTTAAATTTTTTAAGATACACGATCAGTATTTTTGGACTTATGCTACCGTCCTTTTTTTGACTGTCGCACTTTTTCCTATTGCATACCTTCTTGTTGGTTCTTATGGATTGCCAGTTTTCTTCGGTGTCATAATGATAACGGCTCTCATGGGAACCGAAAGTGGTACGGCTGCAGCCATCACACTTTCAACCGTAGCGGCTATTATGGGAGGATATCAGTTCAAGATTTTTGCCATCTATGCCATAAGTTCAGCAGTTGGCATATATTTTTCAAAGAATTTCAACAGAAGAAATGATATGACGAAGGCTGCTCTTTTCACAACTTTTACAGCCATTTTGATGTTTTTTGTCATGGATTTGCATCAATCTTCAATGAATTTTAGAAGTATAGATATTCTCATCGTGACATTAACGCCATTGGTATCGATGATATTTGCGCTTGGTGTGATGCCTTATGTAGAGTATTTTTCAAGGATATATTCGAATATAGGTCTTTCAGAGCTTGGCGGTTTGAGCCATCCACTTCTGAAAGATCTTTCAATGCAAGCACCTGGTACATATTTTCACAGTGTTGAACTTGCGAATATGTGTGAAATGGCTGCAAGTCGTATAGGTGCAAATTATGTTCTGACAAGGGTAGAAGCTTATTTTCATGATATAGGTAAAATTAAAAGGCCAGAATTTTTCACAGAAAATCAGCATGATTATAATCCGCATGATTCTATGTCTCCGATGATGAATTATCTTGTCATAACATCGCATGTCAAATATGGTTCAGAACTCGCCAGAAGGTACAGGTTGCCTTTGCTTGTTGAGGATGCGATAAAAGAGCATCATGGGACAAGAATGGTATCTTTTTTTTATCAGAAAGCTCTTTCGGAAAATCTCAACGTAAGTCCAGATGATTTCAGATATCCTGGACCGAAACCAAGGACAAAAGAAACAGGGATCGTCATGCTTGCAGATTCATGTGAAGCCGCTTTTAAATCATTAAGAGATCCCACCCCTTCGAAAATCCAAAATATGATCGAAGAAGTTGTTAACAGGGTATACAACGAAAGACAGCTGGATGATTCCGGTCTATCTTTGAAAGATCTTGATGAGATCGTTCAGGAATTTTCTAAGATTCTCTCTATGAGAATGAAAGCAAGAATAGCTTATCCTAAAAGAGAAGATGTTGAAAAGGTGATAAGAATTGCCAAGTGAGATCTTCAACGATCAAAGGATCGCACTGAATTTAGATCTCATAAAAACAGTGTGTGATGGCGTACTCTCTAAAGAAGGTATTACCGGTAAGATCAACGTTATTTTCGTCGGAATAGATGATATGATCGGGTACAATTCTTATAGGGGAAAGGATGAACCTACAGACGTGCTTTCATTCACTTACAATTTTTCCGATCTGTTGGGAGAGATTTATGTCTGTCCCATGTATGTGAGAGAAAACGCTAAGATCTTTAAAGTGCCATTTAATGAAGAAATTGTAAGGGTTTGTATCCACGGAGTGCTTCATATATGCGGGTATGATCATGAAAAAGATGAAATGAATGCGAAAAAGATGTTCGATAAACAGGATCTTTATTTGTCTGAATTTTCAGAATCTTTTGACAGAATATCCTGAATTGCCTGGGCTAGTATTTTGAGATCTTCATCTGAAGGATCGGATTTTGTATTTTGAACGATTTTTTCTGGTTCTACGATCGTTTTGACTTCTTCTTTTTTCTTCGTACCCTCAAGTGCTTTATTCAATCTTTTTTCTATTTCCTCATCGTTGAGAAGCTGAACGGAGTTTTCAGAGAGTATTTTCTCGTTATCTTTGGTCTTCATGAAATCTGGAATTGTTAAGTTCTCTTTTTCATCTTCCAAAATGTTTAGAGATGCATTATTCAACATCAATTTTCTTTTTCGAATCATGAAATAAGCTATTATTCCCCCGGTTATTACTATGAAAAATGCCATGAAAATCATAAAGCTAATCCATGATAAAACTTTGATATTTTTGGGATTTGATTGCTGATAGGAATTAAGAAGAGGATTTTGTTCCCAATTTGCTATCTGGTTTACCATATTACCTGAATGAAGTTGAGAGGCCGTTCCGTATGCTGTATTGAGTAATTCTTCTGGCAGATAGGCGCGTGCTGTAACTATATCTCCAGAATAAAGTGAGCTTAAACCTATCAAAGATTTTATGTTTGACGTATTTTCAAGAGATGGTTGGAGTGTCAATGCTTCTTTGAGATATTTTTCTGCCATTTTGTAATTTCCAACGTTGAAATAAGAAACTCCTTGAGCATAATATGAGTTGAAATTTTGTGCAAAAGAAACAGTCATAGTCACTGAGATAAAAATTACCAATAGAAGATCAGTTTTTAACGTAAACTTCGATCTCATATATACCTCCCTTTTCAGTGAGAAGGTAAAGGTAATTTCCAGAGGATCGGGCATCTATTATCTTTGAATTCAGCTTTTGATAAACAGGTATTCTGATCCTGTTGATAAGATCGTAAAAATTCAGATTATGGTCTCCTGAGACGATGAAATCATTTTCGTAAGGAATTATACTTTCATTACCTATATTGTCTCTTCCTATTACCTGCAGATCGTGTGTTTTCAGATCAATTGCAAGCAAAACGTAATTTGATGATAGCATGTAAAGTGTGTTGTTGAATATGTAAGCTGAATTAAAAGGTAACAGTGAACTGTTATTGTCAATCTTTGATTTTGCCATCAGATCGGAAATTGAATCGAAAAATGTACCAACTTTGCTTGTCAGATCGTAGATGGATACGTAAAGATCGGACGTGATGATGAAAACATTTTTCGATGGAATATACCACATGAAACTATTTGTTCCCGGAATTTTTATCAAAATTTTCCCGTTTTCTGACAGAAGTGTTGATGTTCCATCATTTGAAAGGGTATAAATTTCACCACCTTTAACGAAAATGTTTCTGTAATTTCCGGGTGTAGCCGATCCATCAAGGGCTGGATATGCACCGTTGAATTCAAGTATCTGCCAGTTATCTGTAATGGCGTAAAATTTATCATTATAAACATTAGAAAATCTAACATTACCATTGTAAACAGTATGCTGGCCACCGATCGATATGTAATGTATAGAATCGTTAGAGATCAGATACATTCCGCCATTTAAAAGATACATTTTTTTAGCCTGCGGGACTGTCACAGAATAAGTCTTTTGCAGGAACTTTCCTTCTGTTGCATCTTTTACTATATAATCTCCTTCGGATAGATACTTAAATGTCATAACTCTGGTTGAAGCGGTTGAAATTCTTGTTGATGAAGCATTCAAAGTCTGGGGGAAGTTATCAGATTTGAAATTCAGAGATGTAGATGTTGCAGAATTGAAAAACTTGGATAAAAGATCCATAACATCGTTATGAATGAAAATGTCCGAAAAAGAATACGGAAATTCAAGTTTTATATTTCCAAAAGCGAGAGCACTTTTGACCGACACTATTCCGTCTCCCTTACCGTCTATGAGTTCTGGAAAGTAAGGTTCGAGTTTTCCTAAATCTTTTACCGAGATGCCGGCGCTTGTACCGGCAATCGAAAGGAAGATTATGTTAGAGGGTGTTTTCATAGAATTAAGCCTTTCTAAGAAAGAGGAATTCGGTGAAAGATCTTTCGCAAAAAAATTCAAAGAGTAAAGATAATATACAGCCGACTTCAGGATGTAATCTATTGAACTCCTAGGTACCTGAAATTCTCTGTTAAGATAATCTTCGCCAGCATTGTAAAAATTGCTTATCGTATACGCTGAAGCTAAAGATGTTCCCAGATCCGGTGTATCAAATAGCACGACCTTTTTTACATTGCCGGCAGCCGGATTGGATTCAACAGCATATCTAACTATGAGGCCTCCAACTCCTTGGGCCACTATGTAAGTATTTCCCTGTAATGTGGCAAGAAGGTTTGAAAGCATATTTCCCATATATTGCGTATAACTGTCGAAGCCGGAAGTGCTGAAATATCCCGTCATCTGTGATGTGAAAGAATAATTTCTGTAAGAGGTCATGGGATAGGAGAAAAGATATACGTTAAAATTACCAAATTTTTGTACCCATGAGTTGGTCGGTGAGATAGGTACATTCCCGGAAAAGTTCGTGTTCTCTCCCGGAACTATGACAAGATTGGGTTCAAGAGTGGATGCTTTGTTTAAAGAAATCAAACCATATCCTGAATTTTCAGATTTTAAACGCAATATGAGAATTCCTGGAAAGTATGTCATCACTTCCATGTAAGGAATATTATTTACTTTTTTGAATTCGCCTCCGTAAAGTGTCTGAATCTGGCTTCCAATCATTTCAGCTGCCTCAAGATTCACATCATTATCACCGAGGTAGTACTGGGACGGGATCGGAATGAGCAATTTTACCGGCGCTCTTGCCATCGAATTTATCCCGCTCCGCCATTTTATAACATAGGGTACACCTACAAAACTTGAGATCGTCGTGATCTGCGTGTATTCAGTTGAAGATGGAGATAATGGATGGACAAGAACAGAATTCCCTGGATCGAGTGATCCATCAGAGAAACTCACCTGCACGCTAAGAACCTTATTTTGGCTTTCATTTTTACCCTTGAACAGAAAAAAATAAGACGAAACGAAAATAACCCCCATAATTGAAACGGAAAGTATGGTTACAATCATCCATCTCTTTTTTAAAATTTCAATCATTTTGTTCAGAATATCATTTATTTTCATATTTTACGTAATTGCCTTACTTCTTGATATAGAAATCCTTCCTTCAAATTTGAAAGCGCCTCCTCATAAAGAGTATCGGCAATTTTCTGGGATTCTTCAATACCTATAATTTTGACCAATGTTGCCTTGTTCTCTGTTATATCTTTTTGGGGTGTTTTGCCTATCTTTTCGAATGAAGCCGTCACATCGAGTATATCGTCTAAAATTTGAAATGAAATTCCAAAATCATACCCTGCTTCTTTGTATTTTTGTGGATCCTCTCCAACCATCATGGGGCCGAATGAGAAAGCAAATGCGAAAAGTGCACCTGTTTTTTTTCTGTACATTTCTATAATTTCCTCTTTGGAATACTTACTTCCATTTTTTGACATCAATATATCCCTTGTTTCTCCATCGACAAGATCGATAAGAGTTTGTGTGAAAAATTTTATAACTTCGTTGTTACCTGTTTCAGTACATAGAAAGCCTGCTATTGAAAAGAGCAGATCACCTGCCATTATCGCAACATCTTCTCCAAAAATTTTGTGATTTGAAAATTGTCCTCTCCTGTAATCATCATTATCTATGGCCGGTAGATCATCGTGAATCAAAGAGCCGGCATGCATTATCTCCGTCGCACATGCAACCTTAATCGTTATTTCTTCGGTTATGTTAAAATCTTTTGCACTCGCAATGACAAATTTAGGTCTCAATCTTTTTCCCGGCAGCTTTACGGTGTAAAGAGCAGATCTTTCAAGATCCGGTGCCAGATTAAAAGATTTTATGGCTTCTTCGAGCATCAATTCAAGATTTTTCGTTGTCTTCACCCTTTCCCTTCCCTTCTTTTTGAAGATAATTTCTTATTTGATCTATATCAAGATGTTCTACAAAATCTTTGAATTCCTTTTCTTCTTCTGATTTACCATAGATATCTTCAATCTTTATCCCGCTTTCTTTTATTATATCTTCTTCTACATATATCGGTATCTTGCTTTTTGTGGCTATTACCATTCCGTCTGAAGGCCTGCAATCAATTTCAATAGAATTTTCATCTTGCGAAGAGAGTATAAGTTTCGCATGGTATGTATTATCTTTAAGACTGTCTATAACGAGTTTTTCAAATGTCCCTTTGAAAGATTCTATGATATTCAAAATTAAATCATGGGTAAGAGGCCTTGGAAGATCTGAATTTTGTATGGCTAAAGAGAGGGCAAAGGCTTCACACGATCCTATCCATATCGGAAGTATCAGTGATGATTCTGGAATTTCGAGTATCACAACGGGAGTATTGTTACTTTTATCAAAGGCTAACCCTTTTAATTTTGCTTCCTTCAACTTTCTCATCTCCTTTGATCTTTAGCAGTTCTGAAGATATTTTTTCTCTCAACATCTCTGAAAGTTCTTTAGCATTTAAATTCTTAAAGTCTTTCGGATCTATTACTGGCATGATTGAAAGAGATATATAGCTCTTTTTTATATACACAGATCCTTTTGGCATAGACTTTTCTGTTCCTGAAATTGCTATTGGAAGTACTGGCATTCCTGCTTTAGTTATGAGTTTCACAGCTCCAACTTTAAAATCGTGAACATTACCATCGGTGCTTCTTGTTCCTTCTGGAAAGAGAGCGATCACCTGTCCTTCATTTTTCACTTTTTTTATGATATTTTCAATTGCAAGGGCTGCATTTCTCGGATTTGTTCTATCTATCAGTTCTCCTCCAAGTACCTTGATGAAACTTCCAATCGTGAAAAAATTTGACAATTCTTTCTTCGCTATAAATCCAGCGTGTGGATTTACATACCCTTGAATGAGAGGTATGTCGAGCATGCTCTGATGGTTGGCGACGATGATGTAAGCGCCATTTAACGGGATATTTTGAGCACCGATAACTTTGACTTTACACTTTGTCAGGCTGAATGCTCTTTTTCCCCATCTACCAACGTGAAAGCGTATGTAAGCTTCTTTTTCTTCTCCACTTCTTTTTTTGGCGCCTTTAACGAAGAAGGGAGCATAAGCCATGTATCCTAAGAATGCAAAAATCGTCCATAAGTAACGTACAAATCCCAAATTTTTCACCTCATAAAAATTATAGCACGGCGGAGATTGAAAAATTCTGAACTTTATGATAAAATAAAAGCTGCATGCCGAGATGGCGGAACTGGCAGACGCGCTGGACTCAAAATCCAGTGGACCGGAAAGGTTCGTGTGGGTTCAAGTCCCACTCTCGGCACCAATTGAGCGGTCTTACGACCGCTTTTGATTTTGTGACTTTCGGTGGTAGAATTTAAATACTTGGAGATCACTTTGAGGGGGTCGCGTTAGGCAATGCTTATAACTGATGTTAAGGTTGTAACGAATGATTCAGAACTCGGTATCATAGAAGATGGCGCTATAAATATAAAAGGTGATGAGATTGTAGATGTCGGTCCGAAGGAGGAAATTGAAAAAAAATATCTCCGGACCGAAAAAAATGTCATGAATGGAAATGGAGGAATTGTTTTACCTGGATTCGTAAACTCTTATGTTAGTCTTGAATCAATCATTTTCCCGGATTTCGGTATAGAGGAAAAGCTTGGTATACCTCCAGAAGATTTGAAAAAGAAGATCTATAGTGTTTTTCAATCTTTCTTTGATGATAACATGTTTTTCACGATCGTCGAAAAGATAGCACGCGATGAATTAAAACATGGGGTAACATGTGTTGCAGGAACGATAGAAAGATACCTCCACAAATTAGAAGTTGATAAAACCATTGATTCTGTTTCAAAAATAATTCCTTTCAAATTTGCAATAGGCGAATGCATTCAAACTTCTGAAGATCTTCAGAGGCTCATGAAGTCTGGTGAACATCCGAGATATCTGCCTCTGAATTCTATAACCAATCTTAACGACGATGCTTTAAGAACACTCAAAGGATTTGCCGATGAGTTTGGATCATTCATAGTAATAGTGCTCTCAGATGAAAAAAGAGAAGAACAGGATGCTTTCAGTAAATATGGAATATCAAATCTTGAAAGGTTAAGACACCTCAATCTGCTTGGTGATCGTATGATTATAGTCAATGCAAGGCATTTTACTGAAACAGATCTTGATGTAATGGCCTCATCCGGAACGATAGCCGTTTACTGCACACGTCAGATGATGACCCACGGCAGTGAATTTCCGAACATCGACGGAATGATGGGAAGAAGTGTAAATGTTACTTTAGGCACCGGTTCGATTCCAGATCTTTCTATTCTTATGGAAGCCCAGGTGACCTTTCTTCTCAGAAAGATGTTTAAAGAAGGAGCGGATTTCGATTCAATCTATCAAACGAAGAAGATGCTCCTTGATAACAGTTACAAGTTAGCCACTAAATTGTTTGATAAGCCAATGGGAAAGATAATTCCAGGGTACGCGGCCGACATCGCTATTTATAATTACGAAGGCCCGTTGGGAGATTCGAAAAGGCCATTTTTGAGGAACTTGATCTTCAACTTTTTAAGAGATGCCAAAGTATCTTTGACAATAGTCGATGGAAAGGTCTCTTACGATGCGGCCGTAAGTGTAGATGACGATCTTGAGAAGAGGGTCGATGAGATCAGAAGGAAAGTGATATCTAAGATAGTATGAATTTCAAAGATGTCTGGGAAAGAATAAAAAAATTTTATAATGAAAAATTTAAGCCGCTTACTCTCAACCAGAAAATTCTCTGGATAAGTCTGGTTGTTAGTGTTATCTTTGCACTATCTCTACTTGCATATTTTAATTCGATGCCGCATTATGTTGTGCTCGTCTCAAATCTTTCTGAGACTGATGCCGGCGCCGTTGCCAACGATCTTAACAAATTGAGCATTCCTTACAAAGCTGGACCGAATGGTACAATATACATTCCGACCTCCCAAAATGTTTACAATGTGAGAATGAAGTTGGCAACAGATGGCCTCTTAGGTCCGACTGCAGGTGTTGAAGGGTACAGTCTGCTAACGAATAGTTCTCTCTCATCTTTAGGAATGACAAGTTTTGACAGGCAGGTTCAATACCAGATAGCGCTTGCAGGAGAACTTGAAGGAAGCATAGACATGCTTGCACAGGTTCAATATTCCAAGGTTTTTCTTTCACTGCCAAAGTATACGTATTACGTGCCTGGGCAGGAAGAAAAGCCTACTGCATCTGTTTTAGTTGTTTTGAAGCCTAACATGCAGCTCTCTCAGAATCAAGTGCTTGGCATAGCAAACCTTGTTGCCGGTTCGGTCGGAAATATGTCGCTTTCAGATGTGAAAATAGTAGATCAGTATTCAAATGTTTTGAGTAATGAAATAGATATCTCTAAAAATGCTATGGTTGCAACATCAAAATTGCAACTTCAGCAGATGGTTGAAAAGTACTATGTGAGTAAAGTGACAGGCATGCTTTACAATGTCTTTGGATATGGTAATGTTGCCGTTTCTGCCAATGTAACGCTCAACTGGCAGCAGATAACCGAAGAAGATAAAACTTATGTCCCTGCAGATCAAAAAAACAACACGGGAGTGTTATCAAGCCAGGAAGTTCAGGCGGGTACATCCGCTAATGGTGCACCATCGGGCCCAGCCGGGGCTTCTTCTAACATACCTCCAACTTACGTAAGTACTGTGCCATCGTCAACGCTTTCATCTTATTCCAACGTTGTCACAGATTACGACGTGTCTGAAATTTACAAGAAAATCGTGAATGACAAATCTGGAGATCTCGAAGCTCTAACGATGACGGTTTTTCTCAATTCAACGAATACAAATATCATTCCAACCATAAAATCTGCCGTCGCAAATGCCGTCGGTGCTTCTTCTTCATCCATAGATGTGCTTGCCATGCCATTTAATAGAAGTTCTGAACAAATGGCGCAAGCGGCCGTCTTGCAGGCCCAGAACAATGAAAGGTTTAGAACCCTGTTGACATATTCTGTCATCTTTGCCATCCTTTTGACCATTGGAATCTTTTATCTTTCGATCAGGATGAGGAGAAGAAAACAGATAAAACAGGTTGAGATGCGTAGAAAGAAGATAGAAGACGAAGTTGCTCAGGCCGTTCAAAAGATTGAAGCTGAACCAAAAAACAAGAGAATTAGTGAATTGCAGGGAAATGTTTCTGACTGGGTTGAAAGAGATCCTGAAGATGTAGCCCAGATAATAAAAATATGGATGAACAAGGAGTAAAAAATGGCCGAAGGCAAGAAAGATAATACAAATAAGAGGAAAGCAGCTATTTTCTTGCTAACAATAGGGCCTGAAAGAGCTGCTAAAATTTTGGGACATCTAAGTGAAGATGAAATAGAAGATTTAACCCTCGAAATAGCAAATGTAAATAATGTTTCAGATCAGGAAAGAGAAGATGCTCTGAAAGAATTTTCTGACATGATGCAGGCCAAAGAATTTATAAACAAGGGTGGTATTGAATACGCAAAAGAGATCCTCGAAAAGGCTCTCGGACATGAAAAAACTGTTGCAATACTGAACAAGTTAACATCGAATCTTCAGGTTAAACCATTTGATTTCATGAAAAAATCTGACGTAACCCAGCTCGTCAATTTTTTACAGAATGAACATCCCCAGACAGTTGCATTAGTTCTTGCTTATCTAGATCCAAAACAGGCTGCTCAGATAATAATCTCATTTCCCGAGGAACTTCAAGCTGAAGTGATAAAACGCCTTTCTCTTCTTGAAAGAGCTTCACCTGAGATCGTCAAGCAGGTGGAAAAGAATATAGAAAAAAGGCTTTCAACCTTTGTCATTCAGGATTTCAGTAAAGTTGGTGGTATAGAGGTTTCTGTCGAACTTGTGAACGCCCTTGATAGAACAACGAGCAAACGCATCTTAGATGATATTCAAAAGACAGATCCAGATCTTGCCGACGAAATAAAAAGGAAAATGTTTGTTTTTGAAGATATATTAAAGCTCGATGATAGATCTATCCAGATGATCCTGAGAGAAGTTGACACTCATGATCTTGCTCTTGCCATAAAAGGAAGCACAGAAGAACTTAAGAATAAAATCCTTTTGAATATGTCGAAAAGAGCGGGAGCACTTCTTGATGATGAACTTAAATACATGGGACCTGTAAGGGTTAAAGATGTTGAAACAGCACAGCAAAAGATCGTTGCCATTGTGAGGAAACTTGAAGATGCAGGTGAGATAGTTATAAGTCACGGCGGGGGTGAGGATTTAATTGCCTGATATCATAAAAAGACCTTTTTTAACCGATGAGAGGGTCAGGATAGGATTAACATCCGAGGAAGGAATTGCTCCGGCTGAAAATTATGAACAAAACGTTGAGATCAAAGCCCGGCAACTGTTGGATGATGCACAGAAAAAGGCTGAAGAGATCATCGCAAATGCGCTATTAAAATCTAAAGAGATAGGGGACAGGGCAGAAAAAGAAGGGTATTCTAAGGGATTAGAAATAGCTAAAGAAGAATGGAATGCCAAATTTTCATCGCTTGAAGGGTTGATCACATCGATCAAAAAAAAGATCGATCTTTCGATTGAAGGGCTTTCTAACTCACTTTTAGCACTTTCGATTGCCACCGTGAAAGAAATCTTGATGTCTGAAGTCGATAACGCAGATATTTCGAAAAAAATAGAGAAAGCATTAGAATTTATTAAGACATCCAAACATATAGTTATACATATCCCCAAAGGTGTTGATCAGGGGATAATTGATACGATGAAAAACCAGGAAGGAATTGAAATAATAACTGAATCAAACTTTGGCCGCGGAGATCTCGAAATTGAAAGTGATTTTGGTACGCTCGATGTGAGATTGGACACGCAGATCAAACTTTTCGAAGAACTTGTTAAAAAATCTTTCGGATCAAAATGAGCATATGCGGGTGGTAGGGTGACTGATTCTTTTTTTTCTTACAATAAAATAAAAAAAGACGAAAAAAATATTGAAGATTCGATCGGTGATCTATCCCAAACAATTGCCCATATGATCGTGCAAAATATGCTTGATGAATTGAAAAATACGAAAATGTTAGAGAATGATTCAAGAGATTTCAAACGTATGCTTGAAGACGAGATATCAAAATTTGATTCCATCGAAGAGGTCAGATATTTAGGGAATTATCTTGTGGATCTATGGAGGAAAACTCATGAGATATAAAGAATGGAGGTTTTTGAATGTCGAAGTACAATAAATTTTTATGGATAATGGTGGGTGTGCTTGTTGTCGTTATGGTTGTCCAGTTTTTATTAACGACAAATAAAAAACCACCTTACGAGCAGCTTTCTTATTATGCCGAATACACATTCAACTATGCAACACCAGTTTCTATATATGACACGGTGAGCCTCTACTATGCCAACTCCAACGATCTGAAAAACGCACTTTCAGAGTTCAACAAGTTAACACCGGCGGACAAACTTAATTCTTACAAAGGTATGTTCACGAATCTCGCAAAATCAACAAAAATAGATCTGAATGCTATAAGCTATTCTTCAACGGCGACCGTTGTAAACGATAACACACTCAAATTCAATGAAAGTAGCGTTGTTGATGGTATTGTAAAGGTAAATGGAAATGATTATCAAATTTCAATGGGAAAGATAAGTATGAAATTGGATAAGAATTCTGAAGTTGTGTTTAAATTTCCAGCAGGAACAAAAATATTATCGATCAGTCCAACACCTACAACAATAGATAACGCTGTACTTATCTGGAAGGGTCCTGTTGATCTTCAATTTCCAGAGGTGGTATACACAAAGTGAATGTGATCTGGTTCTTCCTCGGAATTATAGTAGGAGCGATTATCGGTGCGGTAGTTGCGTTTTTGATAAATTATCTGATGGGAAAAAAGATAAAGCATGATGACATAGATCTCGGTGATGGTGATATTCCAGAATTGATAGGTAGGATCCAGCACGTTACAAGCGTTAATGTTGATACATTAGAAAAGAAGATCACAGAATTGAGGACCGCAATTCATATGGCGAATCAAATTTATGCGAAATTAATTGAACAAACCTCGGAAAGCATGAACGTATTTGTAGACGATCAAAAAGTTTCAAAAAACGATGCAAGAACCTTTGAAGAAGAAAAGATAATTTCGTTCGAAGAGAAAGGGTTCAAACCTTTGACGAAAGAAGAAAGAGTCATAGAACTCAAAAAAAAGGGATGGAATGCTCACAAAATAGCTGAAAGTCTTGAAATGGGAGTTGGTGAGGTAGAATTGATAATAGAAATCAAAAAGGAGGAAGATAGAGATAAATGACGGTATTAAAAGATTAAATTCATCCTTAACTCTACGATAAGATGTCAAAGAATTACTGGGATGAAATGCATTTTACACCACTTTTTTGAAAGGAAGGGAAGATCATGCCAAGAAGAAAAAAAGAAGATTACAAAGCGATGAAGGAGAAACTTGAATTTGAGCCCCAAAATGCCTGGAAGGGGCTAAACGAAAAAGATGTTGATACTTTCTCAAAAGAGTATATTGAATTCATGTCAAAGGGAAGAACTGAGAGGACATTTATTGATGAAAGTATCAAATTCCTTGAAAAGAATGGGTATGTATCCTTTGATAAGGCAAATCTGAAAGATGAGATAAAAGCTTACCATGTTTACAGGGGAAAAACCATAGCCATTTACAGGATTCCTAAGAAATTTACCGGTGGATTGAATATAATAGCCTCTCATGTTGATTCTCCAAGAATAGATCTCAAACCCAAACCAATTTATGAAGACTCTGGCATTGCACTTGCAAAAACCCATTATTATGGAGGTATAAAGAAATATCAGTGGTTTAACATACCTCTGGCAATGATAGGTGTCGTTGTAAAGACTGATGGTACTATTGTAAATGTGGATATAGGAAGAGATCCAAAAGATCTTGTCTTCGTGATAAGCGATCTTCTACCGCACCTTGACAGGAATGAGAATAAGAAAATATCGGATATAACCGGTGAGATGCTTAACCTCATCGTCGGATCGAAGCCTATTACTTTCGATAAAGTAGACGAACCTTTCAAACTTAATATCTTGAAAATATTGAAAGATAAGTATGATATCGTAGAAGAAGATCTCTCCAGTGCAGAACTTGAGATAGTGCCTGCCATCGAACCGAGAGAGGTCGGATTTGATAGAAGTATGATAGGCGCATACGGTCATGATGATAAGATATGTGCGTTTGCAAGCCTAAAAGCCATTTTAGATTCAAAGAATGTAGCGAGACCAACTGTCATCCTTTTCTTTGACAAGGAGGAAATAGGAAGTTACGGGAGTACGGGTGCCCAGCATCAGTTCTGGATGCTGCCTCTCAAAAAAATCTTGAAGTCAAGAGGCCTGGACCTCGATGTATCTTTTGACGAAATTATAGAAGACACGGCAGTTCTCTCTTCAGATGTGAATGCAGCAATGGATCCCACATTCAAAGATGTTTTTGAACCGAACAACTCTGCTATACTCGGTAAAGGCGTTGTCGTGACAAAATATACGGGTGCGCGCGGTAAATCAGGCTCGAGTGATGCAGATGCTGAATTTGTTGCACAGATTAGAAAAGTGTTCAACGATCATAATGTTGTATGGCAAACAGGAGAACTCGGGAAAGTTGATATAGGTGGTGGCGGGACGATAGCGATGTTCTTCGCTGAATATGGTATGCATGTGCTGGATGTAGGCCCCGGATTACTTGGAATGCATTCACCATTTGAGGTAGTTTCGAAAGCCGATCTTTTTCAAACTTACCTTTCTTACATAGCTTTCATAGAATCTTTCAATTTAAAATGAAATTTGAAGGGGCATTTTGCCCCTTTTTGTTATATACTGATTCAACTTTAAAAGTCGAATGTTCATTCATCCATGTCTTACGGCTTCGGCAGACACCCTCTCGATGTCTGGTCCTCGCTGCGCTGCGGAGGCCACCTCGAGGGCATCATGCCCTCCGCTAAGATTCGGAATTTAAAGTTTGTTTAGTATATACTTAATCATGTGTAAAATAGTTATGGGGAAGAGTTTGAATATTTAGCAAAGGCGATTAACTTGAGAAGTTGAATATCAAGATACTTATTGGCGAAGGCATGTTGCCTCGCAGGAAACCTCCGCAGCGTAGCGGGGACCAAAGTCCGAGAGATAATTGCCGAATCCAAAATTATTGGCAATTTAAAACAGGTTTAGTATATAATCTTATTGATATAGAAAAATGAGAGAGGTTTATCGTTGAAAGATGAATGGAGAATTCTGAATTCTGATTATGAACTTGAAGATCTCCTAAGTAAAAAATTTGGTATAAGTGCTCTGCTTGCGCATCTTTTGGCGAACAGGGTTAAGAATATTAGGGAAGCTGAAGAATTACTTTTTCCTGAAAGAATAGTGTTAGGAGATCCGTTTGAAATTGACGGCATGAAAAATGTGGTGGATTGTCTTTTGTTGATAAAAGAGCGTGGAGATCCTATGATCATCTACGGAGATTACGATGTTGATGGAATCACAGGGACTGTTCTTTATTACCTCCTTCTAAAAAAGTGGGGATGGAATGTGGGTTACTACATTCCAAGCAGACTTGAGGATGGATATGGTCTTAGTAAGGAAACAATACAGAAATTTGCTTTGGAAGGCAAGAAAAAATTTCTGACAGTCGACTGTGGTATAACTTCAGTTGATGAGATAAAATATGCAAATTCAATAGGATGTGAAGTGATAGTCACAGATCACCATGAACAGAAGGAAAATCTCCCACCAGCTGTTGCGATCGTCGATCCTAAATGTTCTTCAGAAGGTCACTATTTCAGGGATTTTTCCGGTGTAGGTGTAGCATATAAAGTACTCGAGGCAATCATAGAAAAGCTGCAAATAAACGAGGATCTTTCTAATTATTTTGATATAGTATCGCTCGGAACGATAGCCGATATTGTGCCCTTGCTTGGAGAAAATAGATATTTCGTTCACAAGGGCCTTCAGCTTCTTTCTCTGAAAAACAGGATAGGTATTTCAAAATTGATGGAACTTTCAAATGTGAATTTCGAGAATATAAAAACTCACGATGTTGGATTTAGAATTGCACCAAAGATAAATGCTGTTGGTAGAATAGATAATGCTAATACTGCTCTCCAGTTGATGATCGAAGAAGATCCTCAAATAGCTCAAAAACTTGCTGAGGAACTTGTGAAGAAAAACCAGGAAAGGCAAGTTATAGAGAACGAAATATACCAGCAGGCGTTAGCCCAACTTGACTTGATTGAAGATGAAGATTTTGAAAATCAAAAAATTTTCGTGCTCGTTGGTAAAAACTGGCATCCCGGTGTGATAGGAATTGTTGCATCAAGAATACTGTCAATGTATCATAAGCCAACGTTGATGGTATCAATCGATGGAGAAATGGCGAGAGGATCTGCAAGAAGTGTTAATGGGGTAAATATCGTCGAAGTACTCAGCCAGGCTGAAGAGTTTCTTCAAGAGTTTGGCGGGCATAAGATGGCGGCAGGCTTTTCGTTGAAAACGGATAGAATTGAAGATTTTACCCGTCGATTGAATGAAATCATGAAAGGGTATGACATGAAGCTTATGAAATCAGAACTACTGATTGATGGGATCATAAACTTCGATGATATCAACGAAAATTTTATATCAGACATAGAAAGTTTAAAGCCATTTGGCAGTGGCAATCCTGAACCTACCTTCCTTATCGAAGATCTTGCCGTAGATCAGATCAAACCTCTTGGGAAAAGCAGCTTCAAAATGGTATTAAAAAGTAAGAACAGAAGGATAGAAGGCATAAGTTTTGGCCTTCTGGATACGATAAATGGTTTTAGATTTTCTCGAGATTCAAAAACAGTCGATATTGTTGCAAATATATGGAAGAATTCATGGAATGGAAATGAAAGATATGAACTGAACGTTATCGATATAGATGTTAAACCTTCAGAAAAAGTTTTATCAAAGCGTGTTATTTCCAATAATACAAAAGTTCATCATTCTAAAAATGGAAATCCAACTTTGATTGTGGGTGCCTCAAGTATAATTGAAGATATCGTTATTAATATGGCATTGAAGTCTAAAAGATTGATCGTTGTTCTTCCAACAAATTCTATGCTTAGCGATCTTTACAATTCAATATTCGCAGAGATCAAGACTATTGTGCCAGCTGTGGGATATGTCGACGCACTTCACCCTTCCTGGAGAGACGAAAGTGTAATTTTCACCAATATGCTTTTGCTTCCAAAAGTTTTGAAAGATGATTCAGATCTCATAATCTGTGAACCGCAGATGATGATTCAAATGAAGGTCTTCGAGAAGCTGATAGAAACTGTACTTAAATACAAGCTCAACGATCTGGTATTGTTTTCCTCATTTTTGAATAGTGAGGAAGAATCGTCCATAAGAAATGTTTTAAGTAATTGTGAAGTTATAAACGAATTTAAAAAGCAGCAGATAGGTTTTTTGGACAGCAGAAATGTAAAAAATAAGTTCGAAATGATAAAAGAATCGATAGAAAATCGCTCAAAACTCGCTATTTTATTCTCGGATCAGCAGAGTCTGAAATCATTTTCGATGAAGATATGCAAGCTTTATCCCAAGATGTGCGAGAATAACGAGATTATTTCTTATACTTCAAATGGTTCAAACCATCTGATCGATTTTTTAAAGCATGGTAATTTCAAAGTACTCATGACTATGGCTCCGGCGCTCCCAAAGATTCAGCTCGATCGCATCGTTTACTACGATTTTCCCAGAAATCATATGGAATTTTTGAAACCACCGTATTTGTTGAGAAAATCGTCAATTTCAACTGTTCAAATGCTTTTTGGAACAGATGATGTGCAGAAGAATAAGAAGGATATAGAAGAGATCTTCCCATCAGCGGAAAAAGTTTTGGAAAGTGCAAAAGTTTTGAAAAAATCTTTTGAGGATCCCTTAGAGGTGCTTATTCACTCTGAAATAGCTTCTTCCAGAGCAACGGCAAAAGTTTATCTTTCAATACTTTTGGAAGCTGGTGCTTTTAACGGTAAAAATATTGATAGAATTCCAACTATCGATGATATCATCATGACTACACGAGAAAAAGAGGGCATTTTTGAAAGACTTTCCTTAGATCTTCTTGAAAAGGATCTCATGAATGCTCACGTGAAAAGTATAGCTAAGATCTTTCAAAATCCTTTTGATATTCATGAAGAAAGCAGCTATTGATTTTGGTTTGAAACGCACCGGGATTGCTTTTACGGATCTCGCTGAAAAGATCGTTGCGAGAGTACAGACAGTTGAAACTTCTAACATTTCAGACATATTAAGAGAAAATCTTCCGCTCTCGGAAATATTGATGGGGTTTCCCATAAATTTGAAGATGAAATTCACGAGGTCAACATATTCGGCTATTGATAAAGCTATAGAGATTGCAGAAATTTTTGCACCAATACCTCTTTATCTTATGGACGAAAGATTTACAACAACGATGGCATATTCTTTAGGGAAAAAAGAGAATGTTGATGGAATAAGCGCTTCTATTCTTCTTAACGAGCGTTTGAATGGAGCAAAAGGGAGAAGAGTGTTTTGGTCGCTTCCAAGGATCTCTGAAAAAATAATCTCACTTGTGCTATCATTGAATGCTTTTAAAAATGTTATTATGATCGGTTCGGCCCTTCGTGGTCTTGAAAGGTATGATATTGGAGATACAATAGAAATATTCGAAGAAGATCCTGCGTTTTTCAGGTTAAGAGAAAAAGTTCAGAATGAAAAGTGCTATTTGAATTTTGGTATGAATTGGGATATAATTTTACAAAGAATAAATGAAGTCGATCTTGTTATATGCGGATTAGAAGAATTCGAAGAAATTTGTCGATATCTGCCGAAAGATCTTGTGGTAATAGTTGAGGGTGAAGGTACTGATGAGGCATTTTCGATAGGGGAGAGATGGTTAACGGTAAAAAAGATAATTTAAATTCGGAAGAGCATGTAGAAATTTTCAAAAAAACTAATATTATCACATCTTTCACTGTTAATGTGTTATCTAACATACTTGTCGGGGGATTTTTAGGCTACTACATAGACAAATGGACGTTCAACAATAAAATTATTTTTATCATTTTCCTCTTTCTTGGAATTATATCTGGTATGTATAACGGTATCAAAATGCTTTTGAAAGAGGCAGAAAAAGCAGATGAAAAACGAAATAAAGATTGATTTCGCTTTGAATTTGTTTTTGACTTATCTCTTCTTATCCCCGGTGCTTTTATGCTTTGGATGGATGCTTTATCTGTGTTTTTCACTTGGAATGATCGGTGCGGAGATCTTCTGGTTTATGATAAATGATGATGCTGAAAA
The DNA here is from genome assembly GCA_031962125.1 of Mesoaciditogaceae bacterium. GTDB lineage: Bacteria > Thermotogota > Thermotogae > Mesoaciditogales > Mesoaciditogaceae > JAVRKU01. Next base: position 20,665 of record JAVRKU010000009.1, on the reverse strand, counting down.
GATGTTCAGTTCAGGGCAAAAAGTTTTCAAAATAGGATTTTTAAAAAGATATTTTACTGTTATTGTGATATTTTTCATATCATCGAGTTTTTCCATGAAAGGGTTGATCCTTTCGTTTCTGGGATTCGAGTTGCTTTCTTTGACGATCTTCACTTTCTGGAATAAACCGGAAAACAGGAAGGGGCAGAGAGCCATCGATGAGAGCTAAATTTTCAAAGTTTGAAAAGATCTTTTTAATATCGTTCATCTCTTTTTACATATCTTTTGGAATATGGAATTCGAGGTACATTGGATTTCCTGAAGGAATGGGTATGGTATGGCAGGTGAAAGTTCCACTTCCTTCGATTTTCGGAACGCTGAATCCGATGACGATCATCATGACTGTAGTTATTCTTTTCATTCTCATATCTCTCGCTTTCAGTTTTAAAAAACATCTATCGATGGTTCCCTCCAGAAGTCAATCTGCTGTTGAATTGTTGCTCTCTTTTCTTTACAACCTGGTTGAAAGTGCCATACCTGTTAAAAGATTTGTAAGACCTGTTTTTTACTTCACAACAACACTCTTTCTCTTCATATTTGTATCGAACATCTTTGGAGGAATTCCTGGAATTACTTTAAGCCCTTACAAAAGTGGGTTATCGTTGAATTTCTTCACCGATACGTGGTACTCTCCAACGGCGGATCTAAACACGAATATTACCTATGCCGTGATGGTTTTAATAGCGAGCTACGTTTTTGCGATCCAGCATAAGGGGTTCAAAGGATGGGCGAAAGGGTTCATCTCTCCAAGTCCGTATATGCTTCCAATGAATATAATCGGGGAACTTTCAAGACCCATATCTCATTCTTTCAGGCTCTTCGGAAATATCGGAGGAGGAGCGTTGATTTCTTTGATGCTATGTTATCTTGCAAAGTACACTTTCGTACCGGTAGTTGTCTGGGGATTTTTTGGTTTTTTCATAGGCGCAGTTCAGGCTTACGTATTCACAATATTAGCCGTTGCGTATATAAGTTCACAGTTTGAATAAAAGGGAGGTAGGTTGGATTGACAGATTTCACAATGGCCCAGGCCTTAGTTCAGGGAGCAAAGTACATGGGAGCAGCACTTGTAATGGGACTTGGCGCGCTCGGCCCAGCGCTTGGAGAAGGTAACATAGGAAGCAAAGCTATGGAAGCTATGGCAAGGCAACCTGAGATGATCAATGCCCTTACTACAAGGATGATCTTAGCAGACGCGGTCACCGAAACGACGGGACTGTATGCTTTACTTGTAGCTTTCATGATCCTGCTTTTTTAAGGAAGCCGAAATGTCAGGTATTTTCCTGAATTTCAACGGTACATCAATACTTCAGTTGATGAGCTTTTTTATCCTTATGTACTTTCTTGTCAAGTTCCTTTACAGGCCATTTCTTCACATGCTTGATAAAAGGACCGAAGATGTGAGAAGTGAGTACGAAAGGGTAGCAAAAGATAGAAAAGAAGCAGAAGCTTTCAAAGAGGCAAGCAAAAAAGAGCTTGAAGAGATCAGAATGCGTATAGCTTCGTTAGAAGCAGAAGCCAAAAAGCGGATCGAAGAGTATGAAATACTGGAAAAATCACGTGTCAATTCAGAAATTCAGTTGATGCTGTCAAATGCGCGTGTCCAGATCGATGAGGAGAAAATGGAAGCCGAAAAGTTGATGGAAGCTAAGATAGTAACGCTTGCCGTTGCTCTAACGTCGAAGATCATCCAGCAGGATATCGATGAAAAGTCAAAGAGAGATTTCCTCATCCGCCAGCTTTCCAAGATCAGTGAAAAACGATGAGAATTTTAAAAACTCTATCTTACAAGTATGCAATCATTTTGAACGAACTTTCAGATCAGAAACTCATCGAAGTTTTGAAATCACTTTCACATTTGAAAGATGAAAAGATCAGATCTTTCATCGTGGATCCAACTGTATCGGCTGAAAAAAAAGCTAAAATGATCGCTGAGGCTTTCATGCTCAATGAGAAAGCGGGAAAATTTATTGAATTGATCTTTGAACACAAGCGTTTCAATCTCATCGGAGAGATCGCAGATATGTCTGAAAAGATGAGTATGAGATCGAATGGAATGGAAAAGGTTAAAGTGAGAAGTGCAATTTCGCTCACGAAAGATGAAGTATCAGCGATAATAGATGTTATAAAGAAGGTAAGAAAAACGGAACCAGTTATTGAATTAGAAAAAGATGAGACGCTACTTGCCGGGGTGATCATAGATTTTGAAGATTCAATGTTCGATTTGAGCGCCGCTGGAACTTTGAAAGAGGCTGCAGCCTTTATCATTGGAGGTTGATGATGTGCGAATAAATCCTGATGAAATCTCAAGAGTTTTGAGGGAAAAGATAGAAAATTTTGAAAATCTTCCTAATTTGAAAGAAGTTGGTCGTGTTGTTCAGGTGGGGGATGGAATAGCAAGGGTCTATGGACTTGAAAACGTGATGTTCAACGAGATCGTAAAGTTTGAAAATGGTAGTGATGGCATAGCCATGAGTTTAGAACCTGACAACGTCGGCATAGTTATACTTGGAAATTACAAGGAAATAAAGGAAGGAGATCTCGTCGAAAGAACGAACAAAGTCGTACAGGTACCGGTCGGTGATGAATTGATAGGAAGAGTTATAGATCCTCTTGGAAATATCCTGGACGGTGGCCCAAAGTTGATTTCTCAAAAATTCAGTCCAATAGAAAAGAAGGCTGTTGGTATTGTTCAGAGAAAACCGGTTGATACACCTCTTCAGACCGGCATAAAATCGATAGATGCCATGATACCAATAGGGAGAGGTCAGAGAGAATTGATAATCGGAGACAGGCAAACCGGAAAAACGGCAATAGCAATAGATACGATAATAAATCAAAGAGGTAAAAATATACTTTGCGTTTATGTTGCCATCGGTCAGAAGAATTCTGAAATAGCTAAGATTGTTCAAAAATTTAGAGAATACAAAGCTATGGATTATACGACCGTTGTAAGTGCTTCGGCAAGTGATCCGGCTTCTTTGATCTACATAGCCCCTTACGCCGGAGCAACCATAGCGGAGGAATGGATGTTTTCTGGAAAGGACACACTCATCGTTTACGATGATCTGAGCAAACATGCCGTAGCTTACAGAGAACTTGCACTGCTTCTAAGAAGACCGCCGGGTAGAGAGGCCTACCCTGGAGATATATTTTACACACATTCACGTCTTCTTGAGCGATCGGCTAAATTGAACGATGAACTTGGTGGAGGTTCGATGACTGCCCTACCTATAATTGAAACGCAGGCAAATGATGTCAGTGCTTATATACCGACAAATGTGATTTCTATAACAGATGGTCAGATATACCTTGAGTCGAATCTTTTTTATTCTGGCTTCAGGCCTGCTATCAATGTTGGTCTTTCTGTTTCGCGTGTCGGCGGCGCAGCTCAAACGAAAGCCATGAAAAAAGTATCAGGAAATTTAAGGATCATGCTTGCCCAGTTCAGAGAACTTGAAACTTTTTCACAATTTTCAACCGAGCTTGATCCCTCAACTCAAGCTCAAATAAAAAGAGGCCAGCATCTGATGGAACTTTTGAAGCAGGAGCAATATTCTACGATTTCGATGGAAGAAGAGGTCATTCTTCTCTATTCGGGAGTAAATGGGTATCTTGATGATCTGCCGATTGAAAATGTCAGAGAGTTCGAAGAGAAACTTCTGAAAAACATAAAGATAGAAAGACCTGATATCCTTCAAAAAATAAGTGAAAGTAAAGATCTCAATCTCGAAGTTGAAAATGAACTTAAAAATTACATAGGATCTTTGGCAAAAAACTTTAAGCAGGCGATTTGAATGTCGCGCGGTGCTCAACTATCTTTAAAGCAGAAGATAAGATCTGTAACATCGACGATGCATATGACCAGAGCCATGGAAATGGTCGCAACAGCAAGGCTTCAACATTTACGAAAAAATTTGAAAAATTTTTACGAATATGAAAGAGAATTTTCCTATCTTTTCGAAAAGATCGTTTCCAGTATTGAGGATCTTTCTGATGTAAGCGATCTCATATCGAATGGACCTATTTCACATGTTTTGCTGGTTGTAATAGCAGGTGATATGGGATTGTGTGGTGCTTACAACGATAACGTCATTTTTGAGTCTTACAGAGTTGCAGATGGGCTTGGAAAGGATTTTGCCGGTTTTTATGTCATCGGTTCAAAAGCTAAATCCAGAATGATCTTTGACGGAAAGCAAATTTTTCATTCGATGGCAGAGATGTACTCAAGACCTTCTTACGATGATGCTCAGAGTTTTGCAAATGAGCTTATAAAGCTTTACAGAAATAAAAATATAATAGATTCGATAGAGATAATTCATGGTTATTCTAAAAATTCACTAGTTCAGGGTGTCAAAAGAGAACCCTTTTTACCCGTTAAAATCGATAAACATTCAAAAACATCTATGTACGATTACGAACCAGAAGCATCTGAACTGCTTGAGATCATAATGCCACAGTATTTCGGTGCAAGAATGTACAGGATTTTTCTTGAATCAAGAATATCAGAGCATAATGCAAGACAAAATGCCATGCGAAATGCTACGGATAACGCTAAAAAGCTCATAGAAGATCTTACTTTGAAGTACAACAAGGAAAGGCAAAATTATATAACCCAGGAAGTTGTTGAGGTTACAAACGGTTCAGAATTTCTTAAAGGAGAAAATTGAAATGGGCGAAGGTAAAGTAATTGGAGTGGTAGGCCCCGTTATCGATGTTAGATTTCCTGCCAAATTTCTTCCTAACATACATAACGCTTTGAAAGTTAAAATTGGAGAGAGAGAGCTTTTCATGGAAGTTGAACAACTTATAGGAGATGATGAGATAAGGTGTGTAGCCCTTGATTCGACCGATGGATTGAGCAGAGGTGCAGAAGTTGAAGATACACACGGGCCAATAACTGTTCCGGTGGGTCAGGAAACGATGGGAAGGATCTTCGATCTTTTGGGGAATACAATAGATGAAAAAGATGAGATCAAACCCTCAGAGCGCTGGTCAATTCACAGGAATCCGCCATCTCTCAAAGATCAATCGACTGAAACCGGCATTCTTGAGACAGGAATAAAGGTTGTGGATCTCATAGCGCCATTTCCGAAAGGTGGGAAAATAGGATTCTTCGGAGGAGCAGGTGTTGGAAAGACCGTTTTAGTGATGGAGATGATCAGAAATATAGCCATAGAACATGGCGGCTTTTCGATCTTTGCTGGTGTTGGAGAAAGAACGAGGGAAGGCAATGAACTATGGAATGAAATGATTGAAAGTGGTGTGATGAACAATACAGTGCTTGTTTTTGGTCAGATGAATGAACCTCCCGGTGCAAGATTCCGTGTGGCATTGAGTGCTCTTACGATGGCAGAGTACTTTCGCGATGTGCAAAAAAAAGATGTTTTACTTTTCATAGATAACATTTTCAGATTCGTTCAGGCAGGCTCAGAAGTTTCGGCTTTGCTCGGAAGAATGCCATCTGCCGTTGGTTACCAGCCGACACTTTCATCTGACATGGGAGAACTTCAGGAGCGCATTACATCGACTAAAAATGGGTCTATAACATCCGTACAGGCTATATATGTACCTGCAGATGATATTACTGATCCGGCTCCTTCTACCACATTCACCCATCTTGATGCCACGATAGTTCTTTCAAGACAGATCGCCGAACTTGGGCTTTATCCGGCCATGGATCCGCTCGATTCAAACTCAAAACTTCTCAATTCTTCAATTGTCGGTCAGGAGCATTATCTTGTTGCGCGTGGTGTACAAAAAGTTTTACAGAGATATAAAGATCTTCAGGATATAATAGCCATACTTGGTATGGAAGAACTTTCTGAAGAGGATCGCCTTACGGTTCAGAGGGCAAGAAAAATACAGCGTTTTCTGAGCCAGCCACTCTTTGTTGCCGAGCATTTTACTGGAGTTAAAGGTGAGTATGTACCGATAAAAGAAAACATAAGAGGTTTCAAAGAAATACTGGAAGGCAAATACGATGATCTGCCCGAGCAGGCTTTTCTGATGGTTGGTACAATAGATCAAGCTGTTGAAAAAGCTAAGAAATTAAACGGTTGATATCATGTTCAAGCTGAAAATAATAACTCCAGAAAAGATTGTTTATGAAAATTATGCACGTTTTATTGAATTCAGGACTGTCAATGGAGGCATGGGCACTCTCCAAAATAGAGCTCCATTGCTCGTTGGGCTTGCTATATTCGAGTTAGAGGTGGAAGATGAAAATGGATCAAAAAGATCTTTTGCAATCCATGGAGGAATAGGAGAATTTTCGAACAATACTTTCACGATAATTTCAGATGCGGCCGAAAGAGCTGAGGATGTTGATGCTGAACGGGCTAAGAAGGCTCTTGAGAAGGCAAGGACAGATCTCGAAAGCGTTGAGGATATCGTTAAAAGGAAACAATTGGAAGCAAAGATTGAAAAGGCTCTTTTAAGATTAAAAATTGTTCAGAAAAAGGGAAGGAAGTGATTGAATTGAAGATTGCTGTCTTAACTGGTGGTGGAGATTGCCCGGGTCTTAACGCAGTCATAAGAGGAATTGTGAAAGCAAAAAGGAATGAAGATGAAGTGATAGGTTTTAAAAGAGGATGGCAGGGTGCCATTCAAAACGATTATGCCAGCCTGAGTGAGGATGATGTTGAGGGAATTCATCTTCTTGGTGGAACTATCTTAGGAACATCGAGGATAAATCCTTTCAGTTCAAAGGATGATCCGAAAACAGTTCTCGATAATTTTGAGAAGGATAAAATTGATGCACTTATAGCGATCGGTGGAGATGATACTCTAACAGTTGCAACAAAATTTTCCGGTATGGGTATAAAGATCGTTGGAGTTCCAAAGACAATAGACAACGACGTATCAAATACGGATTATACATTTGGCTTTCACACGGCTGTCAATGTCGGAGCTGACGCAATAGACAGACTTCAATCGACTGCCAAATCTCATGGGCGTATAATGTTAGTTGAACTCATGGGCCGTGATGCCGGATGGATAACACTCGAAGCTGGTCTTGCAGCCGGCGCCCATCTCATATTGATACCTGAATTTCCGAGGACAATAAGTGAGATAATAGATGTGTTAGACAAACGTATGAAATTAAAAGGGTACGCCGTTGTGGCCATTGCCGAAGGCTTCAAACCAACTGATCTTGAGAGCGTTGTCGGAGACAAATCAACGATAGATCCTTTCGGACATATAAAGCTTGGAGGTATAGCCCATTATCTTTCTGAAGTTATAGAAGAGAAAACTGGTTACGAAACGAGATCGGTCGTACTTGGCCATCTTTTGAGAGGTGGAACACCTACGGCATTTGATAGAATACTCGGAACGCGTTACGGAGTTGAAGCCATGAGATTGGTTCAAAAGGAGGATTTTGGTCGTATGGTTGCGCTGAGAGGCAATGAGATCATCTCGATTCCAATAGAATACGGTGTAACCACTAAAAAGCTTGTGCCATTCGAGTATTACAAACTTGCGGAGATGTTTTTTGGATGAAAGGTGAGCATCCTTATGTCAGATGGGCAATAAAAGTGATAGAATCGAAAGTAAGATACGGAATCGAGATAGAGCCGGATCGGAGTGAGTTACCGGAAGAACTTTTCACAAATAGAGCCGGAGTTTTCGTCACTTTATATACTTTTGATGGGGAACTCAGAGGATGTATAGGAACCTTTTTACCAACGACACAGGATCTTGCCCACGAGATAGCTCAAAATGCCATATCTGCGGCTATGGAAGATCCAAGATTTGAACCCGTCGAGGAATTCGAGCTTGATTCTATTGTTGTGAGTGTTGATGTGTTATCGACTCCTGAAGAGATTAAATCGGAAAATGAACTTGATCCGAAGAAATATGGTATCATCGTTGAGAAAGAATGGAAAAGAGGTTTACTTCTTCCCGATCTTGAAGATGTTAATACCGTAGATCGACAGATAAGTATTGCGATGGCAAAGGCTGGAATAAGAAATTATGAGAAGCTATATCGCTTTACCGTTGAAAGATATCATTGAACGGGGGAAAAAATAATGGAAGAGAAGCAAGCAGAAGAATTGTCTAAAGTTTTATCGACACTTGACGGAGTTATGAAAGCAAAAGTTATGCTTGACGATGGAACCGGTGAACTTACAGAGGTACATATTCTCGCTTACGGAGAAAAAAATCCAAAACAACTTGTCAGGGATGTCGAAACAGCCATATTCACCATATCCGGTCAAAGGATAGATAGGAGAATAATCAGCATAGCGCAGATAGGTGAAGAAGGTCAAAATCAGAATGCAGAGAGTCTTTCCCAGCTTAAAGTTCAATCTGCAGGTCTTTCAGAGGATGGTACCGAAATAGAGATTAGCGTTGAAATAGCAATGGGAATTTCTTCGAAAAGTGCCAAGAAGAAGGGAATAAAATCATTCAAAAATGTTTTGAAATTGTCTTCTGAAGCTACAATAGAGGCTATTGAGACTCTATTAGAATCAAGAATCAAGTTTTCTCTTGATGAGATCAGGGAGATTACTATGGATGATCGAAGATTTTTCATCGGTGTTTTAACGGTTATCTCTTACGGTGGCATGAGTAAAGAACTTGTCTTCGCAGGTAAAATAGAATTCAACTCTGTCAGAGATATCGCTGAAGCGATAATAGGGAAGATGAATTCTTCCGGTTTGAAATTTTGAGGAAGGTGGTCTGATTGGCAAAGGTTTATGTTGTAACCTCTGGAAAAGGTGGAGTTGGCAAAACGACGCTCACCGCCAATCTCGGTACGATAATAGCAAGCAAGGGTGATAAAGTTGCACTCGTCGATGCCGATATAGGAATGAAAAATTTGGATGTTGTGATGGGACTTGAAAACAGGATCATCTATACAAGTATGGATGTTGTTAATGGAAAGGTTGATGTTTTTGATGCACTCGTCAGACACAAACAGCTTAAGAATCTGAGCATTTTACCTGCATCTCAGGTTGCAACCAAGGAAATGATCTCTCCTGATGATATGAAGCAGATGATCTCGAAGATGTCTGAGAAGTTCGATTATATACTCATCGACTGTCCTGCAGGTATAGAAAGGGGATTTCGTAATGCTGTGGCTCCAGCAGATGAGGCGATAGTCGTGACAACTCCAGAACTTCCCGCAATAACCGATGCAGATAGAGTGATAGGCCTTCTCGAAAATCTCAATTTTGATGATTCTAAGATTCACCTCATAATTAACAGGTTCAAACCACATATGGTGAGACATGGAGATATGTTAACAGTTGAAGATATAAAATCGGCCTTATCCATAGACATAGTAGGCATTGTTCCAGATTCTGAAGACGTTATAATTGCTACCAATAAAGGAATACCTCTCGCTCTTATGGATGGAAAGGACCGGCTAGGAAAGATTCTTGAGGATATCGTTTTGAGATTAAAGGGAGAAGATTTACCAATACCCACCCTTGAAGAGCTCGAAGAAAAGCAGAGTTGGTGGAAAAATTTCAGAAACATCTTCAGGCGGGATTGAGCGGAGATGATTTGAATGAGTTTTTTTGATTTCTTTAAGAAGAAGAGTGTCAAAGCTTCTAACGACTCCGCAAGAGATTCGGCGAAGGAGAGGCTTGAGATGCTTGTTGGTAATGGTCGGAGATTTGTTTACAAGATCGATGATTTTACCGACAAGGAAGATCTCGCCAAAAAAACTGAAGAGATAAAAGAGAAAATAAAACAGGAAGCTTCAGAGTTGTTCAAAACAGATGCTGACAAGGTGAAAATAGTCGTTGAAGAACATAACGGGTACGTTATAATCATAACTAATATAAACTTTGAGTGAGCGTGGAGGTAGGATCATGAAGAAGATTTTAACCATATCAATACTTGCACTCATTCCTATATCGATCTTTGCTTTTCCGTACGGTTCTGTCATGAATTTCAATCCGGCTTACATGGTATATAATACTCAATGGTCAGTTTCATACGAAAGCTATTTTAATCAGCCTAACATGAATCTCTTGATCTTTCAGCCTTTTAAAAACGGTTTTGCCGGTAAGCTTGGTTTTTATACCCAGCAATCGACAAGCGGTGTTGTCTATGGAATAGCAACGCAATTCAACAAGATAGCCATAGGAACTGATTTTTTGGTATCCGCTTACGGTACTCAACTTTCAATTGCGATCGATGCCGGTGCAATTCAAAATATTTCGAAGAATCTTGACGTGACTGTCAGACTTCCACAAATAGCAACCTATGTTTATGGACATGGTATATCCGTATCACCGGACTTTGAAATAGGTGTAGATTTACCATATGAAAATTGGTCTGCTGGTGGGACATTAGAAATTGGCCAGACAATCAAGGGTTCAATGTGGGGAAGTCTTGCATTTTTTGGTGTCCAGGCATTAGCGCGTATAGATAGCTGGTACAATACATCGATACTCTCTTCAAGTGAGAATACCTTCACTTTTATCGGCCAGTATACGTTGGGATCGATGAATTTAGCTTACATCTACCAGAACATTTGGGGAAATATATCCAAAAGTCAAACGAATGGTGTAAGAATATCATTAGAATGGTGATTTCATGATAGATATTGTTAGAATATACGTTGCTGCTGGTAACGGAGGAAATGGTGTTGTGAGTTTCAGAAGGGAGAAATTCGTTCCCAAGGGTGGTCCGGATGGAGGAGATGGCGGTAACGGTGGATCTATAATACTGGAAGCAAAAGAATTCATGAGCACGCTTGCCGATTTTAGATACAAAAAGCGCTTTACAGCCGGATCGGGTGAAAATGGAAGAGGTTCTAATATGACCGGAAAATCCGGAGAGGATCTTGTGATTCATATTCCGCTTGGAACGATTGTCAGGATTGATGATCATATTATTGCCGATCTGAATGAAAAGGGAAAAAGGATCATCATTGCAAAAGGTGGAAAAGGCGGCAAGGGAAATTCGCACTTTGCAACTCCCACAAGACAGACTCCAACTATTGCTGAGAACGGTCAAAAAGGTGAAGAATTCTGGATCGAACTTGAATTGAAATTACTTGCCGATGTCGGCCTTGTTGGTCTTCCAAATGTTGGTAAATCATCACTCATATCTGCAATGACTAACGCACATCCGAAAATAGCAAATTATCCTTTCACAACTCTCGAACCTGTACTTGGTAAGGTTGAAATGGGACCAGGAAAATCCTACGTGATCGTCGATATACCTGGTCTTATTGAAGGAGCACACGAGGGCAGGGGACTCGGAGACGAATTTTTGAAGCATGCCGAAAGAACCCGTGTGGTAGCGCATGTGATAGATCTTACCAGTGCGGATCTCATGAAAGATTACGATCAAATAAGAGAGGAAATGCATCTTTACAGCAGAAATTTTGATAAAAAAAGTGAAGTTATCATCCTGAACAAATCTGACCTTGTCGATGAAAAAAGGATCGAAGAAATTACGTCCATCTTTGGAGAGAAGCGCGTTTTTGTCGTTTCGGCTCTGGCAAGATCCGGACTGGAAAATCTAAAAAATGCGCTTTACTATGAAGTTCAGAAAGCTATACCTGTTGAATTTGATATTGAAGAATCTAAAGAAGTTAAAACTGAAGAACCGGCGGTCTTTGTTGAAAGAGTTGGTGAGACTTTCTTCGTGAGAGGCGCTGAAGTTCAGAAGCTTATTCAGAAGTACAACATCAATTATCCAGATGGTATGGAAATATTCATGAAAAAGCTTGATGGGATGGGACTGGAAAAGCATCTTGCAAAAGCCGGTGTCAATGAAGGGGATACCGTGATCATAGGAGATAGGGAGTTCGAATATCATAAATGAGCGTTGGAATATATGGAGGAACTTTTGATCCGGTTCACAATGGTCACGTGATTATGGCTTTAGCTGTAATGGAAAAAGCGCATCTCGATAAGTTGATCATAATGCCAACGAGGATACCTCCACACAAACAAAAAAATGTTTCGGCCGATTTCGAAAGGCGCTTTCGGTGGTCAAAGATCGCTTTTGAAGGAATAGATGGGATCGAGACTTCTGATTTTGAAGGGAAAAAAGAAATTTCTTACACTATTGATACCGTTTCTTATTTTGAAAAGACTTACGGGAAGATATCTTACATCATGGGAGAAGACAGTTTCGTTAACATAGAAAAATGGTATATGTACGAAGATTTGTTGAAAATGATCGATCTTTATGTTTATCCAAGATACTGCCGAAAAGATCTGATAGATTCTGTGCTGAAAAGGATCAAGAATATATCAGATAAGATCTATTTTTTGGATGATCTTCCAGTTGTTCAAATCTCATCAACTTCTATAAGAAACAGGGCACATCTGGGCTTATCGCTGAGAGGTTATGTGCCAGACAAATTGGAAAAAGATATCTTTGATTTTTACAGAAGGTGAACTGCCCCGCAGGACAGTTTATTATTGTTTCATTATCAAGCGAATGGGGGTAACGTGAAAAAATCCATCTTTTGGATTTTTCTTTTGGTGATTGGCACTTTTGCTTTCTCTATTACTCCATACGAAAATGGCTGGAAATTCGATCTCGAAGCTCATAGAGACGGTAGACAATGCATCGGAGATGGAAAGGTTCATCTCGATGGGAGTTGACGGCATCATAACGGATTACCCTGATATTTTAAGAGAAATGCTCGTTGCAAAGGGAATAAAACTTCCAGGCCCGCTCAAGTGAATCAGCAAGGATTTTGGCGGAGGGCAAATAAATACTGTATGCTGCGAGCGGCACGCCGCCTGCTAAATCGGTGATTTGTAAAAAGCCAAGCATAATTTAATCCATAGTTTCATAAAATGCCAATCCTCTGTTTCTCTCTCATCTGCCAAGGTCTGTTCCTATACCTGCAGAATATACAACTCCCAAAAGTGTCTGAAGTAATTCATCGTAATCTTCGGTGGCAAATTTAACAGTATGACCATCCACCCTTTTTATGTTAGGAATAAGCATCGACTCATCGGCCATTTCAGTTGATTTAAAACTTATTTCGACAACGTAAGGTGACTGCATTTTGTAAGGTTTAACTTCTTTCCTTACCGTTTTTGAAAGTGCATCCTTTGTAGCGTCAATTACTTCCCTTTTCAAAAGATTTTTAGGCTTCATTATTGCTGCAAACCTGCTCAGACCCTTTTTTGTTTCAATAAGAAGAGTTTGAGGCATCTCACTTTTCAGCTCTTCAACCAGAGAATGATCTCCTATTATTAAAGAAACTGGAACGCCATGATTTCCTGCGAATGCTGCATTTATAGTCGATTCGCTCATGTGTTTTCCATTTATCCTCAGATCGTAAACATCAGTCGAGTAGGTATGATCCATCGTGCCACCAATCGTGCCAACACTAGAATGGTACCCAACGAAGAAGACAGTTGAAAAACTCGAATCAAGCCCGGCCATCATGTAGTAATCTCTGAGGCCACCACTTACAAGGTAGATCCTATCATCTCTTTCCGTGAAATCATAAGAGAGATTTTCCCCCTTTGAATGGGAATCGCAGATTAATATTTCTTCAACTTTAGAATCGAGATCGGATGATTTTATCCCGTCTATAATCCATCCAACAGTTTCAGCCATGTATTTTCCGAGATATCTTGGATCTTTGTCTTCAACTTGATGCCAGGAATTCACACCCGGCAAACCTTCCATATCGGTAGAAATGAAGATCTTCATACTTGTCCCTCCTTTGAAATAACAGCTCCACCTATCAATTGTTTATTTTTGTAAAAGGCGATGATCTGACCCGGCACGGGTATCACCGGTTCGGAGAATTCAACCGTATTTTGTGATAAATTCACAGTACATCTCACCAAAGGTGCAGTGCTTCTGACTTTACATTCACAATCAAAAAAGTTTGAGAATTCATCCATGAGATTCAGATCTTTGAATACAGCCTTTGTTTTAAGCAGATCAGCTTTTGTTCCAACGATAACGGTATTGTTTTCAGGCTCTACTTTGATCACGTACATCCTTTCTCCGGTGGCAATTCCCACCCCTTTTCTCTGACCTATAGCGTAGAGCTGGTAACCTGAATGATCTCCAATGTATTCTCCGTCCTTCGTTACAACCGGTCCGGTCTTCACATCCACTCCTTCAGATCTGAAAAAGGCGCCAAGATCTCCATCTGGTATGAAACATACATCCTGACTGTCCGGCTTTGTTGCTACGATCAGATCGTTACTTGCAGCTATGGATCTTACCTGGGGCTTTAAAAGTTCACCTACAGGCAGGATCAGGTTTTTCAGCAAAATATTTTTCACCAGGGCGAGAAAATAAGATTGATCCTTTTTTTGATCTGAGGCCATGAAGAGCTTGCCGTTTTTAGCAATCGCATAATGTCCCGTCGCCCATCCGTTGGCTCCGATCTCTTTTGCAATTTTTTCGAGTGCATAAAATTTCATCTTCCTGTTACACCATGCGCACGGATTGGGCGTGACTCCATCGTTATAATCTCTTATAAATTTTTTGATGATCTCATCTCTGAATCTATCTTTCAGATCGATGATGTGAAGATCTATTCCAATTTTTTTAGCACTTTTCATGGCATCGATAGTGTCATCCGGACTGCAACAGACCTTGTGTTTCAGATCATACTTTGAAAAAAAAGTATCATTTTCCATCTTGAAATGCACACCAACAACCTCATATCCCATTTGTTTCAAAAGATACGCACTTACAGCGCTATCGACGCCACCACTCATTCCAACTACTATTTTCAAATGATCATCACCTATTCAGATCGCGATCTTGATTTTTGATTTTAATGATGATATAATCTTTAAGAAAGAATTTCTTCATCATGTAATAATTTCATAAAATTTCATTTCTATTTTACACCATTCTTGATCTCTGACGAAATATATGTATATCAAACTCATCTCTTGTGTTGATGTTACAGATAATTAGCATGTAGCCAGTAGCACATTGTCCATTATGCATTGTCGATTGTCAATTCTTGCAGTCTGTAATGGTACGGTACGACAGAAGGTAAAAATATGAATCATTTCATCTATCAAAAGTTAAAATTGAAAAATACGCTCTTTCTAAGTAATAAAATGATCCTCTCTTTGAATCTTCTTACCAAAAACTTGCTGGAGATCGAAGAGGAGATAATTAAAATCGTTGAAGAAAATCCTTTTTTAGAATTTGAACCTTTAAATATTCCGTTTGAATACAGGCGCGTTAAAAAAACAGATCTGGATGATGATTACGACGAAGAAAATTTCACGGTTCAGACAAGATCCTTGAAGATCCATCTCATCGATCAGTTTTACGCGATGAACTGTGATGAAGAGAGTGAAAGGATCTTTTTGTTTTTGATAGATTCAATAGACGATCATGGTTTTTTAAAGATTGACAGGACAGAGATAGCTAAAGAACTAAAATCTTCCGAAGAAAAAATATCAGAAATGATAGAATTTTTGAAATCTCTTGATCCTGCAGGTGTTGGAAGCAGAGATGTTAAAGAAGCGTTAAAGGCCCAAACGGATGATCCAGTTGTGATAAAACTGATAGATATGCTTGAAGTGATCAAAACGGACTCCAGAGTTGCGAAAAAACTCGGACTATCTCAAAAAGAATTTGAAGAGGCTTTTTCAAAATTAAAAACTTTGAATCCTTATCCATCAAATGGTTTTTATGAGTCGCAATATACACAATACGTTGAACCGGACATATTTGTCATAGAAAAAGATAATGGGTACGAGGTTATCTTAAATGAGAGATTTGAGTTAAGATTTTCATCTTTAGACTTTTACGAAAAATTGATCGAATCAGACGATAAATCTTACAAAGAATTCGCAAAGGTAAGGTATGAACAGGCTAAAAATCTTATCGAAGCTTTTTCTAAAAGAAGAGAAACTCTTTATAAGCTTGGCAATATGATAATAGAAAGAGAAAAAGATTTTCTAAAAGGTGGCAAAATCGTGCCACTTAAAGTTGCTGATGTTGCGATAGATCTGAATTTAAGTCCATCGACCGTGACACGGGCAATTTCGACAAAATACTTGAAAACGCCGGTAGGAATTTTCTCTTTCAAAAACTTTTTTGAAAGATTTATTTACAGATCGGATGATGGAAATTTCTCGAGAGAAGATATCAAAAATCAGATCGCCGGGATCATCTCGAAAGAAAATAAAAGAGAACCTCTATCAGATTCTAAAATAGAAGAAATTCTTAAATCGAATGGTTTGCAGGTGAGCAGGCGTGTGATTGTGAAATACAGAGAGGAACTTTCAATACCTTCATCTTCTAAGAGGAGGTTAAGATGAAATCTGTCATATTTGCGGGTGGAGATTACGGAAACTCATATTTTTACAGGCAGATCATTCCATATTTCGATCTCAAAATTGCTGCAGATTCAGGTGCTAATTTTTTAAGAGAAATAAATGTGATACCTCAAATTTTAATAGGAGACATGGATTCCATAGATGAAAATACTCTAAATTTCTGTAAAAACATGGGTTCAGAGATCATCAAGTTCCCTCCCGAAAAGGATGAAATAGATACTGAACTGGCAATGATTGAAGCCAGAAAAAAGAGTTCGGATGCCATCTTCATTGCTGGAGCTTTTGGTAGCAGACTCGATCAAACTTTCGGAGTTTTGAGGCTGATGGAGCGTTTTAAAGAAAGCGTGCTTTTCAATGAAAGCCTATATGCATTTGTGATAGATCGTCCATTAAATTTGGTGAGTAAGCCAGGCGAGATCTGGTCGATCATTCCACTCAAGAAAGATGTGAAAAATGTTTCGCTAAGCGGATTCAAGTACGGATTGAATGGAAAAGTCATGAAATACCTGAAGCCCTATGGTATAAGTAACGAATCTATAGGTTATGAAGTAAATGTAGATCCAGGCGATGGCGATCTGCTTATTTTCAGGTATCATTCTGGTCTAATAGAGTGGATAGAAGAACTTACTTGCAAATTGAAAGGAAAGAGGTGAGTTGCCATGGGCGAAGACAAAACGATCCGCCAGCTAAAAAAAGAGGCAATGGCGTTAAAAATCAAAGGTTATTATAATATGACAAAATCTGAACTGGCTGAAGTAGTTTCAAGGAAAAAAACAGAGCTTTCCAGAAAAATTCGCCAGCTGGAAAGTATGGAAATTGAGGAACTCAGAAAAGTGGCAAAAGAAATGAATCTCAAAATTCCATGGAGATCGACACGAACAACATTTATAAAGAAGATAAGAGAAACGATCGAGGCTCTGAAGATCGGGAATTATGAGCCTGAAGAACGCCCTAATTATTCATCTGCCAAAGCACAAAAGATTCAAACGGAGATTGAAGAAAAAACATCTGAAGTGAAATACACACTGCCACCTTCTTACTTTAAAGATCAACTTGTTGGACTTGATGTAAATCCTCATTGGATTCATTTCTACTGGGATTTTTCCACCAGGACAGATCAACATCTTAAAGCTCATTATCCTTTGATCTTGAGAGTTTACGATGTGACTTACATAGAGTTCAATGGTGCTAACGCTCAAAGAACTTTCGAGATGGAAATAGATGAAAAAACAAGAAAATATTACGTATTTGTCCCGCAACCTGGTGCCGATTATATAGCCGAAATAGGATACAAAGAGGGCAACAAATTCATACCAGTTATAAGATCAAATCTCGTCTCTACTCCACCATCATCGCCACGGATCGCTCAGATGGAACTGTGGATGGATCTAAAAGCTAACAGAAAGTTCACTGAGGTGAGTTCATCAAGGAGAATAGTCAAGATAGAGAGGCTTATAGGTGCAACATTCATGCCAACAAGTGGTGTCAGATCCGGCGGTGGATCTTTCTTTATTCTCAGTGGGAGGCGGGGATCTTGAAAGGCAAGATAATTTTGATGTTACACGCTCATCTTCCATACGTTAATCATCCAGATCATCCGTATTTTCTGGAAGAAAACTGGCTTTTTGAAGCTATCACAGAGACTTATATACCGCTTCTGATGGCTTTCAAGCGACTCATCGATGATGACATTTTATTTGGAATAACAATATCGCTTAGTCCGCCGTTGCTTGAAATGTTATCCGATCAAACTTTGAATGGTAAGTACAGACGTCACCTTGAATCTTTGATAGAACTTGCAAAGAAAGAAGTTGAAACTACAAAACGTGAAGAGCCGGCAAAACATGCCATAGCCATAAAATATCTTGCTGATTTTCAAAATATTTTGAGTTTCTGGGACAATTATAATGGTAATCTTCTTAACGCTTTTAAAGATGTGAAAAACAGCGGAAAGGTCCAGCTTATTACATGTAATGCCACTCATGGTTTTTTACCACTTATGAAAATAAATCAAAAAGCTGTTCATGCCCAGATAGTAACCGGAGTTAAAGCATACGAAGAAAAAATAGGAGATCATCCCAATGGAATGTGGCTTGCTGAATCAGGCTATTATCCTGGTCTTGATAGAGAACTTGCAACACAAAATGTCAATTTTTTCTTCGTGGATTCTCATGCGCTGTGGTATGCAGATGTTCCACCAAGATATGATGTTTATCGGCCAGTGATGACACCGTCAGGTGTCTTCGCCTTCGCAAGAGATCCGGAGTCGAGTGAACAGATCTGGTCGGCACAGCTTGGATATCCAGGGGATTGGAGTTACAGAGAATTTTACAGAGATGTAGGTTTTGACAGACCTTTTGATTACATAAGGCCTTACATAGATCCTTCCGGTGTCAGGACGAACACGGGAATAAAATATTACAGGGTTACAGGTAGCGTATCGCTGGGAGAAAAGGAATTTTACGATCCTGAAAAAGCCCTACAAACTGTTATGATGCATGCAAAGGACTTCATTCAAAAGAAGATAGCTCAGGTTCAAAGGCTTTATAATCAGATGAATGTTGAACCCATAATTGTTGCTCCTTTTGATGCTGAACTTTTTGGTCATTGGTGGTATGAAGGTCCTGACTTTCTTGAATTTGTTCTCAGAGAGACTGCGAAATTCGATATTATAGAATCGGCAACGCCGGATAGTGTGATTGGCGAGTTAGATGATGTCCAGATAGTTACACCGGCCCAGTCGAGCTGGGGCGCAAACGGATACAATGAAACCTGGATCAACGGGTCAAATGACTGGATATATCCTCATCTTCATGAGGCCGAAAAACGTATGGTCGAAATCGCAAATGAATACCTCAAAACTTCAGATCCACTGTACATACGTGCCCTGAATCTGTGTGCACGCGAACTTATGCTTGCAGAATCAAGCGATTGGGCATTCATAATGACAACAGGGACTTCTGTTGAATATGCAGTTAACAGAACTAACACACATTTATCACGTTTTCTTGAGATATATGATGCAATAAAATCGCATAATATAGATGAAAGGTCGATAGAACTTTACGAATGGCTCGATCCGATTTTTCCTTACATCGATTACAGAGTTTATGCTTGATCCTATTTTTTTTGGTGCATGGAAATTTAAAGATCTCAGGAGGTAAAAATGGCAAGAAAAATGAGCACTATGGATGGGAATACTGCAGCAGCTCATGTTGCTTACGCTTTCACCGAAGTTGCAACGATATATCCCATAACACCGTCGTCTCCAATGGCTGAACTCGCAGATCTTTGGTCTGCGCAAGGAAGAAAGAACATATTTGGTCAACGTGTAAATGTTTTCGAAATGCAATCTGAAGGAGGAGCTTCCGGTGCAATGCATGGAGCTCTGGCCGCAGGCTCTCTCGCTACAACTTTTACCGCGTCTCAGGGATTACTTTTAATGATTCCGAATATTTACAAAATTGCGGGTGAACTTTTACCTGGAGTTTTTCACATTGCCGCAAGAACGGTGGCAGCTCACGCACTTTCGATATTTGGAGATCATTCCGATGTCATGGCAGTAAGACAAACAGGACTTGTAATTCTTGCATCCGGAAGCGTTCAGGAAGTTATGGATCTCGCAAGCATCGCACATCTTTCAGCGATAAAGTCGCAAATTCCATTTCTTCATTTTTTTGATGGCTTCAGAACATCACACGAAATTCAAAAAATAGAAGTTCTCGAATATGATGAGCTCGCAAAACTTCTTGATTGGGATGCTTTGAAAGCTTTCAAGAACAAGGCCTTGAATCCCGAGCATCCAAAAACTATGGGAACAGCACAAAATCCTGATATTTTCTTTCAGGCTAAAGAAGCATCTAACAAATTTTATGATGCCGTACCTCAAATAGTTGCGGATTACATGTCGGAGATCTCAAAAATGACCGGAAGGGAATATAAGCCTTTCAACTACTACGGAGATCCGAATGCCGAACGTGTGGTAATTTTGATGGGTTCCGCGACTGAAACTGCTTCTGAAGTCGTCGATTATCTTGCTTCGAAAGGTGAAAAGGTCGGTGTCGTAAAGGTTCACCTTTACAGACCTTTCTCTGAAAAGTATTTTTTCGATGTGCTTCCCAAAAGTGTTAAAAAGATAGCTGTTCTTGATAGAACGAAAGAATCTGGATCTTTGGGAGAACCGCTGTACGAAGATGTAAGAACACTCTTTTATGGAAAGCCAAATGCCCCTCTTATCATCGGTGGACGTTACGGTCTGAGTTCAAAAGATACGACTCCTGCCCAGATAAAGGCCGTTTTTGATAATCTTAGATCTTCAAATCCCAAAAACGGGTTCACAATAGGCATCGTCGATGATG
>JAVRKU010000008.1:0-51920 GCA_031962125.1 Mesoaciditogaceae bacterium | reverse complement strand
AATTCCTTACAATCAATCTTGTACTCAAAACAATCCTCATAGGAGTTTTGACAACATCATTGGAATTTATCCTGTCCAGGATAGTCTTTGCGGCCATCTTTCCAATGCTGTGCATCGGCTGATGAACTGTCGTGAGTGGTGGATGAATATATTTCGACCAGAAAACATCATCGAATCCTGCAATGGCGATATCTTTTCCAACTTTAACGCCCTTTCTTTGAAGTTCCTCTATTACTCCTAAAGCCATTTCATCATTTGAGGCAAAAATAGCTTCAACACGATCCGCAAGGCAACGGTCGGTCATAATTTTACCGCTTTCTTTTGTAAAATCCCCACGATAAACGAGCGATGGATTGAATTCTATGTGATTATCCTCAAGCGAGTATTTATAACCTCTTAATCTCTCCGCACTATCAAAGCTATTTGCCGGGCCGGTTATGAATCCTATCCGGTTGTAGCCATGAACCTTTATGAGATGATCCATCATCGAATATGAACCGTTGAAATTGTCGATGAAAATCGTATCTACAGATACCCCGTTTATACTCTCACCTATGTAAACAATGGGAAAACCCAGATTTATTACTTCTTTTACAGTTTCTCCATCAACTTCAGGATCAAATATGGCCGCTCCATCAACACGTTTTGATCGGATCAAAGATATATACCTTTCACGTATCTTTTGCGGTGGTTCCTGAGAATCAAATGTCATTAAAAGCGTGAAATACCTTTCCATTGCAAGTATTTCTTCAAAACCACGGATCACTTCACCGTAGAATGGACCCGAAGTTGATGGCAAAATAAGTGCAACTGTCATTGTTCTGCTTTTGCTCAGGTTTATAGCTTTCGAATCTGGCACATAATTATGGATCTTTACAAGCTTCAATATTTCATCTTTTTTTTCGCCTGAAACGTATCCACTACCGTTTAAAGCCCTTGAGACTGTCGACTTTGATACACCAGCCATTTTTGCTATCTCTTTCATGGTAATTTTCATCTTTCCATCATCCCTTTATGGAACCGGTTTCACATAAAGAATAGCATTAGAATTAACAAATGTCAAAGACGATTTTAGACAATTGTCAGCCAAATTTAGGATTTTTAGACATTTTTAGGATATTTATACGCTTAAGCTTATTTTATCGTTGAATTACTCTATATTTCAAAAATAAACGATGGCATTCCTAATAAAATATACCAAATCTTTAAAAGCTAAATGTCTGTCTCTGGCGCAGGGCAAGTAAATACTGCATGCAGCGGACGGTACGCTGCATGCTGAATTGATGTACATGACTTGTAATAAAAAACTCTTGTATGATATAATTCTTTTTGTGAGCGCCCATAGCTCAATTGGATAGAGCAACGGACTTCTAATCCGTAGGTTGCAGGTTCAATTCCTGCTGGGCGCGCCAGAGCGCGGTGGCTGTAGCTCAATTGGTAGAGTGTCGGACTGTGGATCCGAATGTTGTGGGTTCAAGCCCCATCAGCCACCCCATAATTTTGCGCCTGTAGCTCAATTGGATAGAGCGTCGGACTTCGGATCCGAATGTTGCGGGTTCAACTCCTGTCAGGCGCACCACGATATCTTAGCCACCTCTTGTGAAGAGGTGGCTTTTTGTTGTACAATAGATGAACAATTTTTGGAGGTGAAGTTATGAGGATACTTATAACAAATGATGATGGTATAATGTCAGAAGGAATTATTATCTTAGCGAGGAAGCTTTCTGAGATTGCCGAGGTGCACGTTGTAGCTCCTGATATAGAAAGAAGTGCGACAGGTCATGCTATTACCATAAGAAATCCGTTGTGGGCAAAAGAAGTGAAATTTGGAAGCGAGTTTTTTGGATATGCGGTTAATGGGACACCTGCCGATTGTGTTAAACTCGGGATCCAGGCCATACTCAAAGATAAAAAAGTCGATCTAGTTTTGAGCGGAGTAAACAAAGGTGCGAATCTTGGAACGGATGTCATGTATTCTGGAACAGTTTCTGGAGCTCTCGAAGGTGCGATGATGGAGGTACCGTCAATTGCGATTTCAAGTTGTTCGACAAGTAATCCGAATTTTAATTCGGCAACAAAGGCTCTTATAGAAATATTGAAACACCTCGATCTTGAGCATTTTCCAAAATTTTCAGCTCTTAATGTCAACATACCGGCAATAGAGTATGATGAGATAAAGGGATTTAAGCTTACGAGGCAATCAACGAGAAGATTCAGGGATTTTTTTGAAGCAAGACAGGATCCATTTGGAAACACTTATTACTGGATGTTGGGAGAAATAGTTGAAGATGATCCTGGTAAGGATGCAGATTACTATGCGGTCGAGCAAAATTACACATCAGTAACACCTATAACAATGTTTCATAATGACCATAATTTCATGGACATATTGAAGAAAAATGATTTTTTCTTACGTAAATGAAAAAGGAAATGGGATGAATGATCGCGGTGAAAGCCGAGGAAAGTCCGGACTTCGCAGGGCAGGGTGCCGGGTAACACCCGGAAGGAGTGATCCTTGATAAGGACCATAGAAACGGAAACCACCCGAAAGGGCAAGGATGGAAAGGTGAGGTAAGAGCTCACCATCGGTCGAGTGATCGGTCGATTTGGTAACCTCCACCCGAAGCAAGACCAAGTCGAGGGGTTATGAGGCGGCCCGCCCATCCCTCTGGTAGGTCGCTCGAGGGATGCGGAAACGCGTCTCCCAGATAGATGATCATTCAAGACAGAATCCGGCTTACAGTCTCATTTCCTTATTTTATGGGGAGGTACAATGATCTGGACCTTTTGGGCTCTTGAATTTTCCATCTACCTTCCGATGGCATTTTTTACGTTCATAGGTAATTATTTCAATCAACTTGGTTTTTCTGATCTGCAAAACGGCATCTTAGGTAGCACAGCAGCCATAGTAATTCTTGTTTCAAATCCATTTTGGATGCGTATATCGGATCGCAGGGCTAAGAACCCGGTTCTCACCCTTATAGCATTCACAAGCGCTATTTCGCTCTGGCTCATCTATTTCTTTAAAGATTTTTGGGCTATTTTTATATTTGCACTTTTAATAGGCTTTTTGTGGACTTCTATTGTTCCAATAGCCGAATCGATGGCAAGTTATCACGCAAACAGAGAGGGTTTCTCTTTTGGAAAAGCGAGGATGATGGGATCTGTTGGTTATGCTTTTATAATGCTCATTTTCGGCTATGTAACGAATGATTTTATCTTCTTCCTTCTTGGAACGACATCTTTTGTTCTTATAGGAATAATGGCTTTCATCGTTCCAAAAACACCAGGATACAATGAAGGCAAGCAAAGATCAAAATTTTCCCTTAAAACACTGCCATCCCAATTTTACAGAATGCTTTTCTTTGAAATACTTATAATTTCTTCAAATACATTCGGACTTTATTTCATGCCAATCTTCATGCGATCAAGAGGATATCCGGTTATACTTGCCGGAATAGCAATGGCCTTACAGGCTCTTGCCGAAATTCCCTTTCTCTTTCTTGCAGACAGGATTGTTAAAAAACTTGGTGTTAAAAAGATGATTGTAATAGCCTCTTTTATCTTTGGAATAAGGTGGATTCTAACTTTTTTGATCATGAATCCAATAATTGTTACAGCACTTCAGGCTCTTGAATTTTTTAATTGGGTAGCGATATATTACGCTGTTTTCTATTATGTCAATACTAAAGTAAATCCAACCGTGAGATCCGACGCACACGCATTTTTCTGGATGGCCACAAGTGGTCTCTCGATGATTTTCGGATATATATTAGGAGGATGGATTTCAAATACCTTCGGAGTTGCAAAAGGCTATCTATTTTTCGGCATATTCACGATCGTGGTAGGCTTGATTTATGCTATTTTTGAGAGATCTCCTGATTTAAATTGATCAATTCTTCTCAAGTTTGAAGATCAAATGCCCGCCAAGTATTATCATGGTAATTCCTCCAAAGGCAAAAATAGTTGAGATGATTAAAAAATTCTCAGTATGCATCATCTCTATACCAAGGACATATCTTAACCCCTGTGCAAAGTAAGAGATTGGAAGCATACTGGATATAATTCTCATGTAAGCTGGCATTATAGAATAAGGAAAGAAAACATTGGAAAACAACATCATGACGATAGAAAAAATTGTTGAAAGATTCAGAATTGTCCAGAGATCTCTTGAAAATATTGAAAAAATAGTCCCAAACCCGAGTGATAAAAGAATCCCGCTTGATGTGAAGATGATGAAATAAAACCAGTTTATGCTGTATCCGGTAGAAAAAATGATCTCAGAAATCAAAACTGTCAAAATGGCAGAGAGTAAAGAGGAAAAAAACCTTATTAGAGAAAGAGACAGAAAAAAATATCCACCGTTCACTGGGGTTACATTCATTCTTTTCAAAACACCATTCTGTCTGTAATTACCTGATACTATGGCCATTCCGAAGATTCCCGCTATCATTATCGCTATCGCTATAACGCCGGGCACGACAAAACCTATAACCGTTAAATTTCCTTTTTTCGCGGGGATAGGTTCTATTTTTATGAAAGATTTTACATTCGACAGATATTCATTAACGTTGTTTGCGATTATATCCTGAAGATCTTTCAAATAATTGTTATACTGGCCGTAAGATTGATCGTAAACAAAGGTGAAAACACCTTTGTTTATCAACAAACCCATCTGAGCTTTACCTGCTTTTAAAAGTTCTTCAACGTCGTCTGGAGTTTTTACAAAAATGAAATTGAGACCGATATTTGACGCTTCTTTACTTATCAAACTTGCAAATTCTGGCGAGTCGGAATAGGTAACTATTTTGACATTAACACCTGTTGTACTTCCAGACATACCAGCTATGACGAACCCAAGAATGATCATCATGATGATCGGTAAAAGAAAGAACATGATTATGGCCTGTCTGTCACGGATGAACATGTAAAAAGATTTTCTCAAAAGTTCAAATGGCATAGACTCATCTTCTTTCATTCAAACTTTTAACAAGCGAAAAGCTAAGAGAAGCAAAGAGCCATAATCCAGGTACAAAGATGTTCATCCACATCGGGCTTGGAGAAATAGAAACTCCAAGAAATTGACGCATCGCATTCGTTGCATACCATAAAGGATTTGCATAAACGAAGATCTGGATATACCATGAAAGATTGAAAAGTGGAAAAAAGATTCCAGCCAAAAATTCAAGTGGCAAATTCACAACGCTTGAAAGTGCGCTTACAGCAACGGGACCCGAAACGGCGTATCCTACTGCAAAACCTATAGCCGTGTAAACCGCACAGGAAAAAAGATAATAGATCAAAGCTGAAGGAGAGAACAGGTTTATCTGTGTCTTCATAACGGAAAATGCAAAAAGTGCCAGCCCTGCGTACTGTAATATCATGATAAGGAGCCGCGAAAATGTAAAACCAAAGAAAAAGCTTAAGAGATTCATAGGAGTCGATTTGTATCTTTTCATGATCCTGTTTCTTCTCATCATCGCAAGCTTTGGCGCAACAAGCAATAAACCAGTTGTGAAAGGTGCTATCACAAGAATGCCGGGTGTTACGAAATCTGTATAAGAAGGAGAACCAATTATTCCTCCAAGAGTTTTATTTTTAACTTTAACCGGCTGAACTGCCTGACCAAAATTCTTGGCAAAAAATATGTTAAATTGTCCTATAAATCCTTCAATCAATCCTTGAGCAAGACTTGAAGAGGCACGGTTTGGCAGGTAATAGGTTTCCACAGTTGCAGGTGAAGAATTAAAACCAATTTTTTGAAGAAGGACTTCTCTGGCTATTTGAGAATCGAAATTTTTTGGTATGATTATAAGCAGATCACTTTCACCGTACATTATGCTTTTTATCGCTTTTGACTCATCGCCCTGACTCATTACGGTTAAATTAAAAACACCATCTTTGTTTGGAAAGGAAAGAGATTTCAAAATATCTACCATCTTTTGAGAAAAAATCATTCCTGAATCACCGGATTCATCTATAACTATAACGTTGAAATTAAGTGATCCCCTAACACCAAGATTTGAAAAAGTTAGAATGAGAAGCGAAAGCAGAAGTACTGGAAAGATGATGACCCAGAAGATCGATCTTCTATTTCTGAAATCCGAGAAAAGATGAATCTTAAAAAATTCCCATAAGATTTTCAATTTCTCAATTCCCTCCCCGTTAAAGATAAAAAAACATCTTCAAGGGTCGGCTCAACAAGTGAAACGTTGATGAGAGAAATATTGGACTGTTTCGACCATATTACGAGATCTTCAAGTGTTTTTGTAAGATTATCAGTTTTTATCCTGAAATGATCATCTGTTTTTGAAAGATTTTCATTCAAATTTTTGAGTGTTTCATCGGCCGGAATTGGTTCACATTTGAAATCAACGGCACTTTTTCCACCGTATTTATTGATAAGTTCAAAAGGTGTGCCTTCTGTGATGATCTTTCCCGCGTCTATTATGGAAATTCTATCTGAAAGTCTCTGAGCTTCATCCATGTAATGTGTTGTAAGAAAAACCGCTTTGTTCTCTCTTTTTAGATTTTCGATCAATGTCCATATAGATTCACGCGATTGTGGATCAAGTCCAACTGTAGGTTCATCCAAAAAAATTATCTCGGGATCATTCACTATCGCTGTTGCAATGGCAACTCTTTGACGCTGTCCTCCAGAAAGATCATCGAAATAGGCACCCGCTTTCTCTTTTATCTGTACCAATTCCATGACTTTTTCTATTGAAAGATGATTTTTGAAAAAAGAAGCAAAAAGTTCAATTATCTCTCTTACTTTTAAATGATCAAGAAAATGCGTTTCCTGAAGAACAACACCGATCTTCTCTTTGATATGAGATGGAATAGTTCCATGAATATGTTCGCCAAAAAAGATCATCTCCCCGTTGGATGAACTTCTTAGACCTTCAAGAATTTCGACAGTTGTAGTCTTTCCCGCACCGTTAGGTCCTAAAAAGCCAAAGATTTCTCCTCTGTAAAGTTCTATATCTATACCTTTCAGAGCTTCAAATTTACCATAATATTTTCTAAGTCCATGGATTTCTATGATTTTTTCCATTTCATCACCATCAATTTAAATTATACTCCTCAAATGTTATATGACAAATAGCACATAGAAAAAACAGACACTTTAGGCATTAGAGAAACTGCGAGCTTCAAACAGCGCATCGCATGCTTTCTTGTCCATTGTCAGTAGAATTTCTTGTTTTATTTAAGTGAAAATGTTATAGAGTAAAGGAAGTATAAGCAATACTCACATTTTGAATCATATTAATGAAGGTTTTCGCAATTGATATTGCATCTATATTTTTTGCCTGAACTATAGATATCATCATGGCCTGAACTGTATTTTTCAATGAAATATCAGTTGATTAAAGAGAAAGATCTAAAAACAAAAAAACCGGGTTCAATGAACCCGGTACGTAGAGTTCTAACTTTCTATTGGGCGGTGTTAACAGCCTTTACAAATCCCTGCTCTCCGTAAACATTTTGAATCCCACCTAAAGTGTTTGTGTAAGCGAACTGAATTTGATCCGGTCTGTAGGCTTCCATAAGATTCGAGGCATATATTACAACATACGGCACATCATCTTCTAACATTTGCTCAAGTTTAAATGCATAACCGCGTGCTGCTATCATATCAGTCTGAGACAAAAATTCTCTTGCAGTTTGTTCAAATTCAGGATTATCATATCCAGGACTGTTAAAACCTCCCGGAACATTTTGAGATTGTGCAAAGAAATCATGGAGGTAACTTGGATATACAGTAATACCCCAGCCTAACATATAGATATCGAAATTGAAGTTATCGTTCCATACGGCGTTGACTATGTTGTTAAAGCTTGTAAGATTCGCATAGAGAGGTATCCCTATATCGTTGGCCCATTTTTCAATCCACAGGGCTATCGTTGCCCTTATAGGATCGTAGCCTGCAGATGGTGCAAGCATTGTTATCTGCTTTATGAGCTTTCCATCCGGGCCCATGAGTCCCTCGCCACGCTGGACAAGTTGCCCATTTTCAACCTTTGGCGAAATAAGCCATGTAAAACCGGCATCTTTGAGTACCTTTATAGCCGCTTCGTATCTCTGGGCCGTATCCATGCCCTCACCATAGTATTTAAGAGTCGGATCGTACCAGAATTTATTGCCGGGAGGTACTAGAGAGGCAAGAGGCACTATCGAGCCAGGTATTATTTTATCCGCAAGCATATGTCTGTCTATAAGATATGCAATTGCAACCCTTAAAGCTTTGTTATTCATAGGATAACGTCTCATGTTGAAAGCTATGTAATCGAAACCGAGATCCTGATTTTGCACGATTTTAACCTTCGGATTTGTCTGTAGCTCGCTAACGAACCCCTTTTCAAGACCGTTAGGGCTCAAGAGATATCCTATTGTACCATTCATCAGGGCAGCTATTGCTGCACTTTGATTCTGGTAGATATCATAGACTATTGAGCTGACGTAAGGTCCTGTCACGAAATTGTGCAAAATGGTTCCTTCAGGCGTCCCGTAATACGTTGCGTTGATGCCAAGTGCCGGATCCACGTACTGAATGGCACCGTTGGCATATTCTATTTCCTGTTCACCTTTGAAGGAATAATTTTGTATTGCTTTATCCTGGATATAGGCTCCATGCTGCCATGCAGAAACAGTTATAGGTCCTATTGACGGCTCATCGTAAAGATTCGTATCGTAGGACATCATGTACTGGGAAGGATTTGAAGTCTTAAGGGCAGCTTCATAAACTGGCTCCCAGAATTTTTTCTGAACTATTGGTGCCATGAGCGTGTCGAATATGAAATCGCCACTTGGTTGTTGAACATAAAGATCCACCGTGTAATCGTTAACTGCCACAGCTTTGATGAAACTATACGGTGCTGGCGGATAATATCCTCCCCAGTTTCCAGGCATGTTGAGCTTGAAAGGCACCTCGTAAGAGAAGACGACATCGGCGGCTGTAAATGGTGTTCCGTCAGACCATTTAACGCCCTTTAAAAGATGAACGGTTGTAACGTAAGCACTTGTTCCATCAACAGTTGTCGCCTCAAATGTAGACCAGAATCCATCTGCAAGAGATGGGACAACTTGATTAGTCACATCCGACAGACCATAAAGTGATCCGTACTTCATGATAGCCGGATAAAAATTCCACGAAGTTGCATTTGGACCGAGCATTGACCAGATATTTAGGGATGTGATGTCTGAATACATTCCAAAATTCGCAACTCCTCCTGCGAGTGCTACACCAATAAACATAACACCTACCAACAATAACACGAGCACCCTTTTCATCTAAAAACCTCCCTTCAAAAATCTGAATTTAACGGGTATTCCCGTTTTGTTTCAAAAAATATAACAAATTTCAATTATATTATCTTCAAATAAATTTGTTATCTATTACTTTCATTATTTTAATATCATAGTATATATAATGTCAAGTGTTTTTTTGTAAAAATATTTTCAATATGTTAATTTGAAAATAGAATGTTCTAAATAGAAATATTCTAATATGAATTATATAATTGCTTGTGGAGGTGAATGATGGAAAAAGAAGTCCACGAGGATCTTCTGATGGTGTGTCCGATCTTGAAAATCACTCTAAATTTGCGAAAAGTACATTAACGGCAGAAACTGATTTTGTGGTTAATGAAGGATATCTCAAAAGGTTTAGATCTGAGGAAGATAGAAGAGCTGTATTTATAGAATTAACAGAAAAAAGAGTTGAAAAAGCTGATGATAATGGCTCTATAATTTTAAATTCAATCGGTCTTTTGATCTCTGGCGTGTGATTGCTTGGTTTTACATTCATAAGGGCCGATACATCTTTATTTGAGATAATGTTCTGGGGAACAATAATGGGAGTTGGTTCTGGAATTTTCACATCTCCAAATATCAGTACCATAATGGGTATGGTATCACCAGAAAGAAGAGGAATAGCCGGTGGCACAAGAACGATGATGAATAACGCAGGTCAGGTTGTAAGCATAGAGATGTTTTTTGCCATAATAGCTTCAGGTTTAACACCCCAGGCAAAAGAAAAAAATGAAAAGATGACCATACGGTCACCTTTTCATTTTATACAAAGCATGTCATCTCAGAGCTTTATCTGCTTCTTTTAAGAGTTGCCTTATTGGAAGATGCTGGGGACAGACCTTTTCACAATCACCACATTCAATACACTGCGATGCGTCAAATTTGTTTTCTATGAGATATCTGTAATCTCTCGAGGATGCCTCAAATTCATCGAAGATCGATGCATCATTGTAAAGTCTGAAAACATCAGGTATATGAACTCCATTCGGGCATGGCATACAGTAATTACATGCGGTGCAATCCACTTTCAGGCGACTTTTGAATATATTTTTGGCTTCATCGATTGCATCCATCTCCTCTTTTGATAGAGCATCCGGAAGAGCATTACTTGCTATTTTTATATTCTCAACAACCTGATCCATCGCACTCATACCACTTAGAAGCAAAGAAACTTCCGGATGATTCCACACCCACCTTAATGCCCATTCGGCAGGTGTTTCTTCAGATTTTACATCTTTGAAAATCTCTACAGCCTGACGCGGTAATCTATTTGCAAGCTTACCACCCTTTATGGGTTCCATGACAATAACGGCCATGCCTTTTTTCGAGGCATATTTGAGACCACCGAGACCTGCCTGATAGTGTTCATCGAGATAATTGAACTGGATCTGACAGAAATCCCACTTATAGGCATCTACTATTTCTTTAAACACTTTGAATTCATCGTGAAAAGAAAAGCCTATGTTCCTTATTTTGCCATTTTTCAGAGCCTTTTCGATGAAATCAAAAACGCCGAGATTTTTTATCTTGTTCCATCGCTCCATACCCAATGCATGAAGTAAATACATATCGATGTGATCTGTTTGAAGTTTTTTAAGCTGTTCATCGAGATATCTATCAAAATCTTCTCTCTTCTCTACAAGCCATACTGGAGACTTTGTTGCAAGATTAACCTTCTGTCTATACCCGTCTTTGAGTGCTTTTCCAACAAGCAATTCACTCATTCCGCCATGATAGGGATATGCCGTATCTATATAATTGACGCCACTGTCTATAGCATATCTTATCATCTTTATGGATTCTTCTTCATCTATATGTTTTTGATCCCCATCTGTCAGAGGTAACCTCATACAACCAAAACCAAGTTCCGACACTTCAAAATCCTTACTTCCAAATTTTCTGTAATACATCCTTACCTCCTATGCTTTAAGAACTCTTCTGTAATACATGTAAGCGATGATCCATGTTGAGATCATCATACCAACTATGATTATTCCAAGCACACCAAAATTAAGATTTTCGAATCCCTCCCAGAACGGCCCTGTTAGACTTAACTCTGAAGCTACAACCTGAATCCATTCGATCAGGCCTATAACTAGTGCCACAAGTACTGACATACCAGTGATGGTCATGTTGAAAAAGAGCTTTCTCATGCCATCTACCATTGCCCAATCGTAGGCCTTCAACATGGCTATACCATCCAAAGAATCCATAAGTGTCATACCGGCCGTGAATAGAAAAGGAAAGATCATGATCGTCCAGACAGACATTCCCCCGTTCTGAGCCATAGTAGCTGAGATGCCAAGAATTGCAACCTCGGTTGCCGTATCGAAGCCAAGGCCAAAGAGAAATCCTATAACATACATCTTCCAGCTTTTATCTATATGCTTGTAAAGAAATCTGAATATACCGGAAAAAAATCCACGTTTGTTCAGAAGTTCCTCTATTTTCTCATTGACATCTGGTGAACTCTTTGATCCTTTATTTTCAACAAAGATATGTCTGAGACGTTTGAAGATCACAAAATTCATAAGACCTATCGCCGTTAAAAAACTTGCCGATACAATAGTTCCAAAGATTCCTCCCCATTGCTGGAGTGCACCCATCTGCCCTTTCACATCCCTGACAGCAAAAACAAGTCCAAGAGACAGCAAAATCACAACTGTCGAATGACCAAGCGAGAAGAAAAATCCAACCGTGACAGATCTTTTGCCATCCTGCCTCAATTTTCTTGTAACATTATCTATTGCGGCTATATGATCTGCATCAAATGCGTGGCGAAGACCAAAAAAATAGGCAAGTGCACCTATACCCATCAAGGCTGAATCTGTCATACTGGTGTGCAGAAGAAAAGACCACGTAACTATGTTGAATATTACTAAAATAGATATCAAAATGATCAATTTATTTCGTGGTAATCGTGACTCCATTTCTGCCTCTCAATTTGATTTCAATATAGTGTCTATCTCTTTCATCACATCATCGGTAAGTTTCTCTTTCAATTTAGCCGCTTCAATATTTTCCTTCAATTGATCGATTTTGCTGACGCCAAGTATGATGCTGCTGACATGTTTGTTCTTCAAAATCCATGCTATCGCAAGTTGGGCCATCTTTATTCCCATCTTATCAGCAATTTTGGTCAATTTACGCACTTTTTCAAGCGTCTTCTCGTTCAATCCACCTGCTTCATCTATGTTACCTTTAAGACCTCCGTTATTTTTGAAGAGATCAAGTCTACTGCCTGCAGGAATACCGTTGTTGTATTTACCAGTGAGTATGCCAGCATTTAGAGGACTCCATATAGTAAGACCCATGCCATATTTCTCATAAATTGGCATGTATTCTTTTTCAGTGCGATCTCTTTTGAGCATGTTGTATTGTGGTTGTTCGACAATGGGTTCCATGCAATGAAATGATTTACAAACTTCATGTGCATTCTCAAGTTGTTCGGCACTCCATTCAGATGTGCCCCAGTAAAGTGCCAGTCCACTTCTCACTATTTGATCCATCGCAAGAACAGTCTCTTCCATTGGGACTAAGGGATCAGGTCTGTGACAGTAGATGAGATCGACGTAATCGATCTGAAGACGCTTCAAAGATGCCCATGTACCTTCGATTATATGCTTCCTTGAAAGGCCCAGATCGTTCGGACCGTTCCCTCCCCAGAAGATCTTCGTAGAAAGAACAAGATCGCTTCTTTTGAACTCTTTAATTGCCTGTCCGAGTATGAACTCAGCCATACCACCCTGATAAGCTTCTGCCGTATCGAAAAAATTTATTCCATTTTTGAAAGCCTCTCTCACGATTTTCTTGGATTCATCAACGTCGAGTTGTGTTCCGAAGGTAAGCCACGTTCCAAAACCAAGCTCACTTATCTTCAAGCCCCATTTTCCAATTCTTCTGTATTCCATATTAAATCATCTCCTTAGAAAATTTCGCCATTACCAAGTTTGAAATCGACGAGTTTTAACTTCTCCACAATATTGAGACCGTACGGGCATCTTTTTCGCATATTCCACAATTTATACAATTTTTAGAGGGTTCTTGAAATTGTTGAAACTGATACACCGGAGAGTTTTGCTATGTCATACATGGTTGCCATTCGGAAGGCCCCCTTGAGCAATCGTTTGCTCTATTTTATCACGTAAAAAAATTTTTTGCAAATCATTTTGATAATTTGAATGAAAAAAATAAAATCAACATGATTTTTTTGGTATAATTTCAGAAAGATGAATCCTTCTGAAGTGATCTCGACTACGGGGGGTAAAAATAAGTATGAATGTAGATAATATGAGTTCACATATTCTAAATTGGTTGAATGGGATGATTGTATTTGACAGATAAGAAGAAAGTTGTCATTCTCGGATCTACAGGAACTATAGGGGGAATGGCGATAGATGTTTTGAAAAAACTTGAAGATTTTGAAGTTGTAGGACTTACTGCAAACAAAAATATAGATCTGCTTTTGAAAGAAAAGATTGACTTTCCTGAGGTTCGCCTGGCCTTAACTGGTAATACCCTGAAAAAAGTTGACTTTTCAGGTGAAGATGCAATAGAAAAACTGCTTTCAGCAACAAAACCGGATATTGTCGTGATTGGCGTATCTGGCTTTATAGGCCTTAAATATGCACTTTTAGCGGCAAAGTATTCAAAAAGGTTATGCCTCGCAAACAAAGAATCCATAGTTGCAGGTGGAACATTCTTTATGAACTCGGTTAAAGCTCTCGGATGCGAGATCATTCCGGTCGACAGCGAACATAATGCAATCTTCCAGCTTCTCAACACAGAAAATTCGCATGTAGATTCTATTTATTTGACAGCATCCGGCGGAGCTGTAAGAGATCTGCCTATCGAATCTTTGAGTTCTGTCACACCGGAATCTGTTTTGAAACATCCTGTATGGAGGATGGGTGCGCGTATAACAGTCGATTCATCCACGATGTTCAACAAGGGACTTGAGGTAATGGAAGCACACTTTCTTTTCGATTTTGAGATAGAAAAGATACATGTGTTCATCCATCCAGAAGGAAAGATCCACGGCCTTGTGCGACTTGAAGATGGAAGTGTAAAGGCCCTGTTTTCACACGCAGATATGAGACTTCCAATAGCATATGCGTTGCTTTACCCTGGGAGAATGAAATTGTTCGAAGAGTTTGAACCATCTGGAAAATTCACGATGATAGATCCTGATCTGAAAAAATATCCAGCACTTTCTTTGGCATACGCATGCCTCAAAGATGGAGATGGAGCACGGGTTGTTTACAATGCGGCAGATGAAGTTGCCGTTCAGGCATTTCTTGATAGGAAGATTGGATTCACAAAAATATACGAAATCGTTGAAAAAATCTTGAAGAAAGGATGGCCATCAGACTTGAAAGATTACCACTCTATCGAGGCAGTTGATCTGGAAGCAAGGCAGTTAACATCGGAGATGATTGATAGATGTTGATGAGTATAATATATTTCATTTTGATCCTGATAGGTATCGTACTTGTTCATGAATTCGGTCATTTTATATTTGCCAAGGCTTTTAAAGTTTATGTTCTTGAGTTTGCTTTCGGGTTCGGTCCAAAACTTTTCTCTTTTAAGGGAAAGGAAACTGAGTACAGATTCAATGCGATTCCCCTTGGTGGATATGTAAGAATGGCCGGAGAAGATCCTGGCACACAGCAGATGGATGGAGTCCCAAAAGACAGAATGCTTTATTCAAAAGCCGCATGGAAAAGGTTTTTGATAGTCTTTGCCGGTCCTCTTTTTAGCATATTAGCAGCGTATGTCCTGATGATTTTCGTTTCTATCATATGGGGTTTCCCGCAGGCACTCGTAGACTGGACCGTTCCAAACTCTCCGGCGGCTGTGGCAGGTTTGAAGCCAGGAGACAGGATAATATACATAAATGGAAATGTGGTATTAAATCCGAATGATGTGTCAACTTTCATAAAAGGACAAAAAAAGGTAAAGATCACTTATCAAAGAGATGGAAAAACTCTATCCAGCTGGATCTTTCCAGAAGAGATCGGACCGCAATATTTTATGGTTATACAGGGAAGGATTCCTGATGGAGTAAAACTTGAAAAAATTGGAATGATACCCTTTAATGATCAGAGCCGGCTAATAAATCAATCGATGCTCTATTTTTCAAATGGTGCCACGGCAGTACTTTTGAATTATCAATTTGAGCCAAGATCGAAGCTCGTAGGAATTTATATGCAAACGATGTCGACTAGGATAGCAAGCGTCGATCCTTCTACCGGATTCAAACCAGGAGATGTTATTCTCTCGATAGATGGGATAAACGCTACAAACTCACTTCAATTTCAAAATGCGATCGAAGTCGGACAATACGCAAACGGCTCAGGAACCCTGATCACTCTCAATGGATCTAACGTTGTTGATTCACAAAGTTATGATGCACCCCAAAATGGCGTGAAGGTAGTTTTTGAAAGAGATGGAAAGGCTTATTCTAAGATCCTTACAGCTCAAAAATATAGCACTTTTTTGAATTCCTTGGAGATGTTTCCATCCTACGGTAACTGGTATCCAGGCCCGATCGATGCTATAGGCTATGGAATAATTTACACGAACAGAGTATTCACAAGTATGATAGATTTTCTTGGAGGACTTTTCGTCTCCAAGAATCCTTTTAGTCAATTCACGGGCCCTGTTGGTCTTGTTAAAATTGTCGGTCAGGCTTCCAACCAGGGACTTCAGACAATTCTCACGCTGATAGCACTTATCACTTTGAATCTTGGGATAATAAATCTAATTCCTTTTCCGGCGCTTGATGGAAGTCACATGGTTTTCGCTTTGATAGAGATGATAACAAGGAAGAGAGTTAATCCACAGATCGAGGGATATCTAAGTGCGATAGGATTTTTCATATTGATGGCCTTCTTTTTTTACATAACATATCTTGATCTGGTAAGATTCTGGTTTTGATATAATGGATAGTATAGCTGATATATTTGAGAGGAGGGATCGATTTGTTGAATGTCAAAGAGTACCTTAAACCCACAACCATAGAAGAAGCTTATGAAGTTGGACAGATGCCGGGGTCCATATATGTGAGTGGTGGATTGATGGTTGCACAGCTCAAAGTTTCCCGCATTGAACATCTTATCGATCTGAAAAGTACTGGTTTAGCTGGAATAGAGGATAGCAAAAATGAGATCAAGATCGAAGCAAATACTAAAATATCATCCTTACTTTTCAACGATACTGTTTCACATATCTATGATCATTTCTTTCAGGATTCTCTGAAGGAGATAGGAAGCGTTCAGATAAGAAATATGGCAACTGTTGGCGGATCCATAGCTTTTAAACTTGGATGGTCAGATATCACGACGATCTTCATGACGGTTGATTCAGATGTCGAGATATACGATGGTAGTTTCAAAAGGATACCTCTGGAAAAATATGTATCAGAAAAGCACAGAGGATCCATTATCACAGCACTTTACATTCCAAAAAAGAATGGTCTGGTAGCTTTCGAAAAATTTTCCAGATCGATTTTTGATATAGCAACTTTGAATCTCGGATTGAAACTCGTTTTAGATGAAGATTTTGTAAAGGAAGCTAAGATTATCGTCGGATCAAGGCCAATGATTTCGGAGAGAATTCCTGAAGTCGAAAATTTTCTTATAGGTAAAAAGCCTATGGATGCGTTAGATGATGCCGGAAAACTTATCGAAAAAACTGTGAAGGTTGGAACTGATATAAGAGCAGGCGCAGATTATAGAAAAGCCCTTGCAGGAGCTCTACTCAAAAAAGCGATGAGGAGGATTTACGATGAAGGTTGAATTCAAAGTTGATGAGAAAATACATTCTGTTGAAATAGAGCCAGGCGAGATGCTGATCGAGACCCTAAGAAGACTTGGCTATAAAGGCGTAAAGCATGCATGCTCAACGGCCAGCTGTGGTTCATGCTCTGTTCAGCTCGATGGAAAAGCCGTCCTGTCCTGTACAACTTTCACAGCTGCCGTAGATGGTCATGATATAAAAACAGTTGAAGCCTTCTCAGCAAATGGACTTTCACCGATTCAGGAGGCATTGCTTGAAGAAGGCGGTTCTCAATGTGGCTTTTGCATACCCGGTTTCGTGGTAACGGCCGAGAATCTGCTTGAAGAAAACCCTGATCCAACAGAAAAAGAGATCCTCGATTACCTCAAGGGAAATCTTTGCAGGTGTACCGGCTACGAAAGCCAAACAAGGGCTGTTTTGAAGGCCGCAAAAGAGAGGCGAACAAAATGAGCAAAATATTTACTGAAGCTCAATTCAGCGTCGTTAACAGATCGATCCAAAAGGTCGATGGAAAAGCCCTTGTCGAAGGAAAACCTGTTTTCACGGATGACTTCGAAATTCCAGGTGCTTTGATCGTCAAAATTCTTAGAAGTCCGCATGCTCATGCACTCATAAAATCAATAGACACCTCTGAGGCTTCGAAACTTAAAGGTGTTGCATGTGTTTTAACTTACAAAGATGTACCCCACACTATATACACAAGAGCGGGCCAAGGTTATCCAGAACCATCACCGTATGATGCCTTTGTGCTTGATAGAAAGGTTAGATATGTTGGAGACGCAGTTGCCATAATCGCCGCTGAAAGCGAGCAGATCGCTGAAGAAGCCATGAAAATTATAAAAGTTGAATATGAAGTTCTGCCAGCCATCATAGATTACGAACATGCTATGGATGAAAATGCTCCTGTTATCCACGATGAGCCTGAAATTTCTGGTGCATACGATTCAAAACACAATATAGCTTCCCATTATGAGATGAAGCTTGGAGATGTAGATATGGAACTTGCAAAATGTGATTATGTAGTTGAGGGAACTTATTACACCCCCAACCAATCACATGCGATGATGGAACCTCACGGTGCCCTTTCGTATTTTGATCCAAACGGCAGACTTACGGTCATAACATCAACACAGGTTCCATTTCATGCAAGAAGAATACTTAAGAGAATCTTTGGTGTAAATTGCCGTGTTATAAAGCCACGCATCGGCGGTGGATTTGGTGGAAAACAGGCTATTCTCGTTGAGCCTTATGTCGTTGCTGTGACCCTTAAAACCAGGAAACCTGCGAAGTGTATCTACACAAGAGAAGAAACTATGACGGCATCCAATACGCGTCATGCGATGCGTTTTAATGTTAGAGTCGGTGCTACTAAGGACGGTAAACTCCAGGTCATGGATCTCAGAGGGCTTTCAAATACAGGCGCTTACGGTGAACATTCGCTTACCGTTTTCATGGTGGCAGGATCAAAGACGCTGCCTCTTTATAACAAGATCAAAGCCGTAAGGTTTGTCGGTGATATTGTCTATTCAAACACAGAGCCGGCTGGTGCTTTTCGTGGATACGGTGCACCACAGGGTCTTTTCGGGCTCGATTCTGCACTTGATGAATTAGCTTATAAGATGGGGATCGATCCAATAGAATTCAAATTGAAAAATTCGATCCGTGAAGGAGAAACCTCTCCAATCTTCAGAATAATGGGTGAAGGAAGGGAGGGGGTCGAACAGATAATAAAGAGCTGCAAAATAGAAGAGTGTGCTATAGAAGGGGCAAAACAATTCAGATGGTATGAAAAGCGAAAATTGCCAAGAATAGATAAGAAAAAAAAGATCGCCCATGGTTATGGCGTAGCTTTTGCAATGCAGGGATCATCCATACCGGCAATAGATATGGGTGGTGCGACGATAAAGATGAATGATGATGGAACTTTTAACCTTCTAATTGGTGCGACAGATCTCGGAACAGGAAGTGACACGATACTTGCCCAGATAGCCGCAGAAGTACTTCACACGACTGTAAGTAAGATAATCGTTTATTCGTCCGATACGGATATGACTCCTTTCGATAAGGGAGCATACGCCTCTTCGACTACTTATGTTTCCGGGAATGCCGTGAAGCACGCAGCGGAAAAAATGACATTTGAAATAATAAAAGCCGCCGCTGAAATACTTAAAAAACCTGTAGATACTTTGAAATTAGATGATGACTCCGTCATTTCAGATGATGGTGAAAGGATAAATTTTTCAGATATTCAAACGCAACTTTTCTACACTTTCAATCAGCGTCAGTTAGAGGTTACAGAGTCATTCGTAAGCGAAGTTTCACCACCTCCCTATCTTGTTTCATTTGCTGAAGTAGAAATAGATCTTGAAACAGGAAAAGTGAAAGTTATAGATTTTCTAAATTACATAGACTGTGGTGTCACGATAAATCCTGTTCTTGCGCGCGGACAAGTTGAGGGTGCATCGGCCCAGGCGATAGGAATGGCGCTTTTTGAAGATCATATTTTTGATAAAAATGGTCGGATAGTTACGAATGACTTCTTTACTTACAAAATCCCTGCAAGGGGAGATATAATGAAGATCGAGGTAAAATTCGCTGAAAGCTACGAACCGACAGGACCATTCGGTGCAAAGAGTGTTTCTGAGATAGGTATGGATACACCAGGACCGGCTATTGCAAACGCGATCTTCGACGCCATAGGTGTAAGAATGAAAAGATTACCAATAAAATCGGAAGATCTTTTCTTCGAAATAAAGAAGAAGGGTCTTGATGGATAATAACCTTTTGATTTACATGGTGATAGTTCTTATCATCATGGCTGGTATAACGATCGCCGTGATGGTATCTTCAAATGCCGTAAAATCGAAGGTAAGAAAAAACGAGAGCAATCTCAAAAAGAAGATCCAGGATCTAAGAGAAGAAAATATGAAGTTAAACAAAAAGATCAACGACATGAGTGATGAAAGCTCTTTTTTAAGATCTGAAAATATGAAGTTTTTAAAAATGGTTAACGGTTTTTCGATCATTGCTACGAAATCAGAATCAGATCTTTTCAACATCGCTCTCGATCTTGCTTTGAGCGTAGTCTCGGAAGCCAGAGCCGGAAGCATTTCTATGATAAATGGTAAAAAATGGAATTACATGGCAATTCACGGTAGTGGAGAAGATACTGAAAAGCTCAAATCGCTCGATCTCAAAAGCGAGTGGATGGTGTTAGTTCCCAAAATAACCGTTGTGGAAAATATAATGCAGTACAACGAAAAAGTCCCTAAAGAGTATTCAAAACTCGTAGAAAATGCCGTTGGTGGGCATATTTACAGATCGATAGTCGTACCTCTTAAGATAGGGGAGGATCTCGTAGGAAATTGTTTTTTGGATGCGCTCGATGATGTTAAATTTTCTGAAAGTTCAAAAAAGATCTCCGAAGAATTTGGAATTTTGCTTTCCACAATTCTCACTCTTAAAAAAAGCAACAACATCGAATCTATAAATGTGAACAACATGTTGAGAACAATTGTAAGTTTTCATGAGATGAAGAATTCAAACATGAGAAATCACTCTGAAAATGTTGCATATTTTGCACAAATGATAGGAAATGAGATGAATTTTTCTCCAAAACAGATGGACGATCTTTACTGGGGTGCGATACTTCATGATATCGGTATGATAGCTGTTCCGGACAAGATCGTTGAAAAACCCGTAAAATTGACGGATGAGGAGTTTGAAACGATGAAAACCCACACACTTTTTGGAGAAAAGATTCTCTCGTATTACGAACATTTAAGAGAGGCTTCACTTGTTGCAAAGTACCATCATGAAAAATTTGATGGATCTGGTTACCCTGAAGGGCTCAAGGGAGGAAGGATACCTCTTCTTGCGAGGATAATTGCCATAGCCGATGCCTTTGAGACGATGAAAAGAGATAAAAATTACGCTTTATCTCTCTCAAATCAAGATGCTTTAAAGATTCTTGAATCAAATGTGGATATCCAGTTCGATCCAGAAATTTTGAAAGTGGCTATAAAAGTCTTCGAAAAAGTTTCCCGTGGTAGGTAGATGGTAAGAAAGAGCCCGTTATTCGCCTTTTTTATGCTGGCCATCCTCGGAGCATTGCTTTCGAGGTATGGGCCATGGTGGATCGGACTTTTATTCTCTTCTCTTCCTGCAATTTTGATTTTCTCAAAATTTAATAAAATTATCACGCTTTCGATCTTCTTTTTTGGAATTTCCTATCTTCTCATGCCGCCGGTTATACCTGATGGGACATATTTTATTATTGGAAGAGTAAGACAGTCAAGCGGAAAATCTGTGAACATTTCTAACGTTAAAATTCATACGCCGGATGGATGGATGAGAGTAGAATCGACTTACATTTTCACCGACGAAAAGGGAAATGCTCCTGAAGTTGCAGATCTTTTCATGGGAAGGATTGAAAAAAAAGATGGTATTTTAAAGACAAGGGAAGCCTTCTGGACCGGATGGCCCTCTAACATCTTTGATACATTCATGAAGTCGAGCTCTAATCTCTCAAATTTTATTTACAAAGAGTTCAAAATCTATGTAGTGGGAAGTGCCGATACGATGGCCTCTGTTTTTCTTGGCAGAAGAGATGTGCCATACAACCTAAAAGAGATGTACAAAGAAAGCGGGTATGCCCAAATTTTCGCCGTATCAGGTGCAAACATATGGATAATAGCGATAATGGCATTGATAGTCCTTGGCGAACTTGTGCCGATGAACACGGTAAAATACCCATTAACGCTTCTTATAATTTTTGTTTATGGTGCTGTCACCGGTTTCTCGGTGCCTACTGTTCGTGCCGTTATGACATTCGGCATCTTCTCTTTTTTCAGATTGATAGACAGAAACCAGAATCTTCTGAACGTACTCGGCCTTGTAGGGCTTATTGAAGTGATAAGAGACGGATCGATAATCTTCGATCCATCATTTCAGCTTTCTTATTCTGCCGTAATAGGTATGATCATCCTTATCCCCATACTTCCTCAATTCAAACCCAGCTATATTTCTCAGGCTATAAATGCCTCACTGGCTGCAAACATAGGAATAGCGCCATTTCTCATATTGAATTTTGGAAAGCTTTACATAGCATCTTTTCCCTTCAATGCTTTCATCGTCCCCGTACTTATGACAATAATCGTTGAAATGGGACTGATCTTTTCTTTCTTTGCACTCGCTGGTCTCACTTTTTTTGAAACAATAATTGGAGCGGGAATAACACCTTTTTTGAAAGCACTTGACTGGATGGCTTACTTCACAAAAATGCTACCACTTTCAACGATTGATATCCCATCAAAAGTGGTAGTTTTCTGGATCACTTTTTCAATACTTTCAGCTTTTCTTTTTTTTGTTCTGATGTTTTGGCAAGACAATCAGGACAGATCCCGTATATCTTCAATTGATGATCTTTCACCTTGAAGCCGGTACGCTTTTCTATAAGGTTCTCAAGATCATCCAAAAGGTCTTCATCTATCTCATAGACCTTGCCGCAGTTCACACATATGAGATGATGATGCTGGTGACCTGTTTCTTCCTTTATTTCATATCTTTCAAAGCCATCATCAAAATCTATCCTTGTCAGTATCTCCATGTCAGTAAGCATTTCAATTGTTCTGTATATCGTAGCTTTACTTATGTGACCGTTTTTTCGTGAGAGAAATTTGTAGAGTTCATCAGGAGTGAAGTGCTCTCCTTTGTGATCATTGAAAAAAGAAAAAATATTTTCCCTTTGGGAAGTGATCCTCTTGTTTTTCTTTTTCAGCTCACCTCTCAACTTGTCTTTAAGCAAAACAATTCACCTCTTAACAGAAATTTTTTTCTCGGAATTGTAAATTGCCAATCCTTTAGCAAGTATGGAACACGCATCCTTTAATTCTTCCGAGTTTAAAACATAGGCTATCCTTATTTCGCTTTTGCCAAGGCCAGGCGTGACATAAAATCCTCCAAGCGGGGCTACCATCGTTGTTTTGTTCTGATATGAGAACTTCTGGAGCATCCATTTTACAAATTCTTCCGAGTCATCAACAGGTATTTTCGCTGCAAGATAAAATGCTCCCTCTGGTTTGTTGAGAACTATATCATCAATGCTTTTCAATTCGTTGTAAACGATATCCCTTCTTTTCTGATATTCACGTGTCATCTCTTCAAAATATGAATTTTCAAGATCAAAAAGACCTATAGCGCCGTACTGGGATATGTGGTTTGCGGCAAGCCTTGCCATTGCCATTCTCATAACAGCATCCATGACTTTTTTATTTTTCGATGCTATCGCACCTATCCGTGCACCACATATGTTGAAACGTTTCGAAAGACTGTCCACTATTATAATTCTTTCATGGTGACCAAAATCCATCATCGAATGTGCTTTAAGCCCATCGAATGTGATCTCGCGGTAAACTTCGTCAGATATAATGTAGAGATCGTTTCTTAACGCAAAGTCCATGATCATTTGAAGTTCTTCTTCGGTGTAAACGACACCATTTGGATTTCCTGGATTTGGAAAAAGAATGGCACGTGTCTTTGAAGTCAAAGCCTTTTCAAAAGCCCTTACAGACGGCATCCTGTATCCATCATCGGCCATTGATGTTACAGGTACTACGTTGACGCCAAGAAATTTTGCGAAAGCAACATAATTGGCATAAAATGGTTCTATAACCATTATATCATCGGCAGGATCTGCTATGGCCGCTATAGCAAAACTTACAGCCTCACTTCCCCCTTCGGTGACGATCACATCGTTTACTTCAAATGGCATTGACCATTTTTTGTAATAGATGGAAAATTTTTCCCGCAACTCTATCAAACCCGCAGAATTTGTGTAATCATCAATACCTGAAAAGTTTTTGATTCTGTCAAAATACACCTGCGGAGTTTTTAAATCGGGTTGCCCTATATTCAGATGATATACCTTTACTCCTCTTTTTTTTGCTTCATCTGAAATGGGAACGAGCTTCCTTATCGGCGAGGCCGGAATCTCCTCTGCT
The DNA here is from genome assembly GCA_031962125.1 of Mesoaciditogaceae bacterium. GTDB lineage: Bacteria > Thermotogota > Thermotogae > Mesoaciditogales > Mesoaciditogaceae > JAVRKU01. The sequence continues at coordinate 27,804 of JAVRKU010000008.1, read as the reverse complement.
CTTTTCGATATCTTTTCATCTCTTTCCATACTGAGTGCACCTCCATCAATCTATTATGAACCTATCGTTATCTCCATTTGCACCTTTTTAAGTATTATCGCATCGTTAGATGTATTCATTATTAGCTCTTCGGAATAGGCCTTCTCCTTACTCGATGAATTATAAAGATAAACATTACCTGTTATATCGAGAGATCCATTCTGAGAATCGAAGCTGAATTGTTTGCCATTTATCAGTATATCCGCCTTTTTTATGATAACAGGACTTCCCTGGCCTGTGTAAAAATTCGTTTTAGTGTTAAACTGGAGGGTTGATGCCTGAATGGAGATCATCCCACCACTTGCCGTTACCGTCATAGAAGCCATACCTGAAAGATTTCCCGTGTTATTGTTAAGATCATAGTACATCTGTTTGGCGGTGGCTGTGGCATTTTTCATGAAGACTTGAACATCACCCGTCGCCTGTGCGGTTGTCCATGTTATGTTACCACTAAAATCTTTCTGACCAAGAATGATTATAGACGTGGCCACTATAGTTGTATCACCTATAATTATTTTCCCGTTTGTTATAGTTGTCTTTGTACTTCCAAGACCATAATTCACGTTCCCGGCTATTATGTGGAGTATGCCGGCAAATGAAGCAAAAGATAAAATAAGGATAAAAGCAAATAAGAGCAAAAGTTTTTTCATCGATAACCTCCCTTAATATTTTATCACCAAATTATATCATACAGTGAAAATATGGTAATAATTCATGCTGTGCGTCGATGTTAAGCAATTAACAAAAAGCTAATAAAAACAGCAAATATGGAGAAAAAGCGATAACCTTTCAAGATGAGCCTACAAAATTTGTGAAGTCTGCAGTTGTTAAGTACAAAATATTGCCGACGGTAAAAAAAGAATTAGATGTAAGACTTCAAAAATTCCCAATTCTGAGATCCCTAAGAGGTGATATCTATGATGCCTTTAGCGCCGGAACAATCGCATCAAAGGTCAATCCTTACGCGATAAAGGTGATGGCCGAGATCGGAATCGATATATCCGGTCAGAGATCGAAAAGCATAGAAGAATTCAGAAGTTTCATCTTTGATTACGTCGTGACGGCGTGCAAAAGTGCAAAAGGAAACTGTCCTTTTTTCCTAGGTAAGTACGTGTTACACAGAAGTTTTAAGGATCCGGCGGATTTCGAAGGAAGCGATATGGAGAAGTTCGAAGTATTTAGAAATGTAAAAAACGAGATAAAATCATGGATTTTTTAACAATTTCCCTTCATGCCACCACCCATTTTGCCCATCTTACCGCCATAACCCATGTTGCGATTTCCCATTTCTTTGTTCATCATTTTACCGTGACTTTTTTGCCCATCTTTACCTTTTTGATCGCCTTTATTTTTATTTTTGCGAAGATCCATGACTACTTTTTCGGCTTCAAGCCAGTTTTCGAGATCTTTGCCTGGCACTTTGCCGTTTTTCTCCCAGAGTGCGTATGCAACTTTAGCGATCTCCTCATTTAAATCTTCTTTATTGTTCATAATATCACCTCTTTCATTAAATATCGCTTAAATAAACTCCTTCCCCTTATAGACAGCGGAGCTTCCTGCTTCAACAATCATCGCCTTTTAATTTATTATAACACCAATTATTTCTTCATTTCACGAAATGATAAAGAATAAGCCCGTATCATGTGATTTGTAGAAAAATGAAACGTTTGCTTTTGAAAAATGTTATACTCAAAATAAATTTCGAAAATACTGGAATTTCTTCCAGAGGTGAAAAGATGATAAGAGAGAAAATTTTGAAAGAATTTTGTCCGCAAAATGCGCTCGAACTTGAATGGGATCTCTCAAAGTTTCACAGATCAAAGGGTGGTTATGGTTTTGTAAAAGCCATCGAAATTATTCAAAATTCGATAGGAGATTCCCATATCATTTCCTATCCGTCAAATAAGGTCTATGAAAGCTGGTTTGTTCCAAAAGCATGGAATCTAAAGAGTGGTTTTCTGAAGATTGCCCGGACAGGTGAATGTATGGTAGGAAATCTTTCTCTTTCACCGATAAGAGCCGTATTCCTGTCCGGCAGCACGGATGGCGTTGAAAGATTAAAAGTTGTAGATGTTGGAAGTGGAGAAGAAGAGGAAGATTACACACCTTCTGCCAAAAATTGCGCTGTTCTTTCCAATGGAGATCCATCTAGAGTTTACAGATTGGCGAAGAAGTTTGGGATAAGATGTGTACTTTCATACTTCATGAGGGCACAGGAACCTTCCTATGGAAGGACACCAGAACTTCTTCCCGATGCCGTGAATTATACTTCATTTCCTGCTCAATCGAATGTTGATATTCTCGGCTTTGCGTTGAGTTTCAATCAGTACAGACGCCTTAAATTTTTGGCAAAATCAGATCTTGAGATAGAGACATACGTTGATGTTGATGAAGGAACTAAAGACATAAAAGTTTTAGAAGCTAAAATAGGAAAAAGGAGCGATAAAAAACCTCTGGTTCTTACAGCACATGTATGTCATCCAAAACCCGGTGCAAATGATAATGCGAGTGGATCAGCGTTACTTGCAGAGATCGTAAGAACTTTAAGAAGTGTTGATCTCGATCGAGAGATAGTTGCACTCTGGATTCCTGAAATGTACGGTACAGTTGCGTATCTTAAGGATCATAAGATGGACTTTGAATTTGGCATAAATCTGGATATGGTTGGTGAAAATCAAAATCTAACAGGATCATCTCTTGATATTTCGTCAACTCCATGGTCTTTACCATCTTTTATAAGTGAACTCATGGCTGTCAATCTTGAAAATCATGCCTTTAGGGTGAAGACCGGACGTTATTCAGGTGGCTCGGATCATTATATCTTCAACGATTCAACCGTTGGCACTCCATCAGTTTCACTCACACAATGGCCAGATAGATATTATCACACGAATGAAGATACTCCAGATAAGGCCTGCCTTGAATCCTTTGAATGGATAGGAAATGGCGTTCTGAACACGATAGCAGATCTTGTGGATGGCATGCCTGTTGAGTCTGCACAAAAAGTTAAAGCTAAGATCTTTTCAAATTTCATAGAAAGCGAATCTAAAGAGGAAGTTGTCAAAAAATGGATGGCCTTCAGAGCTTACAAAAGTTTTGACTCACTTTCAAAATATACAGATACCGGTGAACTTCTTGATTATATGAAAAAGCATGTGGATTTCAACTGGATTCCAAAAAGAATCCATCTAAAAAATTTCAAGGGACCTCTTGGTGATTCATGGATGAAAGATGGTGATTTTGAATGGGAATTCAGAGTTATGAAAAAGCATCCTGCTTTCAGAGATTATAAAGATGAACTCTTGAATTTCATGGAAATGGGTTTTTCATTTGAAGATTCGGTAAGTATGGCATCAGCAGAATTTGAGATAAGTGTCGATCTTACAGAAGAGTCAAAACATTTTGTAGAGAGGTTGAAAGAAGAAAAAATGATCATCTGATCCTGCTCATCCATTGTGCAAACTCAAAACAGAGAACCAGATTTCGAGAAGCGACTGCCGGAGCCTGAATGATTGATAATTCAAATGTGAATGAGTATATTCTAATTTGTTTTAATATTGACGCATAGGCGAACCCACCCCATCATTAGATGACGGAAAGAATCTTTCTATTTCTATGACTGACTTACCTGCATATTCCGTCTTGTACTTCAGAAGTGTTTTGAACATATGCTATCAGGTCAACTTGACTATCTAAGATTTAAGCATTTTCTCCCTAATTCTCTATGTATTTTATTAAAACATCCCCGCTGCACAGATAGCAAGGTCTTCTTTGGAAAATATGATAAAAAGTGGCCTCAAGGGCCACTTTTGGTGAGCGCGGCAGGGGTTGAACCTGCTGCCTCTTCCGCGTCAGGGAAGCGCTCTACCATTTGAGCTACGCGCTCGATACTTGAAAATTATACCTTAATGACTTAAGAAATGTCAATAGGAAGTTCACCCATGTTTACTTTTTCAAAAGAGTAGTGTAAGATCAAATAATCGTTATGTACTCTGATAAAAGGAGGGCTGGTATGAACATATTCGAAGGCGAACTTGTCAGATTGAGAGAGTATCACAGACAGGATATCCAGTTAGCATGGCAATACATAAATGATTATGAGATCAAAAAATTCTTGAACCCTGGTATCGTTTTTCCGTGGAAATTAGAAGAAGAAGAAAAATGGTACGAAGAACTTTCATCAAAAGGCGATAAGTATAACTTTGCAGTAGAAAAAAAGGATAACAGTCAATATATCGGTGGATGTGGAATAAATGATCTGGATTGGAAAAATAGCATTGCGACAGTTGGCATCTTTCTCGGGAAACAATTTCATTCCCATGGATATGGCACAGATGCCATGAAAATACTGGTGAATTTCATATTCATTGAAATGAATGTTCATAAGGTTATGCTCCACGTTTACACCTTCAACGAGCGTGCGATAAGGTCTTACGAGCATGTTGGTTTTAAAGCAGAAGGAAGACTGAGGTCGCAAATTTTTAGAGAAGGTAAGTATCATGATGAGATAATCATGGGAATTTTGAGTGAAGAATGGGAAGGAAGGAAAATTGAATGAAATACATATAAACAGAAAAAGCTCCAAAAGCGATAGAATCGTATTCTCAGGCAATAGAGGTCGGCAATCTTATCAATGGAGAGATCGAAAAGAAAACTGAAAAGATGATTGAGAACATAAAGCCCATACTTGAAGCTGCTAAATTAGGGCTTGATTCGGTGGTAAAATAGCAAAAGCATCGGTCAAAAATGACTACTTTCATCGGTATAAATTGAGTGATACCATCTGAGTATCTCATGGTATTTGAAGTATCCAGATGCTAAATGAACATCAAGTCATTGAAATCAAAGCGTTTTTGAAGGTCTCAGTATCAATGCAATCGCAAGGTACCTTGGCATTACTCCTAATTGAGATGCAGGCAAGTCAGCCATAGAAATAGACAGATTCTTTCCCCATCTAATGAGGGGTGGTTCACTAATAAAGTGAAAGGATGAAAATATGGAAATAGTTAAGCTTAAAAAACGAGGGTTAGAGAAGGTTGAAAGAGGCCATCTCTGGATCTTTAAAGATGAAATAGAAGAAACCATTTCTGATAGAAACTCGGGAATTGCCAACATTTTTTACAAAGATCAATTTATAGGTAAAGGGCTCTACAACGGAAGGACAAACAACGCCCTCAAATTTCTTACATCTAAAGATGAAGACATAGACATTAATTTCTTCAAAAAACGTTTCGTAATTGCTCAAAAAAGAAGATATGGTTTGAGTTCTTTCAGGCGCGAGATCAATTCAGAAGGAGATCTATTGCCCGGTTTGATAGTTGATAGATTCAATAACACACTTGTAGTACAAATAAGAGCTTTAGCATTCGAATCTCTCAAAGATAAAATAATAGATGCTCTTATTGATCTTTACTCTCCATCTTCAATATACGAAAGAAGCGATTTTGAGTCTCTTCCAGAAGAGGGGCTTTCGCGTTATAAGGGTTTGCTTTACGGTAAGGAACCACAAAATGAGATTGTTGAAGAAAATGGATTAAAATTTTCTGCAGATGTTGTAAGAGGACAGAAAACTGGTTTTTTCTACGATCAAAGAGATTCAAGATTCTTCGTCAAAAAGATAGCTTCGGCTCAAAAAGCGCTTGACCTTTTCACGTATACTGGTGGTTTCGCTCTGAATATGGCATCGGCAGGAATGAAAGTTGATGCCGTCGATATATCTCAGGATGATCTTGAGATCGGTCGGACCAATGCTAAAATGAATGGTTTGAATGTGAATTTCATGCTTAGAGATGCTTTCGATCTCAAAGATCTTGGTATTTACGATCTGGTAGTTGCAGATCCTCCATCCCTGATAAAAAGAAAAGAAGAAAGGCAAAAAGCCTTTAATATGCTTTCGAACCTCGTTGATCAAATCTTCGATCATATCGAAGATACGGGGCATGTATGTCTGTGTTCATGTGCATACAATATAGACGCTGAAATGCTTGAAAAAATAGTCCTTTCTTCAGCAACAAAAAAAATGAAAACCGTAAGGCCTCTCGGCTGGACGGGCCTTCCTATGGATCATCCACATCTACTTTCAATGCCGGAGACAAATTATCTGAAATGTTTCTGGTTTGAATCTTTTAGCAAAAAAATTTTATGATCCGGATCATGCTGAAACACCGAAGCTTACTTTTGGTTGAGGTCTGCTCGAAGTCTTTTTCTCAGCTTCTTTCCATGTTAAAAGTAATTCTTGCAGAAGATCTCGTACATTTTCAAGTTTTTTCACATCTTTCTGGATATTACCTTCAACAAGGCTGCGATATATGAAATCGTAAAGTTCTCTGAGATTTTTGGCAATATTTCCACCTTTTTCTATATCTAAGATGGCATTAAGATAAATAATTATGTCTTGAGCCTTTAAGAGCGTATAATTTATTTCCGACTGATCATTGATCTTTGATATGGATATCTTAACGAGCTCCAGAGCATGCTCATACAACATTTCAACCAATTTTTCCGGACTTGCAGTTAAAATAGAATTTTGAACGTATTGATCCACTCATGCAACCTCCGTTTCCAAAACTCTCAAAAAGATCTTTCTGTAAATTCCACAAATATTCTTTACTCTTTTGATCACTTCATCTTTGTTTTCAAGAGCGATAAAAGAATTTATCTCTATGAAATAAGTACTTTTCTCATCCTCTTCTTCTTTTTTCTCTACATCTTTTCTGAACTGACGAATTGAAATTATCGCACTTTCTAAAGCCTCAAAACCACTCACGATCCTTGGAAGGAGCGAAAATACTTCTTTGTCAAGATTCTGTAAATCTATCCATTCAAGAAATTTCAAAGCGCTATCAGAAATTCTCAATATACTCTGAGCTATCGAGATGAAATCCAATTCAACAGTTCTATTTCCCAGGAGATCAAAATCCTCAATCCTGGAAATAGGAACATTTTTACTGTCTACTTTTATAGAATCAAGAACGCTATCTTTAGGATACATCTCTGCCACGATCTCTGCCAGCACTTTTTTACCTTCATATTTCTGAACTTCTTTTCCATTGACTTTAACGGTTATCATCTTTCACCCTCCTACCATATTTTCGGCAGGAAAACAAAGAACTTTAAGAACACTTCAAAAAAATAGCCTCGTAGGCAACTCCATACGAGACTCTTAATGAGCTTGGTGAACTACTCCACAAAAACTGGGACTGGTCCCACTTTGAATTTGAATTGCTTAGATCTTTTTTGATTTCAGAAAATCCGATATCACATCTTCAAGATTTGGTTTTCCTATCTCTTCAAGTTCATATCTGACCCTCAATGAAGGCTTGTTCATTTTCAGAACCCTGCCGAGATCTATAGGTGTTCCAACTACAACAAGCTCTGCGTCAGATCTGTTAATCGTCTCCTCTAACTCTTTTATCTGCTTTCCTCCATAACCCATCGCCGGAAGTATCTTTGAAATGTGATTGTATTTCTTAAAAGTATCCACTATCGATCCAACTGCAAATGGTCTTGGATCTATTATTTCTCCAGCACCAAATTTAACAGCGGCTACATACCCCGCACCGTATTGCATATTTCCGTGAGTAAGCGTAGGGCCATCCTCAATGACAAGTACCTTCTTGCCTCTTATTTTTTCCCATTCATCCACAAAGATCGGTGAAGCCGCATCGACAATTGTTGCATCAGGATTGAATTGGGCAGCACTTACCCTTATCTCATTTATATTATCTGGAAGCGCTGTTTCTTCTTTGTTGATGACTATGACATTGGCCATCATGAAATTGGCAAGACCTGGATAGAAAGTTTTTTCATGACCAGGCCTGTGGGGATCTGCAACGACGATGAGAAGATCCGGTTTATAGAATGAAAAATCGTTGTTTCCACCGTCCCAGAGTATAACATCCGGATTTTCAGCCTCAGCCTGCCTAATTATTGCTTCGTAATCAACTCCTGCATAGATGATGCTACCCCTATCAATGTGTGGTTCATATTCTTCTCTTTCTTCTATCGTACACTCGTATTTGTCAAGATCTTCATAGGTCGCATATCTCTGGACTTTTTGCTTCACAAGATCACCGTAAGGCATCGGGTGACGTATAGAAATAACCTTTTTTCTGTAAGCCCTGAGAATATCGAGTACTTTTCTCGTTGTCTGACTCTTTCCAGATCCAGTTCTAACGGCACAGATCGCTATAACAGGTTTTGTGGACTTGATCATAGTGTGATCCGTACCCATCAGTTTAAAATCAGCGCCGGCCGAGATCACCATGGACGCTCTTTCCATAACATACTGATGGGGAAGATCACTGTAAGAAAGAATAACCTCATCGATGGAATTTGCTTTTATAAGCTTTGTCATATCTTCTTCAGGGTATATTGGAATTCCTTTCGGATAAAGTTTTCCCGCAAGCTCTGAAGGATATTTTCTGCCAGCTATGTCCGGGATCTGTGTTGCGGTAAAAGCCACAACTTCATAATCTTGGTTATCTCTAAAATAAGTGTTAAAATTGTGAAAATCTCTTCCAGCCGCCCCAAGTATCAAAACGCGTTTCTTCATCTGGATTCACCTCCATTCAAAGTATAACAAAAGTGCCTCTAATTATGAAAAATAGCATACTCACGTATACTTTAGCATACCGGTGTATACCTGAGCATAATGACAAAAATCAACTGGAAAGCAACTTAGTCCAGAGATTTGACGAATTTTGAAATTTTTTGAATTATTTCTGATCTGTCCTTTTGAGAAAGCACGAAGTCGAGGGCATCGCAATCTATTTTCAAAACTGGCAAGCCAGCATTTGATATCCATCTTTCATAAAGCATATTCAACCTTTTAAGGTATTCACCAGAAATATCACTCTCAAAAGTCCTTCCCCTCCTTTTCACATGTTCTTTGAGCGTTTCAAACGAGGCTTTGAGGTAAATGAGTCCCGAAGGTTTGGGAAGGTGATCTGAAAATGTTTTAAATAATTCGAGATATGTATGCCAATCTTTGTCCGATATGTAATCCATTTCATGTAAATTTCTTGCGAAGATCTCGACATCTTCATCTATCGTCCTATCCTCAAGTATCACGCCACCGGACGGATCGACTCTTTTAAGAAAATCAAAACGTTTTATGAGGAAAAAAAGCTGGGAGTGAAAGGCCCATTTTTTCATGTCTTTATAAAAATCTTCAAGGTATGGATTTTCTTCAACTGTTTCGTAAACCGGAATGTAATGAAGATCCCTTTCAAGTATCTCTATGATCGTCGATTTTCCGGCTCCTATGTTTCCACAAACACCTATTATCAAAATTCAACACCGCTTTTCACCATCTTTGATACGATGAAATCAAAATCTTTTTCATTTTTGACGAAATCTATCGTATCTGCATCTACTTCAAGGAGACCTTTTTTGTAATTCGAAAAAAATTTTTCGTAAGCCACTGACAATTCTTCTATGTAAGAGATATCCATCTTTCTTTCAAAGGATCTGTCTCTCATCTCTATCCTCTTCATAATGGTTTCGGTGGAGGCTTTGAGATAGATAACAAGATCCGGCTTTTCTACCTTTGTTTCAAGCACATCGAAGACCCGATCGTAAAGCCAGAACTGATCTCCAATAAGATTCATCTCGGCAAATATTTTGTCCTTTTCGAAGATGTAATCGGAAACTATTTTTTCTTTCTTAAGCATTTTCGATATGTCACTTTGCTGTGAGTATCTGCTCATCAGAAAAAAGATCTGGGTCTGAAAGGCCCATCTTTCCCTATCGACATAAAAGTTCGAAAGAAATGGATTTTCTTCAACAACTTCAAGGACAGGCTTGAAATCAAATTTTTGGGCTATCATTTTAGATAAAGTGGTCTTCCCGACACCTATCACACCCTCTACACATATGTAGCTTCCCAAACTTTTTCTCCTCCCTTGTAAGTTGCAATAACTTTTGACATTTTATCCTCAATAGGTTTTGAAAGAACGACAAAATCTGCGATCATCCCGTTCTCTATTTTCCCCTTTTCAAATTCTTTAAACTCTTGAAAGGCACCCCACGTCGTGTATGCAAGAAGGGAAGTATTTTCGTTTATTTCCATTTCTTTTGCTGCCCGTATGCCTTCAATAGGATCGGGTCTTTCAACCGGAGCATCTGAAGAGAATGCGATCTGAATTTCAGCATCCATTAAGGCTTTAAAAGGATAAGCAATATCAATTCTACTTCCTATTCTTTCTTCTGCCATTTTCTTATCAGAAATGAAAAATTGAGGCTGAACATCGACGCAAAGTTTTAACTCTTTCATTTTAGCGATCTGTTTAGGCCATGCCATTTGAACATGAACTATTCTATGTCTGAGGTCTTGATTCGAAGAGCTAAAAGCTTCTAAGAGAAGATCAAGCGCACCATCACCTATTGCATGTGCAACAACCTGAATTCCATTTTTATCAGCAAGTTTCACGATCTTATTTACCTCTTCAGGAGTGAAATTCAGAACCCCGCGTCCGTTCGAATCATCGTATTTCGATCTTAAGAAAGCCGTTTTTGCGCCTAAAGATCCATCAACTAAAATCTTTATCGATCCAGGCTTAAGGGCTACAAATTTTTTCATCTCTTCAAAAGTATGAACATGGAGATGTTCGTAAAGATCTATTTTGAGATCTGAAATGAGATCATTCACAAGATCATAAGGTAAATCCGATGAATCATCAGAATGAACAGAGGTAACTCCGTACTTAAAAAACTCTGATTGAGCTTTTTCTACAGCCTTTTTGAGATATGCACGATCGTATGTCAAAGATTTCAAAGCTTTGATAAGAGTTCCTTCCATCAAAATACCGTCTTCTGACTCTATGCCGGCTATTTTTAAAAATTTGTCATTCGCAACTCCAACGTGACCGCATTTTCTTATCACTATTAAAGGTCTTTTGACAGAATCGAGATCTGATTTTTGGGGATATTTTCCAATGAGCTCATCATCCCACCCTCTCAAAAGAAAAGCGTCACAATTTTTGGCTATACTAATGATCCCATCAATTGATTTAACACCTTCAAGAGAAGGCGCCATCAAAGTCAATCCCAGACTTATGAGATGTGCGTGCGAATCAATGAAGCCTGGATAGATGTAACCATTTATTTTTTCGATCTCCCTAAAATCTCCGGTGAAGGAAGAAAATTTTCTATCTTTTACGGCAAATTTTTTAAAGTTCAGATCTTCAAAAAATTTTTTCATTTCACTAAAAAGATGTAAGCTATTGCTCCAATGACTGCAATGGCTTCAACGATCTGAAAGACGTAAACATCGTTCAAAGTTGATTCCAAAGCAGATACACGCGATTTCAACTGAGCATTTTCCTTTGATATAGAATTTATCTGGGAGCTCATAGAAGAAGCTCCTTGAACGGCCGATATCTGTGATTCTATGTTCGTGACAGTCGCATTTATCGAAGCTGAAAGGTTATTAATTGTTGAGTTCAGATTTGAGACGTTCTTTTCAAGCGAAGAAACCCTGTCAATGGTCTTGGAAAGTAAGCTCGCAGGCGGTACGCCCTGAACAGTAGACAAAGAGGCTATGATGTTTTGCATGGCATTGAGCTGCGTTTCAATTCTGCTTAATTCGAATGAAATGGAATTTATTGAACTTGCCTGAACAGTGACATAGGCCTGAAGCGTTGGATATTTTTCTATTGTGCTTTCGATCTGCTGAATCTTCAAAAGCAGGTCTGCAGAGATGGCCGTTCCCTGAGATGTCGGCTGGGCAACTTGAGCAGCTGGCTGGATCCGTCCTTGAAGGTAATCAAGTAGGTGTGAAAGGATCCTGGCAAGATCTGCGCGTGTTACTATTAGAGAACCGTTGAAATTGTTGTTTGAATCAAGCGCCATTATGTTGTCCTGAATCATCTCTACAACATAAGGATAAAGATCTGAAGATGGCGAAACATCATTTATAACGATCCCGAAAGAAAATAAAGGTATTACGGCCAGAAGTAAAAAAATCAGAATTTTTTTCAAATCAATCATCCCCCATTCACGAAGAAATAAGTTTTGGAAGAAAATGTTGTTGTTTGAAGTATCCCGTTTTCAATAAGATCTCCAATCAAGTTGTATATCCTATAAGAATGAATTCCTCTCGACAATCTTACACTGCATGGTGTATACCCTTCATTACGATCATCGACGAAAACTTTGACAGGATCGGGATAAGAGAGAAATGAAATTTCAACGAAGGTTGGATCATTAAAAGAAAAGATGTAATTTTGATCATTCCTCAAAGAGACCTGCCTTTCTGAAAATCCATCATTCCATGAAACTTTTAAATTGTAATTCCCCTGAAGCGTCTTAAAATTGAAGATTGGTGTTTTTCCTATAAACTGACCGTTCAAAGTTACAGTTGCACCAAGAGGTGAGCTTTCGACGAAAAGAGAAGCTATAGGTTGAAGATATTCGTAAACGTTCGTCACAGCTCCTCCATTTATGTTAACATAAACTGTTTTGACGGGATAATTTGGATTAAAAAATTCGACTGGATATATACCAACACTTGCCGTTAAAGTGGCAGGCAGGTCCGTCCATATCTGACCGACATGGACTATGGTCTTTAGAGCCGGCGTGGCATTAACCAAAAGCATCCCGGCATTAAGCATGTCACCATAAACATTTACAACTTGATGATTGACGTTCACACTTCCAAACCACATTTTACCATCATTACCTATCATCTTAACGTCGTAAGATCCGTAAGGAATTTGCATCGTCATCTGTGTCTGACCTATGAGTTTACCATCAAGCATGACTGCCGCTCCCTGTGGATTTGATGAAAATGCAACTAAAGATAGCATTGGATGCATAAATATGGTGTAAGTTCCGTCTTTTTCTATCTTTAACGTACCTGTCGCTGTCTGAAAATATGTAAGACTTGCCGAGTAAGTATACGTACCTGCCGGTATCTTCATACTTTGTGGAGTTATAAATGTTCTACCGTTCAGAGAGAATGTTGCATTTGAAGGAGATGAATCAATTGTAACATTCACGAGCTTTGCCAATTTAAAAACGATAGTCTGGGGAGTAGCATTATTTCCAATTGAAAGCGAGGTCGAAGATTGAAGAAATCCAGTTGCATCTGCGCTTATTGTATGATAACCGGCAGAAAGTACTGTTGATATGGGCGTTTTTCCTATATACTGATCATCGATGAATAAAAATGCACCCGAAGGAATGCTTGTGAATTTTACATCTCCAATTTGCTGTAAAACGATATTTTCAAATGTGATCTGAAATGGAAGTGCTGACAGAGAAAAAAATTGTGGTATGTAACCGGCTTTTTTTATCATAATTGTATGTGGACCTGCAGAAATTGTAATAGTCGCAGGACTCAAAAACGTGTTGTTGCCATCAAGAGTAATAGAGGCTTTTTGTGGTGAAGTCACTACCGAAATGTATGAAACAGGCTGAAGTGTTACATTCACAAATGTTGCATTAGAAGCCGGATCGTATGAAAATGTTGAAGACAAATAACCTATATTCTCTACTTTAATGTTCGAAAAAGCGTTGATATTTACCGTCAATGTTCCATTCGTGTTTGTCTGGCCAACGAGCGTTCCATTCACATAAATAAGAGATTGAGGTGGTGATGTCATAATCGTAACCGATATAGCAATCGCAATTGAAGGAGCAAAAATAAAAAGTAAAAAGAGAAATTTTTTCATAAAATCACCTTAAGAGAAAAAGTTGTAAAGCTCTTTTCCAGGTTTTTCATTGTAATAAGGTCGCGTACAGTTCGGACATCCCGAAGTCTGAAAGGCCTCTTTAGGTATATCAATGAGATCGATACCATAACCGACTATTACCCCTTCTTCCGAAAATTTAAAATTGTTCGCTCTCAGAAGATCATTCTTTATCAAATAATGGGAGATCTGAATGCGTCTGTAAGATTCAAAAGGTGGGTCTTTACGATCCTCTAATTTTGTGCCCTTCACTGGTGTAAATGCGAAAAGTCCGATACTAACACCTATATCATGCATCTGCTGAATGAACTCGACTGTCTCCTTCTCACTTTCACCAAGTCCAACTATAACATGTGTTGTAATCCTGTGCTGAAAAGCTTTCGAAACTTTTTCAAGAAGTTCGACGTGCTTTTTAAAACTTCCTCCACGGTAAAGTTCGTAAAATTTTTCGTTGACGACATCGGTGGCCATTCCCAGGCGCTCAATCCCGCGGTCAAACCATAATTGAGCCTCATCAAAACTTGTAATTCTTACACTTGCAGAGATAGGTATACCAAATTTCTTTATTCTATCTATAAAATCGAAAGCTTCTTCTTTTGAAGATTTCGAGGAAACGACCTGCAAGCAGATCCTTTTTACTCCATGAGATCTTTCTACGGAATCGACGATCTTTCCCATTTCAAATTCTGGCCATATCACTCTTGAAAGAAGTGCCCCGGAAGCTTTACTCGTTCTTGACTGCGTACAGTAAGCGCAATCAAAAGTGCATCTTTCACCAAACATCGTGTAGATAGTCTCCATATTTAAAAGCGGTCCGGAAGAGATAAGATTTAAAAATCTTGCGCTACCGTAAGATAGTCTCATTCAAATCTCCAAATTTGGCACGGCATTCAAAGTGAAATCCGCAAATTTGCCTATTTTGTAATCGTGCCATCCTGCAGCTGCGATCATCGATGCATTGTCAGTGCAATATTTTATTGGTGGAAAATGAAATTTCAATCCCTTCTTCGACACTTCTGAAGTTTTTTGCCTGAGGGCAGAATTGGCTGCAACTCCTCCAGCAACAACAATATCTGTTATTTTGTACTCTTTTGCTGCTTCACTCACCTTTTCGATGAGCATCGAGGAAACCGTTTCCTGAAATGAAGCAGCAACATCTTCAATTTTGGCATTAGAATTGTCTTTTATAAAATATCTAACATGCGTCTTTAACCCACTGAAGCTAAAGTCATACTTTCCTAAAGTTTTGGGTTTCGGAAATCTATATATTGCCTTTCCATTTTTGGACACTTTATCTATCTGGGGACCACCCGGATACGGAAGTCCAAGCATACGTGCAACTTTATCAAATGACTCTCCTGCAGCATCATCAATAGATTTTCCAAGTATCTTAAAATCGCTCATCGAATTCATGTAAACGATCTCTGTATGTGCGCCGGAAACCATGAGGACAAGGCATGGAAAAATAATCGTTTTATCGACGAGAAAAACTGCATTCAAATGGCCTATTATGTGATTTACACCTATCAATGGAACTTTAAGTGCATAAGACAGAGCCTTTGCATAAGAAATGCCTACAAGTAAAGGACCTACAAGCCCCGGACCGTAGGTTACAGCCACAGCAGATATTTTCTTTGGCTCAATTTTTGCCTCTTCAAAGACCATTTTTGTCAGTATTGATATCTTTTCTAAATGATATCGAGAGGCTATTTCCGGAACTACGCCACCGTAAAGCGCATGTATATCTATCTGGGATGCTGTTTTTTCGGATATCACCCGATCGCCATTTTCTACAAGCGCAACTGATGTTTCATCGCACGAACTTTCTATTCCCAGGATCATAGCCATACTCAAGCCGTTTCCTTCATCTCAATTATCGGTGTTTTGCCTTCTCTGACAGTTTCAAGCGTAACAACAACTTTTTTAACGTTTTGAAGTTTCGGGGCATCAAACATAACTTCCATCATTATCTCGTCTATAACACTTTTCAAGCCTCTCGCACCAGTTCCGCGTTTCTTTGCGAGTTTGGCGATTTCCATCAACGCGTTTTCTTCGAATTCGAGATCAATTCCGTCAAGTTCAAGCAATTTTTTATACTGTTTGACAACAGCGTTTTTGGGATCTGTAAGGATCCTCACGAGTTGTTCCTCATTCAACTGATCTAGCGTTGTTATCATCGGAAATCTTCCAACGAATTCTGGCATCAGACCATATTTGACAAGATCGTCTGGTGTAACCTGCTTTAAAAGAGAGTTGATGTCTTCTCCACTTTTTGATTTTATATTTGCAGAAAAACCCATAGTTGTCTGCTGAACTCTTGATTTGATTATCTCATCCAGCCCATCGAAAGCTCCACCTATTATGAAGAGAATGTTGGTTGTATCAACTTTTATGAACTCCTGATACGGATGTTTCCTTCCACCCTGAGGTGGAACATTTGCGACCGTACCTTCGACGATTTTTAAAAGTGCTTGTTGAACTCCCTCACCTGAAACATCTCTTGTGATCGAAACATTTGCAGATTTTCTAGATATCTTATCTATTTCGTCTATGTATATGATCCCGTGCTGGGCCTTCTCTATGTCAAAATCAGCAACCTGAAGAAGTCTTAATATCACATTTTCGACGTCTTCTCCAACATATCCGGCTTCAGTAAGAGGTGTCGCATCTGCTATGGCAAATGGCACGTCAAGTATTTTGGCAAGAACTCTTGCCATCAAAGTTTTACCGGCTCCAGTTGGGCCTATTAACATTATATTTGATTTTTCGATCTCAACGTCGTCGAACTTTTTGTTCATAAATACACGTTTGTAATGGTTATAAACAGCCACACTGATCGCCTTTTTAGACTTATCCTGACCTATAACATATTTGTCGAGTTCTGACTTTATCTCTGAAGGACCCGGAAGTGCTTTTTGTGC
Source organism: Mesoaciditogaceae bacterium (assembly GCA_031962125.1). Lineage (GTDB taxonomy): Bacteria > Thermotogota > Thermotogae > Mesoaciditogales > Mesoaciditogaceae > JAVRKU01. Next base: position 11,150 of record JAVRKU010000008.1, on the reverse strand, counting down.
AGATTTTTGACCATCTTTCTGTTGATCATGAAGTATATCATGGAAAAGCTCAACACATTCATCGCATATGTAAATACCATTTGGACCGGCGATAAGTCTTCCTACTTCAGATGAGTCTCTCCCACAAAAAGAGCAAAATTTGTCACTTTTCACTTTTAACCTCTCTCTTCGAAGAAATTATTTTATCTATCAAACCATAATCGAGAGCATCACTGGCACTCATGAAAAAATCTCTGTCTGTGTCTTTTTCTATCTTTTCGATTGGTTGACCAGTATGACTTGATATTATCTGATTCAGATCACGTCTCACTCTCATTATTTCTTTTGCCCTTATTTCTATCTCGACGGCCTGACCTTCAGCACCGCCAAGCGGTTGATGAATCATAACGGTTGCGTGTGGAAGGGCGTATCTTTTCCCTTTAGTACCGGCTGTAAGAAGAACTGCTGCCATTGAAGCGGCAGATCCTATTGCCGTTGTGACGACATCACACTTGACAAATTGCATCGTATCGTATATCGCAAGGCCAGCTGTAACCGATCCTCCTGGAGAATTTATGTACATGTATATGTCCTTGTCAGGATCTTCAGCCTCCAAGAAAAGCAATTGCGCTACAACAAGGCTCGAAACGTTGTCATCTATGGTTCCATCAAGGAAAACTATCCTGTCTTTGAGAAGTCTTGAATATATATCATAAGCTCTTTCGCTTCTTCCTGTTGTTTCTATGACTATCGGTATTGTTTGATCTTTTACGAAATCATATTTCAATTTTATCCCTACTTTCAGTATCAAATTTTCCTTCTTCGATTTTCACATCTTCTTCAACGATTTTAGCGTTTTTAAGGAGTTCTTCTGCAACTTTTCTATCGATAATATCATTAACGATTGTTTCCTTCAATTCTTCATCTTTACCTATCAAAACTCTCAATCTTTCATCGCTTATGTTGGCTTTTTGATATCTTTGTTTCGCTTCTTCGAAGATTTCATCTTCAGAAACTTCTATTCCTTTTTCCGCGGCGATCTTAGTGGCAGCGCTTCTCAATTTTATAAAATTAATGGATCCATCTCTGATCGATTTAAGATACTTTTCTTCATCACCTTTGAAATCTTCTTTAAGTTCACGTTCGTAATCTTTCTTTTCTTTTTTTATTTCTATCAATCTTTGAACAAAATAATCAAGAGATGAATCGGCCATATCCAGATGCGATCTTTCAACAAGTGTAGAAAGAATGTAATCTCTTTCAAAGGATATTTTGATCGCATCGATCGTATCTAAAATTTGCTTTTTAAAATTCTGCCTTAGTGCATCAAAAGTTTCAAATTTTTCATCAACCATTTTTGCGAATTCATCATTCAGCTCTGGAAGCTGCCTTGAATATATCTTGTTAATTTTCACATGAAGGGTATTTATGTTTCCAGTATTTTCACTTTCGTTTGTGAAGTCAAATTCATCGCCGACATATTTTCCTATAAGAAATGAAAAGATACTTCCTTCATTTGGAGTTTTGACAGTAAGCTCGATATTTTCCTTTTCAGCACTTTTACCGACAACGGTGTAATCAATTTCTACACGATCTCCAATTTCTACACTATGATCTTCTTTTTCAGGAATCAGTATTGCCTTATCTTCTCTTAAATCTTCTATCGCATGATCCACATCTTCCTCAATTTGTTCATCAGACGCATATTTTGGTACACTTATTTCGACATTATCCATAGAATCTATTTCAACTTTTGGGAAAGTGTAAACATCGAAAAGCACTTCAGCCGTTCCTCCAAGTTCAACGGATTTAAGATCCGGCGGAAGCATTGGCTTCATATCTTCAAAGGATTCATCCTCTACTAAGATATCATAAGCCATTTCTGCAATTCTTTCTTTTATCATCTCGTTGATGTGATCTATACCTATAACTGTATTTAGCATGTTCCTTGGAACCATTCCGGCTCTGAATCCCTTTACTTTTATATCTTTTGATATTTTATCGTAAATCTCATCTCTTGTTTTTTCTATTTCCTCGTGTGATAAAGAAACTCTTACAGTTTTGATATTCTTGTTTTCTTCAGCAATTTCAAACATTAAAATTCTCTCCTTTTTGAATTAAAGAATGTAAGAACTTAAATCCTCATTTTTGACTATCTCGCCAACTCTTTTGATGACATAATCTTTATCTATAGAGATGAAGTTTTCAATCTTTGGAGCTTTAAATGAGATATCTTCCATTACTTTTTCTATTACAGTATAGAGTCTTCTAGCACCTATGTTTTCATTTTTCGAATTAACTTCATAAGCGATCCTTGCTATTTCGGAAATTCCATCAGGTGTGAATTCAACCCTCACACCTTCAGTCTCAAGCAAAGCTATGTACTGCTTTATCAGAGAATTTTTAGGTTCCACAAGGATCCTTTCAAAATCTTCCTGTGTTAATGCCTCAAGCTCAACTCTTATTGGAAAGCGTCCCTGTATTTCCGGTATAAGATCTGATGGCTTGGCCATGTGAAAAGCACCTGCCGCAACGAAAAGTATGTAATCAGTTTTGACAGGACCGTATTTCGTTGATATTGTCGTTCCTTCTACTATGGGAAGGAGATCTCTTTGAACACCTTCTCTTGAAACATCAGGTCCGGATCTCGAATTAGAACCGACAATCTTGTCAAATTCATCTAAAAAGATTATCCCTTTGTACTGGGCTCTTTCGAGCGCTTCCTGGATCATTCTGTCTTTGTCTATCAACTTCTCAGATTCGATTGGAAGGAGTAAACGCCTTGCATCTCTAATTTTAACACGTTTCTTCTTCATTTTCTTTGGCATCATTCCACCGAACATATCTTGAAGATCTATTCCAAGATCTTCAGGACTCATTCCCCCTATCATCGGCATTACAGGTGTGTTATCTTCGATCTCAATTTCTATTTCGGTGTCTTCAAGTTCACCATTTTTCAATTTCTGCCGCAAATCTTCCCTTCTTGACAGGGCCACTCTATGTGTTTCTGGAGGCACCTGTTGCTGGGGATTTTGAAAAAGAGACATGAAGCCACCAGCAGTCTGTCTTTGAACACTTTCAGGAACGAGAGAATCAAGTATCCTTTCTTCAACTGAAATTCTCGCTTCTTTCTCAACCGTAGATGTCATTTCGGATTTAACGGTATTTATGCTTTCCTCGACGAGATCTCTTACTATCGAATCGACGGATTTCCCAACATAACCCACTTCTGTGTATCTTGTAACTTCGATCTTGACAAAAGGAGCTCCTGAAAGCTGTGCCAATCTTCTTGCGATCTCGGTTTTTCCAACACCGGTAGGTCCCGCCATGAGAATATTTTTGGGCATTACATCTCTTTGCATTTCATCCGGTAATTTCATACGGCGGATCCTGTTTCTCAAAGCTATTGAAACAGCCTTCTTTGCCTCTTCTTGACCTACTATGTATTTGTCAAGTTCAGAAACGATCTCCTGGGGACTTAAATCATCTATGTTCATCAATGACCTCCTTAAAGCTCTTCAACAGTTATGTTTGAGTTCGTATATATGCATATCTCGCTGGCTATTTCAAGAGATTTCACTGCAATATCATGCGCATTCATCTCTGTATTTCTGTAAAGTGCCCGCGCTGCCGAGAGGGCATAATTTCCTCCGGATCCTATAGCCATTATAGGCTCATCAGGTTGTATAACCTCTCCGCTTCCTGACAGTAAAAGTATGTTATTGGCATCTGCAACGATCAGGAGTGCTTCAAGACGTCTCAAGGCTCTGTCCATTCTCCAATCTTTTGCCAGCTCAATTGCCGCTTTTGAAAGTACGCCATTCGCTTCTCTAAGCTTAATCTCAAATCTTTCAAAGAGTGTGAATGCATCGGCAACAGATCCAGCAAAACCTGCTATTATCTTACCATCACCAAGTCTTCTTACTTTTTTCGCCGTCGCTTTCATGATGGTATCCCCAGTTGTTACCTGTCCATCACCTACCATAACTGTTTTACCATCTTTTCTAACAGCAACAATTGTTGTACCATGAAATTCCAATTTTGTTACCTCCTCACGGCAGATCTCAAAATGTAAAATACAACATCTTCCATACTTAAACCACATGCTTTTGCTGAGGCCGGTAAATCACTTGTCGAAGTCATACCGGGTATGGAATTTATTTCTAAAAAATAAACTTCTCCATTTGAAATTATACCATCTATTCTTGCGAAACCTCTGCAACCAACTTTCTTGTATATTTCCATTGAAAAAGATTCAATTCTCTTCTTTTCAATCTTGTTCAGAGGAGAAGGAGCTATTAAAAAAGAACCATTTGTCGAATATTTCGAATTATAATCATAAAATTTTCCTTTTGGAATTATTTCAAGAATCGGAAGCACCACAGGCCCATTTTCTGTCTCGAGTATGGATATTGTTATCTCACGTCCATCTATGTAATCTTCAAAAAAGCCATCTTTTCGAATTTCTTCAGTATCTTTGCTTGAAAAGCAGAGCTTCACATCTATGCTTGAACCACCAAATCTCGGTTTAAAAACGCATGGAAAATGTTCAGGTTTCCAGTAAAATTCAGGGGTTTTAGCACCAATTTTTTTAAAATATTCTTTTGTTTTTAACTTATCTATGGTTATTTCACAACTTTTCGAATCAGATCCCGTGTACAACACATCTTTTGACTCTAAATATCTCTGAACAGTTCCATCTTCTCCTGGAGATCCGTGTAAGGCTATGAAACAGGGTGAATTTATGGTATTGAGAGAGTTCATGTTTCCATCCCATACTATGAGATCAGATCTTATTTGTAGATTTTCTAAAGCCCTGAGTATATTTTTTCCGCTTGATATTGAAACTTCTCTTTCGGGCGAACTGCCTCCACAGAGCACTAAAACGTTTGAAATTTCTCTTGCAATTTCTTTGCGACTATCTCCGGTACCCATTGATCTATTTTACCTCCAAACTGGGCTATCTCTTTGACCATTGAGGATGAAAGAAAAAGATATTTTATGTCTGTCATGAAGTAAAGCATTTCGAGATCTGGAGACATTTCTCTGTTTGCAAGGGCCATTTCGAATTCGTATTCGAAGTCTCCAACGGCTCTCAAGCCTCTGATGGCAATTTTCACTTTTTTCTCTTCAACATACTGAACGAGTAATCCGTTATGTACTTCAATTTTTATGTTAAGTTCTTCTGTCACGATTTTAAGCATTTCTAATCTTTCTTCTACCGAGAAAAGAGGCTTTTTTCTGAGATTGTTCATCAAAACAACAGTGAAATCATTGAAAACAGTTGATGCTCTTTTGATTATATCTATGTGGCCGTAAGTCACAGGATCGAAAGATCCCGGGTATATTGCCCTCAATTTTTACACCTCACTTGAAAAATTTTTTTGTCTTCCATTCTGATGCATGTCAAATGTCCTCCATAAACACATCCTGTATCGATTCCTATCTTATCACTTGAAATGAGAGGTTTATTCATAGGAGTGTGTCCAAAGACTATTGTATATCCATCGAGAGGATTTTGTGAATATATGAATTCATCTCTTATCCATATCATATCTTCTGATTTCTGATCTTTCAGTTTAACATTTGGCTTTACTCCTCCATGAACAAAGAGATATTTATTCTCTATATGGTAGTACTTTGTTCTTTCCAAGAAATTGACATGACTTATTGGAATTTTATCTATTCCTCCATAACTTTCAAGCGTTTTTTTGGCTCCATTGTATTCCCATAGTTCCCAGTCTTCAGGTTGTCTTCTCTCATAGAATCTTTCAAACATCCATTCATGATTGCCCTTTATGAAGATTGATTTTTTATGAGTCTCTGAAAATCTTAAAAGAAATTCTATAACTCTTCTTGAGTCAGTTCCTCTATCTATGTAATCTCCAAGGAAAATAACTGTATCGTCTTCTTTTGGTGATACGTTTTTTAAGAGCTTTTCAACAGATTTTATACATCCATGAATATCACCTATCGCATATATCATTTTTATCACCTCAGCTAATACTAATACATATATTATATATAAATACTTATTATTAGTATACACTGTTGAAAGTGTTGAAAACTCATTTCAAGCCTTATCATAGCTGATTTTTTAACTGTTGAAAACTTTGTTGAAAACTTTGTTGAAAACTTTTTACTGTTGAAAAGTGTTGAAAACTTTTCCATAAATTTTTAAAAAAAGTCGTTACGGCCTATGAATACTATAAAAAATAGACATAAAAGTTTTCAACAGCACTTTTTTCTTTATTCACGCTAATTCCAGGAGTTTTCAACAATTTAAGGAATCGATTGTTGAAAACTTTTGTTGAAAGTGTTGAAAACTCATTTCAAGCCTTATCATAACTGATTTTTTTGTTGTTGAAAAATTATAAGAGCACGATATCAAGAGATATAAGAAGATAATATTAAATATTTGTCAATAAATCGGGTTAACTACCCGTAAGATGCTATAATAGTCAAAATTGAGGTTTTGATTATGCCGTTGAGTGCGCTAACATAATTAGCAGACAGGATGATAGAGTGCTAATTTGGAAGGAGGATCCTAAAGATGAGTTCAAAAACGAGAATTAAACCACTTGGTGAGAGACTTTTGATCAAGACTTTGAAAGAAGAGGTCAAGTCTACTGGAGGAATTGTTCTTCCAGAAAATGCAAAAGAAAAACCGCAGAGAGCCGAAGTTATTGAAGTTGGAACAAGCGACGATATCACCGTCAAAGTTGGAGATATCGTGATCTTTGCGAAATACTCTGGAAATGAGATCAAGATCGATGATGAAGATTATATCTTGATCGACTGGAATGATGTTCTTGCAAAAGTTGAAAAATGAAGAAGGAGGTATATAGATAATGTCAAAGATCTTAAAATTTGATCAAGAAGCAAGACAATCTATATTAATTGGTGTTGAAAAACTCGCAAGCGCAGTTAAGATCACGCTTGGGCCTAAGGGAAGAAATGTTGTTGTTGAAAAAAGTTTTGGTTCTCCAACGATATCAAGCGATGGTGTTTCTATCGCTAAGGAAATAGATCTCGAAGACAAATTTGAGAACCTCGGAGCCCAGCTTGTTAAAGAAGTTGCTACTAAAACCAATGATGCTGCAGGAGACGGAACAACGACGGCTACGGTTTTAGCAGAGAGTATGGTAAAAGAGGGGATAAAAAATATAACTGCCGGAACAAATCCTATGGTTATGAGAACAGGAATTCAAGAAGCAACCCAAAAAGCAGTTGAAGAGATAAAAAAACTCAGCAAAAAACTGAACGGAAGACCTGATATCGCTCATGTTGCAGCTATAAGTGCCAATAATGAGGATATAGGAGAACTTATTGCGGATGCAATGGATAAAGTTGGACAGGATGGAGTCATAACCGTTGAAGATTCCAAGACGATGGAAACATATGTTGAGTTTACTGAAGGTATGCAATTCGACCGTGGCTATATTTCTCCTTACTTCGTCACAGATGCCGAAAAAATGGAAGCGAATCTTTCAGATGCTTATATTCTCATAACAGATAAAAAAATAAGTGCGATCAAGCCGATAATACCGGTCCTTGAAAAGATTGCTCAGACTGGTAAACCTCTGCTTATCATAGCAGAAGACGTTGATGGAGAAGCTCTGACGACACTCGTTTTGAACAAACTGAAGGGAACGCTCAACACCGTAGCAGTTAAGGCTCCTGGCTTTGGCGATAGAAGAAAAGCTATGCTCCAGGATATAGCTATTCTTACCGGTGGAACTGTCATAAGCGAGGAAGTTGGACTCGATTTCGAAAATGTTACTCTCGACATGCTCGGTCGTGCAAAGAGTATCAAAGTTAGAAAAGATGACACTCTTATCGTTGATGGAGCTGGAAATGAAAAAGATATTAAGGATAGGATTGCCCAGATTAAAGCCCAGATCGAAAACACGACAAGTGAATACGAAAAAGAAACTCTTCAGGAGAGAATGGCAAAACTTTCCGGCGGAGTCGCAGTCGTCAAGGTTGGAGCTGCAACTGAAACTGAACTCAAAGAGAAAAAACAGAGGATCGAGGATGCTCTCAGTGCAACGAAGTCTGCCGTTGAAGAAGGTATAGTTGCCGGTGGTGGAGTCACACTCTTGAGAATTTCTGAAGAACTCAAGAAGTTCGAAAACAAACTCGAAGGTGAAAAGAAGATCGGTGCCATGATACTCAGAAAATCTCTTGTCGAACCTATGAAGATGATATGCCAGAATGCTGGTGTCGATGGAGCAGTTATCGTCAACGAGATCCTTTCAAATTCTGATAAAGCTTACGGATACGATGCACTTAACAATAAATACGTGAATATGTTCGAAGCAGGCATAATCGATCCAGCAAAGGTTACAAGAAGTGCTCTGCAAAATGCCGCTTCAATAGCTTCAATGCTCCTGACAACGGAAGTCGCAATAGTAGAAAAACCAGAAGAAAAGAAAGAAATGCCTCCGATGCCTCCGGAATATTGATGTATTGTTGATAAATCAAAAGCGGGCTCATTGCCCGCTTTTTTATATTTTTGAAATAATTTATGATTCTAAACATTTGTATTCCATACGATCTGAGCGTAAGAAGATATGAATTCTGCCAGAGGAATTATAAATCTATCTTCAGGTAGAAAGTAAGGATTATGCAAACCCGCTTTTTCTTCTTTTGGCCCAGAACATGAGAGATGGATATTCAAGTGAGAAAAAATCAAAATCCTCTCCTGTGTATTTCATATCACACACTTCAAGTGTGAATTTGCTATTTCTGGCACCCTCTTCGAAAATCTCAAAAAGTTCTTTGTTAACCAGAACCTGCTGAGACTGTCCCAAATTCATCAAAAGTTAATGAATAAGGTCTTTGAAAATAGATACTCAAATTGATATAAAAGAAGATGCCACTTGATGCGGATTTCCCGCATACGGCTCTTCATTAAGAGCTTCACACTTATGCTACAATTTGTGCTATCCTTGCAAGTTTCGTTTCCAATTGTTCTCCACCTCTGCGTGTGGCAATTGTTTCTCTTACAAGGCCCTCTTAATGTAATTGCCTTTTCTCCACGGCCATTACGCCGCTTCACAGATACTACGCAATTATCCGACTTCCTGTCCATCTTTTGCCTTCCTTGTCTTTTACACTTGTAGGGCATACTCTTATTCAGAGAACAGACAGGATCTCCTGAGTTTCTGTCAACTCTCAATTATGACGTGCCGAGTTCTCAGACACCGGAGTGTTGGTTAAGACTCACCATATCGCCTTTACCAATATTGCCTTCTATTGGGTGCACTATATCGGCCATCCTCATTTCTCTATATTTCGGTGCTTAATCACTTCAGCAATTGCTTTCGGCCCATCATCTTGTTTACCTACGCTTAAGATATCTGCTTACACAGGTACCACCAAGGCTAACTACGAAACTGCTGGTTAGGCATTATTCCGATGGGACTTCCACCCATTAGAGTTGACATAATTTCTCAGCCGCACACCCAATCCAAGGAGGCATCTTCATGGAAATTTTACCAGAAATTCAATCTCTAACGCAAATGCTCTTTTCTTATCCTTTTACAATGAATCTCATTTTTAAATAAAGTTATCATCGTGTATATTATAATAGAAGAGGTGATTTGAATGAAAAAGTTTGTGTTTATCTTTATGGTTTTGTCTTTTCCCATAATAATTTTCGCAAAGGATAATCTACAAGTTGCAAAGAAATTCATGATGAATCTATCCACTGGCAATTTTGCGGCAGCCGAATCTATGTACGATGAAATCATGATGGAGGCACTACCGTTGGCTAAAACAGAGGCTATCTGGAATCAAATAGAAAGTCAATCTGGAAAATTCCAATCGATAGAAGGCGTCAGAATATCTAACGTGGGAAATTACACGGTCTTTGTCTTCACGGTTAAATTTTCAAACACCATTCTCGATGTGACAGTCACGATCGATCAAAATTCAAAGGTTGCGGGACTCTTTTTTAAACCGGCCACTTCTACCTACTCAATTCCTTCTTACGCAGATCAATCAAAATTCAAAGTTGAAAAAATTACAATTGGAAATGATTGGAAAGTTCCAGCGGAGATCACTATCCCGCAAGGCAAAGGTCCTTTTCCCGCTGTTATATTGATACCAGGTTCTGGTCCAGAAAACATGAATGAGTCAATAGGTCCAAATAGGCCTTTTGAGGATATTGCTTATGGCCTTTCTTCGATGGGTATAGTCGTTTTAAGATATGATAAAAGCACTTATGTTTATCCCAAAGAATTTCAAGATGGGAAGATATCAGTTAATCTTGAAAATGAATATTTCAAAGATGCCATGGATGGAATAAAATTTTTGAAAGGCCAAAATTACGTGGGAAAGATATTTGTTCTTGGTCACAGCGAAGGAGGATATCTTGCACCTCAGATCGCAAAAATGTCCGGAGGCGTTTCAGGGGTAATCATGTTGGCTGCACCTGCAAGAAGTTTACAAGATGTGACTATCGATCAACTTGAATATCTCATCTCTTTGTCCAACAACGCAACTGAAATATCTGCGATGAAGTCAATCATAGTTCAACTTAAGGATATAAACGATCATGCTCTTAAAGATTCTGATACGGTCATGGGTGCTCCCGTAAGTTATTATTACGAACTTGAAAAATACAATCCCGTCGATATTTTAAAAACATTAGATCTTCCCACACTCATAATGCAAGGCGGAAAAGATTATCAGGTAACAAAGGAAGATTTCGATATCTTTGAATCAGCATTTGGCAAAGACAAAAATTACACATTTAAGTGGTATCCAGACCTTTACCATCTTTTCATAAAGTGGGATGGCACGCCATCTCCAGATGAATATCTTGTTGAAGGTCACGTCAGCATCGATGTTATAGACGAGATATTGACATGGATAAAAAGTAATTCATGAAGTATACTAAACCAACTTTAAATTCCGAATCTTAGCGGAGGGCATATAGCATATGGTAAATGGAGTATGGGCGCATGGCAGAATTCCACAGAGAAAGCCTTCGCAACGAAGCGATGGCACCTGCCGCAACCGTGTGAAACAGTCTATGACAAAGACACAGATTAGTGAATAGGCATTAGGTCTTAGATCATCTCTTTAAAACAAAAAGTCCTCTCTGATGAGAGGGCTTTGTCAAAATCAATTTAAAAAACGTAAAACCATCCTGTTGTCCA
>JAVRKU010000007.1:0-52606 GCA_031962125.1 Mesoaciditogaceae bacterium | reverse complement strand
GTCTGGTATATAATTAATTGAATTGAAAAACAATATATACAAGGAGGAATTAAATTGAAAAAAGATAAAGTAAGAGTTGGAATAGTGGGTTGCGGAGGGATTGCTAATGGTAAACACTTGCCCAATCTCTCGAAGATCGAAAATGTGAATATAGTTGGTTTTTGCGATCTCATAGAAGACAGAGCTTCAAAAGCTGCAAAAGAATACGGGGCAAAGGATGCAAAAGTTTATAGAGATTACAGGAAAATGTTAGAGGACAAATCTATAGATGTTATCCACGTATGCACACCAAACAAATCTCATGCTGAAATTTCTGTTGCTGCGATGGAGGCCGGTAAGCACGTCATGTGCGAAAAACCTATGGCAAAAAATATAAATGATGCGATGTACATGATCGATGCCGTTAAAAGAACTGGCAAGAAGCTCACAATAGGATATCAGAACAGATTCAGGCCGGATTCACTTTATCTTAAAGAAGTATGCAAACGCGGGGATCTCGGGAAAATATATTACGCAAAAGCTCATGCAATAAGAAGAAGGGCAGTTCCGACATGGGGAGTTTTTCTCAACGAAGAAGAACAGGGTGGAGGTGCCCTTATAGACATAGGGACTCATGCTCTTGATCTAACGTTATGGATGATGAACAACTATGAGCCAAAAAGTGTTACGGGGACTGTTTATCATGCACTTTCAAAGAAAAAAGATGCTGCAAATGCATGGGGACCATGGGATCCAAAGAAATTTACGGTTGAAGATTCTGCTTTTGGCTTTATAACCATGAAGGATGGTTCTACCATCGTACTTGAATCAAGCTGGGCTTTAAACACGCTGGATGTTGGAGAGGCTCAAACAGTACTTTGTGGGACCGAAGGCGGTGCGGACATGCAAAATGGATTGAGAATAAATGGAGAAGAATTCGGCAGACTTTTCGTAAAAGATGTTGGGCTTGAACTCGGCGGTGTTGATTTCTATTCTGGAAAGCAGATGGATCCGGCAGAGGTCGAAGCAAGACAATGGATAGAAGCCATCATAAATAACACACAACCACTTGTTAAACCAGAAGAGGCATTTACAGTTACAAAAATACTGGATGCTATATACGAATCCGCAAAAACAGGAAAACAGATTAACTTCTGAAATATGAGGTGCTGAGATGATACCCATAGCTCTTCAACTTTACACGTTGAGGGATTTAACACAGAAAGATTTCACAGGAACTCTAAAACAAGTTGCGAATATAGGATATTCTGGTGTTGAATTTGCCGGATATGGAAGTATGAAGGCATTAGAATTGAAAAAGCTACTTACAGATCTGAATCTCAAGCCAGCCGGTAGTCATGTGAGTGTTGACACACTCGTAAAGGATCTCGACGCTGTGATCGATTACAACCTCGGAATTGAAAATGAATTCATCATCTGTCCATGGCAAAAGTATGAAAAAAAAGAAGATTTCTTGGAATTCGCAAAGACCCTTAACGATGTAGGCGAAAGGTGTAAGAAACATGGGCTCCATCTCTGTTATCACAATCATGCTCATGAATTCGTGAAAGTCGATGATCATTATGGTCTTGATCTGCTATTCGAAAATACAAAATCAGATCTTGTCGGATTTGAAATAGATACTTATTGGGTCAAATATGCAGGTGAAGATCCGGTAAAATACATAAAAAGATTTGGAATGCGCACTCCATTGCTTCACATCAAAGACATGGAAAAAGTCGGCAGAGATTTCACGGAGATAGGCAATGGTACGATGAACATAAAAGGTATCGTTTCGGCCGCAAAATCAACGGGTGTTAAATGGCTTATAATCGAGCAAGATAAATGCAAGATAGATCCACTCGAAAGTGCAAAAATAAGTTTTGAAAATCTCAGAAAAATAAATATTTGAAAGGGTGATCGAATTGAAGCTCGGATTTATAACAGTTGCTTTAGGAAATCTTGGATTGGATGAAATAGTTAAGTGGTCCTCAGAACAGGGATTTAAAACTCTTGAAGTCGGCGCATGGCCTCTCGACAACAGAAGAGACTATTCTTCATCTACCCTCAACGTTGAGACTTTAGATGAAAAGAAATCAAAGGAATTCAAAGAGCTTTTCAAAAAACATGGTATGGAGATCTCCTCTCTTGCCTATTATGATAACAATCTTGATGCAAATTTAGATGTCCGAAATGCACATATATTGCACCTGAAAAAAGTGATAGACGCCGCACACCTGCTCGGAGTGAAATATGTTGGAACTTTCATAGGAAGAAATGTAAACAAAAGTGTTGACGAAAACATGAAAGAAATAGAAAAGGTCTTCCCACCGATACTTGATTATGCAAAAAACAAAGGTGTGGATATAATGATAGAAAACTGTCCTATGGTTGGATGGCAACAGCCCGGAACCCCAGGAAATCTCTTCTACTCTCCCGTTCTTTGGAAAGAGATCTTCAGAATACTTCCAGATCTCAAATTGAACCTTGATCCATCCCATCTTTACTGGCTTGATATAGATTATTTGAGCGTAATAGATGATTTTGCAGACAAAATAGTACATACCCATGCGAAAGACGCAGAGATACTCGAAGAAGGACTTTACGAGAATGGCATATACGGCCCTCTTTTCAAAAAAGGTAAAGGTTGGTGGAGGTATAGATTACCGGGTCTGGGTGAGATCGACTGGCAGTCCTTTATATCTGTACTTCAGGAAAACGGTTACGATGGAGTGGTAAGTATAGAACATGAAGATCCTGTCTGGGAGGGCAGCGAGGAAAAGGTTAAAAAAGGTCTTATTCTCGGATACAGGCACCTCTCTCAATTTATAATCTGAAAAAGCCCCTTATGGGGCTTTTTCAGTACTCTCCATAACCTTCTTCTTTTTTAACTTTTCCTTAGATCCCCTGTCGTTTTCATTGCGGTGAAAGCTGCTCCCATCATAAAATATCCAAAAAGTATTCCAAAAGAAATAATTACACTGAACGGTGTGAGAAAATCCCATTCCAGTTGGAAAATCTGAAAAACTCTTTAAAAAGGCTCTATTCATCGATCCGGGTTATGTTTATGGATACTATGAACTGGCCATGCTTTACGTGAAGTGGGGAAAATTAAATGATGCAAGAACAACTTTTCAAAAGATCGTCTCTATGCATGTCGAAAATGAATTTCGCGTGCAGGAATTACAATGTCAAAGTGAAGCACGAAAATGGCTCGAAGATCAAGGAAACAAATGAACACCGCGACGATGCATTTGATTGCATGTTGACAATTGTAAAATTGTATGATATACTGATTCAAAATATGTTAAGAGGTGTTGAAATGGTAACATTTTGTCTTTATGTTTTGAACTATAAAATCAACAATAATAATAATAACTCGATCGACATCGGTCGGTTGGGTTAGTCTTTGATATATTTACCCAAAGGGCCGGTGAGCAAATCACCGGCCCTTAACTTTATAGGAGGTGTTTTATATGATAAGTGTTGAAGAAAGTTTGAAAACGAAAAGAGAGGTTTTAGAGATCTCAAGTGAGTTGATCTCATCAACAGGCCAATTTCTGAGAGGGGAAGGCTTCATCGAACTTTTACCCGTCATCATTTCTCCGATCACCGATCCACTCAACCATTCTGTTTTTGATGCCTCAATTGATTATTATGATGGACAATATTCAATAACAAAGTCAATGATCTTCCACAAGCAACTTGCAGTCAGAATTCATCCAAAAATTTTCATATTTTCACCGAATATACGTCTGGAAAAGGAAGAGAAAATGAAGACAGGGCGTCATTTAATAGAATTCACACAGCTTGATCTCGAAGTTCGAGACGCAAATCGTGATGATATTCTTGACATCATAGAAAGGATGCTTGTAAAAGCGTTCAAAGATGTTGATGATAAATACGGTAAGGTGGTAAGAAATATGAATCCAAAATTTTCAATACCGCTGATACCTTTTGAGCGTGTTAAATATCTCGAGGCTAAAGAGAAATACGGTGAAGATTTTGAAAGCATTCTATCAAAAAAAGCCACGCAACCTTTCTGGCTCATAGATATTCCAATAGAAGAAAGAGAATTCTACGATAAACGCGATGGTAAAAAAACAGTTCTGACCGATATGGATCTTATTTACCCTTATGGCTTTGGAGAAGCTTTATCTGGAGGAGAAAGAGAATATGAATACGACAAGATAATAGAAAGAATGAAAATTAAAGGTAACAGTACGGATTCTATGAGCTGGTATCTTGATGAGGTAAAAAAAGGGATCCCATCATCTGCCGGATGTGGGATCGGTATAGAGAGATTAACAAGATTTATATGTAATCTCAAAAGTGTCGCCGAGGCAAGACTTTTCGCAAAACTTCCGGGATCAATATCAATCTGATGAAGTAAAGGCTCCCCCTTGAGGGAGCCTTTATTTTCTTTTCAGTTCTTAGAATATCTCTTATTAAATCTGTCAACCCGACCTTCGATATCGATGATGTTCGTTCTCTTGCCCGTAAAAAACGGATGGCAGGCAGAACATACTTCAAGCGTTATCTTTTCTTTGGTTGAAAGTACTTTGTATTCAGCCCCACATGCACATGTTGCTGTTACCTCGTGAAGCTCTGGGTGTATACCCTTTTTCATTCAAAAAACCTCCCGCAAAGATTTTCACCTTTTAATTATATCACTTTCTCCCCTAGGTTCAATCTTCATGCCTTTCATCGATTCGAAAATAACCGTCACCAGCCCAACAACCAAAGGTATGAAGTATCTCAGAATACTCCATTCCATCGTCATGGTTGCAAGATATTTGCTGGATATTATTGAAGAGTAAAAAAGATAAAATTCACCTTCAGCCGTTCCCGCAGAACCGGGGGTTGGAGAAAAATATATTATCAAAGTTGCAAGAGACTGAATGGCAAGAATATCCATAACATTTTGAAAGCCGTTGTTGAAAATTCCGGTTGAAGCAATGGGTGGAAAGACGAGCAATAAACCTGAAACGCTTGAAAGTATTGACAAAAAGAAAACGAGCATCAGGATACCAGGATTTTTAGTGAAGGACTTAGCACTTTGGGCGTATTTTTCGATCTCATTGTCTAATCCGTTCAAAAATTTATCGGCCCTTGGTGCCATTCTCTTGCTTAACTTAAAAAGAGAAATTATCTTTTTGACTATTGCGAAAAAAGTATTGTAAACCCTTCTATTGAAATTGAAAAGTATTAAAAAAACGATCGTAAAAGTTGAAATTATGAAACCTATGAAAGCTAAAGAAAGAGCTGCCGGGACATTGTTCATCAATAAAATTGCACGCCTCAATTCGAAGATCGCAACGATCTCAATCGCACCCTGCCATGCTATAAATTTGAAGATCAAGACAGATGTTGAAATGCCGGGAGGAACACCAACCTTGTTCATGTAAACAACCTGCATCGGCTGTCCTCCCGTTGATGATGGTGTTATCATACCAAAAAAACCACCGATTATCGTTGCTTTGAAAGCCTGAAAAAATGTAATGCGGGCTTTAGAAACCCTCACGAGTAAATATGTGTTAAGTGCATCGGTTGCCCATGAAAAAAGGAGCGTTAATATGCCAATTATACCCCACCAACTATGGAGAAAGAAAAACTTCATATCTTTCACATTTATGCCGCCACCGAATGAATTCAAAAGATATATTGTTGCAGCTGAAACAAACCCAATTATAAGACCATAAATGATAAGCCTTTTCAATTGTTGTCACCCATGATCTTGTTGAGAGCTTCAAGTTCATCCGATCCGCTGTCTATTTTCATATCTAAAACTCTGTCGAGTACTTTCTTTATCTCAAGACCCTTAAGACCGTATTTTTTCTTTAATATCAGGCCGTTCACCTTTTCAAGTCTGATCTGTGAAAGCACTTTTACATATTTTAGAACATTCGATTCGTATGCTTGATCGTAAGCAAGTACAACTAAAGCTTCAGAAGATAATTTTGATAAAGTCCTGTAAAGTCCGGATAAATTTTTAGGATCTCTCACTTGCTTGAGAAAGGTATCATCCTGAATCTTGAGTAACATATCAAAAACTTTTTTGGGCATGCCGTAAGCCTTCATTATATCAGAGGCCTTTTTTTGAGGACAGTTCCGAAAAATGACGAGAAAAATGGCATATAATACGTTTATCTTTTTCCCATCAATTGTTTTTGACAGATTAAAAAATCTTTCAAAATCAATTTTTGCATCGCAGTAAAGTGTTTCGATCACGCCATATTTTTGAAATTCATTGAAGATCTCTTTAACCTTCTCATCTTCAATGGATCTCTCGAGCTCGGTTCTTATTCTCTTCGAGCTCACAGAAAAGAGGTAGCCCTGTTTTAATGCGCTTAAGAGCAAAATTTCCGTTTGATGAGAGAGTCTGTATCCAAATCTTGCTTTGTATCTTATCGCCCTGAGAATTCTTGTTGGATCTTCCACGAAGCTCAAATTGTGTAAAATTCTTATCTCTTTATTTTTTATGTCATTTCTGCCTCCGAAGAAATCTATCAACGTGCCAAACTTCTCCGGTGCCAGATCTATTGCCATCGCGTTTATCGTGAAATCACGCCTGTAAAGATCTTTCCTGAGATTTGAACTTTCAACTTTTGGAAGCGATCCAGGCGTTTCGTAATACTCGGTCCTTGCGGTGGCTATGTCTATTGAGATACCATTGACATGGATCTTTGCAGTTCCAAAGTCCGGGTAAATGATACATCTAACATCTTTTGCCTTTGCAAATTCCTGGGCAAGTTCTATTCCATTTCCCTCAACGACGATATCCACATCGAGACTGTTTTTGCCCATTAAAAGATCTCTTACAAATCCTCCGACCGCGTATATTCTCTGAGTTTTTGAAATTGCGAATTCTCCAAGTTCTTTAAGAATTCCAAGCAATTTTTGAGGAATTATCTTTTCCATTGTCTTCAAAATGTTTGATGTTACTTCATAAACTTTTGTCGAATCAGCGATGGCTCTCATAAGATCCCGGCGGGTTATTATTCCAATCGGAAAATTATTTCCGTCGATCACGACAATCCTACCTATATCATGTATTGCCATCAAAGCCCAGATTCTATCAATTGGTTCATCTGATTTAACAGCTATTGCCGGTATACTCATTATCATTGAGAGATCTTCAATCCCTGATTTAATAGCACGATCTATGTCTTTTTTTGTCACCATTCCTGCGATCTGGCCATTATCGCCAACCACAGGTAGACCTGTTAACCCGGATCTATCCATGATATTTTTAACGTTTACCGCCTTTTCTGTCAATTTAACAGTCTTAACAGGCTTTGTCATGAGATCTATAGCGTAAAGCCCCAAGCGTTTTATTTTCGACAGAGCATCAGCTATTTTGATACCCTTACCCATGCAAAAGGCTAAAGCTTTTGCATCCTCAGGACGCGAGCTGGGATCCATCAGCCCATTCGTTTTAAAATATATGGCACTAACAAAAAGTTCAAGATCTTCCGCAGAAACATCCAGCCCTTTGTTCTCGATCTCGAGTACAAGATTTGACGTAACACAAAAGGTTGGATTAGATTCTCCCTTCAAATTTTCGATGATCTGAAAATCTTTGTATTGTGGAAAATATCGAAACACTTCATCGACTTTTCCAGATAAGAAAATTTCTTTTTCCCCATTGAGCCTTTTCCATGCTACGGCACTTGCAAGGCCATCCAGCGTTGCTGGAAATCTTTTCATATTATTATCATATCTCAATTCTCACTTTGTCTCCGCTTTTCAAGATCCTTTCTTTGCCACTTATCTCACCATTAACAAATACTTTCAAACTGTCCAATTTGAAATGGAGAAATTCAAAAAGATCTCCGACGTTCAAATTTTCGTCGATTTCAATTTCATCTCCATCAAAGAATTCATCTTCAAGTGAAGCCTGCTGTGAATTGATCTTGATCTTTGGTACAAGATTTATCTCTTTATCGTCTATGAAAATTTTCAAAGTCCTGGTTATGTCTGTGATCTTCAAATTTTTCTTTTTTCCATTGGAAGGTGTTATTTCCACAATATCTCCATCTTTAACGATTGTCCTCAACGACGCATCATTCCCGTTTATCCTCACTTTTGGATCCGGTAATTCTCCGGGAACAACAACTATTTCTCCATTTAATTTATAAGTCATGCCATTTGATGGAGTTCCTATGATAGATCTGATATCAAAATTTCCCTGGATCAGAACCTGAAGCACGTCTTCCTTTCCATTAAGGTTCATGATCTGGATAGGCTTTGAATTCAAAGTGATCCTCTTGAAAATTTTCCCTATTTTAAACCTCGACGAATATGCTATTCCAACGGGTGTTATGAATTCACTTCCGATCATCCTTTTCGTAAGATCTTCAACATTTGAGATATTTTCTATATTTCTTAGTGCAACTCTGCTTTTGGGAAGTGAAAGCTTTTCTGTAAGCATTTCAACAAAATGAGCAATTTTTGCGCCACCTCCAACAATAATGACAGCCGATGGAATTTTTGAATTGAGATCGATTATAAGTTTGGAAATCTCATCAGTTATAATATTGATGGCATTGTCTGTTACTTTCAGAACCTCGTCAGTTGAAATTTCGATGGGAATTCCAAGTACATTTTCGATGCTTATTTTTCCAGGATTTTCGAGAGATTTTTTGATCTTTTCACCATTTTGAAAAGAGAGAAGATATTCATCACAAATTCTTTCAGTGATCTCATCCCCTGCCATCGGTATCATTCCGTAGGCGACTATTGTTCCATCATTGCTTATAGCTATATCCGACGTACCAGCTCCCACATCTACAAGTGCTAAATTCAATCTCCTCAGGTCTTTTGGCACAACTAAATTCATTGCGGCCATAGGTTCAAGAGTGAGATAATCGATTGATAGATCAGACATTTTCATAACCGAGAAAAGAGCCTCGACAACTCTTTGAGGTAAAAAAGCAGCTATAACGCTTACCGAGGCCTCTTCACCAAATTGACCGACAAGATTTCTAACTTCTTCTCCACTCACAAAGTATTTTAGGACAGAATATCCGACACAGTAATCTTTTTCATCTATATTCTTGCTGATAGCATCCGATAGAGCCTCAAATTCAAGAGATCTGACATAATTTTCATCTACTTTAGAGGGAGGTATTCTGTCTTTTGCACTTCCGGAAAATGTTTTTAAAAACCTACCAGCTATTGCCGTGGCTACATTTACAAATTCTATTTTATTCCTTTCCTCAAGTGCTTTTTTCACTTTTATGACAGCACTTGCAACCTTTGGAATGTCATTTATCTGACCATCGAGCATTGCTCTTTCCTCATGCTCAGCTACTTCAAAGTCTAGAATTTTTATTCCATTTTCACTTTCTTCTGCCAATATTCCAACAACTGTTCTCGTACCTATATCGAGTGCATATATCATATTTTGTCTTCACCTACCACTGTCACTCCTGAACCACCTTCACCATTTTTCCCCATTCTGAAGGATACATGTCTGGATCTTAGAAAGGACCATATTCCATTTGCAAGCTTGCCTGTTCCTTTTCCATGAATTATGAATCCGGTCGAATTCGATTTTAACATACGATCAATAAATTCTTCAACAACCGGAATAGCATCTTCAACGGTCATGCCTCTGATATCAATCTGAGCTGGGAGCATATCATTTTTCACATATTCAACATTCTCGATCTTTTGTTCTTTTGGTTCTTCAGATATTTTCAACATGTCCGGTGAGATCTCAACCTGTGATCCTCCGAGATCAACGACAGCCTTTTCTTTTCTCAGGGCTATCACCTTACCATAAGTCTGAGTTCCAACTATTTCAACGTATGATCCTACCGACATGTCCATACTCTTACTTTCCGACTTTTTAATCTCTTCTATCTTCCTTCTAAGAACCTGTATTCTTTTATCCTGATCTACAAGCTCGTCCTCTTTTTGGGATGTTCTGACAAGATGTATGGCTTCTTCGCTCTCTTTTTTTATTTCAAAAAGTTTCTGGGATAAAGATCTTATTTCATCAGAAAGTGATGCCATTTCTTTGTTTTTAAGTTTCTCAAAACGTTCTTTGAAGCTTTCTTCATTTTTCTCAAGTTCTTTTTCTCTTCTGTTCAAATTTTCAATTTTCTCTTCATATTGACTTATGCGCATTTGAAGTTTCTCAATGAGCTGATCACTCTGGGAGAATGATACAGATCTATTTTCTTTGAAGCGTTTCACGATCTCATCTGAAATGCCAAGCTTCTCAGCTATTTCAAGTGCTCTGCTACGTCCTGGCATATCCATATGTATTCTGTAAGTAGGTCTCATCTGTTCAATATCGAATCCAACAGAGGCATTTCTCACACCATCGACCATGTAAGCAATGGCTTTAAGTTCTGGAAGGTGCGTCGTGATGATAGCCTTCGACCCTTTCGAGATAAGAATGTCAATTATAGATTTAGCAAAGGCCGCTCCTTCAGCCGGCTCCGTCCCTTCTCCTATTTCATCAATTAAGATGAGAGTTTTATCATTTGCAACTCTGCATATTTCATCCGCTCTTAGAACTCTTGCTGAAAATGTGCTCAACTCATTTCTGACAGATTGGTTATCTCCGATATCTGAATAAAGCACATCAAATTTTGAAAGAGATGTCCCAGCTGATGCAGGAATTGGAACTCCAAGTGCACACATAAGCGAGAAAAGGCCTACGGTCTTCAGCGTTGCTGTCTTTCCTCCAGTGTTAGGCCCGCTTATGATTGTAACGTGATCTTTAGAATTCAATTCGAGATCTATTGGAACAACTTTGTTCGCAGGAATTAAAGGATTTCGTCCACCGATTATTCGAACAACTTCATTCTCTCCGATTTGAGGTATCACGCACATGTTATGAAGTCCATAAGAAGCTCTTGCATAAACTCCATCCACTTCTTCAAAAGTCCTGATCATACGGACAATATCATCATGATTCTCAATGATTATCCTTGAAAGCTCATTGAGCATTCTTGATATTTCGATAGATTCTTTCGATCTTGCTACGGCCAGCGCATCATTAAGTTCTATCATCTCTTCAGGTTCAACATAATACGTAAGGCCGCTTGCTGATTGTCCATGAATTATACCTCTGACCATAGAACGTTTCGAAGCATCAATTGGTAAAACATATCTATCATGACGCTGAACAACAAGTACTTCTGACGTGAAACCACTTTTTACTCCATCTGCAAGAAGTTTTTTCATCTTATCATCGATAGAGTTCTCTATTACTCTTATTTCTTTTCTTATTTTTTGAAGCTCAGGAGTTGCGTTATCCTTTATCGTTCCATCCGGATTGAAGATCCTATCACACAATTCTACAAATCCTTTTGGAGGAACGAGTTTTTCTCCCATTACTCTCATTTTTTCAGTCTTCAAAAGTATTTCTGAAATTCTTTTAGATACTTTAAAGAGATCTGAAAAAGCAATCAACTCAACAGGCTTCAGATTTCTCCCCTCAGATGCTGATTTTAAAATCATTGACACATCTTCCACTCCCGACACAACCACATTTATCTCCTCAAAAAACTTGCCCATTTCTTCAACCATAGCATAACGCTTCACGGGATCTTCATCGAAATGAAGGGTCTTGAAGTAATTCCTCCCGTACTCTGAGAAAGAAAATGCTTTGATCATGTCAATCAGCGGATAAAATTCGAGTTCTTCTAAAGTTTTATCATCTACTATCAATCATTTACCTCCAAAACTGTAATTCATCGACATATAAAATGGATTTATAGTGTCTCCAAATTTGAAAGGATCCTGAAAAATGTAAGAAACGAAGATATCGAAACCAAAGTAATTCTTTATCATTATTCCAGCGCTCAATGCATTCGAAGGTTGGCTCCCGATGACCATTTTGTAACCACCAATCACGCTGAAAAAATCTGTGATTGAATATTTTGCTCCTATTCCGCACTCCGAAGATGTAATGTTGGCAAAACCATCGATTTCGAGCTTTTGGATCGAATAACCAAGCCCAGCTATCAATTCAGCGGGATATTGTTCAACACTTGAATTTAAAGTGCTACCGGTAGCACTCCATGTTATTGATGCAAAAGCATTCTTGATGACAAAGCCTAAATCGAATGCTCCTATTTTCGTGATACCTCCAAAATCCATAGAAAATCCGCCAAGTATATCACTACCCGTCCATGCGTTCAAATTCATTCCTATTGAACTTGCACCATACCTGTAAGCAAGCGCTCCTGAAAGCATGTACTGAAAATAATTCATATTCACTGTCACCGGATAGGTAGACTCAATTGCGCCCCCAGCATAAAAATTATCAAATCCTATATCGCCTGAAAGATACTCATTTCTTATCATGCCAAAATAATGCTCTATGTGAGAAAAGAATAGTCCTCCGCTTCCTTCTGCTATTCCAGCCGGATTGTAAGCGATAGATTGAGGGCCGGTGTAAGATGCGTAAAGGGCGCCTCCAAGTGAGGCTCCATAAGCCGAAGGATCATCTATTTCGTTAATAACCCCTGCAAAAATTGATAAAGGAAGAGATATAAGCATCATGAAAAAAATTATTTTTCTCATCATCTCACCTTACTTTACTATCACAAACGGGATAGACATGTTCTGAGTAAAAACATCTGGAACGCTTCCTATCCCTATCACTGCAGTGTAGAGACCATTCGAGAGTGAAGAGGGATTAAGGCTGTACACAAGATTATACAAATATTTTAAAGCCGTTCCAATCTGGTATCCGACGATCTTTCCTCTGAGATCATAAATGAATATCTGATAGTAGCAATCTTTATCAACACCCAAAAAAAACTGAATGTTGCCCTTCCCGACAAGTTTGTTTGGAACTGCTATGAATGAAAGTATCGAAGGACTCTGTCCTTTCAGAATCTGCGCTGAGAGGCCGAGCGCATAAGTACCTGTCTTTGCATAAAAATTGGCCATCTGGGTTCCAACCATTGGGTTTATACTAGATAAAGACCACGTATTGCCATTCAAGTAGTAAATTTTCACATTGTTGAATAATCCGTTTACGGCATCGGTGTTGAAATAAAGATTATAGCTAAAAGAAGCCGCCGGGGTTATTCGGGAGACGGCAGAGATCGTGTCCGATACTTGATTGAAAGGTGAATATCCTGTGTAAAAATTAGCCGAGACGAAATTTTGAGAGTAGAGAGCTACAATAGTTGGAGTCGCAAAGGCATCTGCCGGGATTGTTATCCATCCATCCGAAAAATAAAGATTCTGACCACCCTGAATCAAATATCGGTTAAAGCTTTTAGCGATAACGGTCTGCGTACCCTGAAATGATGTTTCAAGCGTTACCAACCCGGGTGTATTCATATATGTGTATGTACCAGTCCAGTTCTGGCCGGATCTCACCAAATTAACTAAAATATTCGTAGAATTATCTATGGCACGGAGTGTTGGTGTGGAAGTTGAAGAAATTGTTGCTGATACTTCATTAGTACCATTTATAAGATTCAAATTCATAAAAATAGGAACATTTAACACTTTCACATTGAGATTCGGAGAGATAACGAGTTGAAGATTTTGGTTCCCGTAGGTGTATCCTACGAGGATTGTTGATAGAGTATAAGTTCCGGGTACTGTCGTACTTATGCTCGAAGAAAAATCATTTCCATTTATTGGAAGATTAAATGTTTGTGTTTTTCCAGGCATCGACCATATCAGATAAACGTAAGATATATTCACATTATGATAAAGAATAGAAAAATTGACAGAAACATTACTGCCGACTGTCACCTCTGTATTTGAAATTTGAACAGGTGTGATCTCGATTCCATCGGGTCCCATTAGAAATCTTGCAAGCAAATAATTTGCCATGTTGGGTCTTGGATCGTTTGTTTTAAGGATGGCATCTATGGTGTAATTTTGCCCCGGCAAAAAGAATCCACTCAAAGAGATGGAAATATTCGTACTTTCAGATGGCAATATCTGACCAGATTGTGGAGAAATCGCAAGACCCGTAGGCGATGAAATACATGTGAAAGACAAAATCTTCGATCCTATATTTTTTACAGGTATAGAGTAGGATGGCATGTTATCGGATATGAACGGGATTATGACTATTGTAGATTGGACACTTGCGGCAGGTATATTTGTCGTGAATGTCGCCAAGTTAGATAAAACAGTGCTGCCATAAGTTGTAAACAAAATGGCCTGAGCTCTGTAATCGGCAGAATCGTTAACATAAAAATTCCATATGTAAGTATTGCCAGAAAGGTAAGGATTATAAAGTATCGTCGTTGAACCTGTTGAAAAATTATAAAGAGATACAGTCGCCTTACTAACATTTAATACGGGTGAGGCAGATAAAGATAGAGTTACATTTCCCCCTTTCAGAAAAAAGACAGGATTTGCACTCAATGCTGATATTTGAAGCGAATTTGCCCATCCATAAACAATGGGTATAAAGATAAGAAAAATAAAAAAGAATTTCTTCATTTTTCCCCCCTTTCAGCAAATCATAATATTATAAAACTTTTCGCTCAATATTTTGCTAACTATACTAAACCAACTTTAAATTCCGAATCTTAGCGGAGGGCAGGATGCCCTCGAGATGGCCTCCGCAGCGCAGTGAGGACCAGACATCGAGAGGGTGCCTGCCGAAGCCGTAAGAGATGGATGAATGAACATTCGACTTTTAAAGTTGAATCAGTATATCGTAATCTTGACGAACATCATGAGACTAATAAGTGTAAAATATATTTGAAAATTAGAAAGGGGTGTTATATGTATAAAATTTCACATCTTGGTTTTGATCTTAAAAGGTATGAATATTTAGAAACTTTCAGGATTGCAGGAAGCTCAAGAAATTATGCGGACAACATAGAAATAGAGATAACATTAGATGATGGAACTTACGGCATGGGAGAGGCCTCGCCCTCCTACAGGGTTAACGGTGAGATCGTTCAGTCACTTTTGCAGCTGAGATCAACGATTGAAGAGATGATCTCCGGGATGGATGTGAGAAATTATTCTAAAATATTCAGGATAATGGATAGATTCTCAAGATCAGCCCCAAGCGTCAAAGCAGCCATCCAGTATGCTGTACTTGACGCGCTTTCTAATTCAATTGGGCTTCCCGTTTACCAGCTTCTTGGCGGATCGACAGACAGCTTGATCACTGACAAAACTGTAAGTATAGACACGCCTGACAAAATGGTGAAGAAAGCCACCGAAATTTTCAAAGAAGGATTCATAAATTTGAAGATAAAGGTTGGAGAAAATATTAAAGAAGATATGGAAAAAATTTCAGCAATCTCTGAAGCCACAAAAGGAGCAGAATATGTTATCGATGCCAATCAAGGATACACCCCGAAAGAGGCTATCCAGTTCTCAAGGTATCTTTACGACAACAATATCAATGTAAAGATCTTCGAGCAACCCGTAATATGGAATGATTTCGAGGGACTTAGATTGATAAGAGAAAATTCTTCGATCCCGATAGCCGCTGATGAAAGCTCGAAGACTATGTATGATGCTTTTACGCTCATAAAAAATGAATGTGTTGATTTCATAAACATAAAACTCATGAAGTCAGGCATATCAGATGCCTTAGCAATAGTTGAAATGGCTAAGGCATCAAATACAGGCCTGATGATAGGATGTATGTCCGAATCGAGTCTTGGAATAAGTCAAAGTGTCCACTTTGCCGCCGGAACTGGAGCCTTTGCACACTGCGATCTCGATTCACACATGCTCTTGAAAGAGAAGAATTTCAGAGGTAAGTTTTCTCAGGAAAAAGCCATGCTCTATCCTCATTGAGCAACGCTCTGAGTATCAACCTTTCCAACTTTCTCTTCTTTTATGTTCAAAGATGCCCTCAAAGCCGCAAGCCCAACCTCAAGCTGTGCATCGTCCGGTTCTTTGGTGGTTAATTTTTGAAGCCAAAGACCAGGCTGGGCTAAAGCCCTGAAAAAAGGATTGTCAAGATGTTTTGCCGTCAATCTCTGGAATTCATATGCAAGTCCTGCAACTGCGGGTATTAAAACTATCCTCCAGAATATCTTCCAGAAGATATTCATCGTTGGATCCAGACCACCTACGATGCTGAAAACGATTATCGCTGCTACCATTGTTATCATCAAAAAGCTCGTTCCACACCTTGGATGAAGTGTGGAATATTTTCTTGCATTTTCAACGACAAGCTCTTCGCCGGCCTCATAGGTATAAACAGATTTATGTTCTGCCCCGTGATACTGAAAAACCCTTTTTATGTCTGGAAAGAGGGCTATTATCCAAACGTACGCAAGAAAGATCACAGTTCTTATTACGCCCTCTACAAGGGCAAAGAGCACACCGTTATTTCTTAAAGATGCAAAGATTGAAGTTATTAAAACAGGTAAGATGGAGAAAAGACCAACGGCCATACCGAGAGCAAGCAAAAGCGCAAAGAATATATCTTTACCGGTAAGCTGTGAATCTTCATCTCCTGACATATTTGCCGATAAATTCAACGCTTTTATCCCGCTCACCAAAGAATCGTAAAGGACAAAGGTTCCACGGATCAATGGCCATCCCTTCCATCCAGACGGTCTTACCATCTGACCGTAATCGGAAACAGTTATCGTCCCATCCTTCTTTCTAACGGCAACGACTGTTTTCAATCCTTTCATCATGACACCTTCTATGACAGCCTGGCCGCCAACACTTAATTTATTTTCTTTCGTGATATCACCCTCCTTTCAAAAGCACGATCACGTTCTCTCTTATCTGATCGTCAAGAACAAATTTGAAAAATCTGTAAGCTTGTGCATCTTCTTTAGATGATCTGGAAAAAAAATACACATCTATTTTTCTGGCAAAAAGTGCTTTGTGCCCTTCATCCATCTGATCGATTTCAAAAATAATGCGCCGAAGATTCTGGTCCTCGGCGCAGGCTCTTATTATTTCTTTTATTTCTTCCTTATCAACACGATCAACCATTAGAAACTTTTAGAAACTTCCTGATGATCTCCCTGCTCTTTTTTATATTCGCCCGTTATGAAAACTTTCATCGAGATACCCGTTCTTTTTTCCCCTCCTATTTCAATCTCGACGAAACCGGGGATCATCCCTATGTCTTTACCATTCTCGTTGATGAAACGCCTTGAAACAGCTATCGCCTTAATTGCCTGATTAACGGCTCCTGCTCCGATAGCCTGAATTTCAACTGATTCTTCTTTGCCAAGTGCACCGGCAATTGCACCTGCTACCGAATTTGGATTCGATTTAGAACTTACTTTCAATATTTCCACCTTCAACGCCTCCCTGTTCGCAAGAGATAAGCTTACCAAAATAAAGATCTAAAACCTCGATCAATCTTTCGTAATCGCTGGATCTCATGAATTCTTCTTTTACTTCGTGAGATCCAGGCAAATTTCTAAGATATCTTACTAAAAACTTTCTGAATATCATTATACCATGAATACCATACTCTTCGATCTCCATATCGAGATGTTTTTTTATAATTTTTATTCTTTCCTCTGGTCCGGGATATGAAACTTCTCGATTATCGATGAGATCTTTGATCTCTTTGAAGATCCATGGATTTCCTATTGCACCACGGGCCACGAAAATATAGTCTGGATGTACGTAATTCATCGCTTTAAAAGCATCTTCCGGTGTGAAGATGTCTCCAGAAAGTCCGATCTCGATCTTCATTCTTTCTTTCAACAATTTTGCGGGCTCCCAGTCCGCCTTTCCAGAGTAACCCTGTTCGACAGTTCTACCGTGAATTATCACAAGAAAAGCTCCACCATCTGCGGCAGCCTGCGCAACATCTAAAAAATTCTTTTTATCTTCCCAGCCTATCCTAATTTTCACTGAAACCTTGACTCCTGATGAAGAAAACCGTTCAACTATTTTTCTTAAAAGTACAGGATCTCTCATCAATGAAGCTCCGTATCCGTGTTTGATAACTTTCCATACCGGGCAAGCCGCATTTATATCGATCCATCTTGCCTGTTTTTCAATTAGGTTAAAAGCTTTGAAAAAAAGGTCAGGATCATTCCCAAAAAGCTGAATAACAGCATTTTCTTCCTCTTTTGGAAGCATCTGAAAACTTTTTTTGTTTTTTCTTATTAAACCATTAACGCTGATCATTTCGGTGAAAGTTACATCTGCACCCATAGATGCACAGAGTTTTCTAAAACTTTTATCCGTCACACCCGCCATTGGGGATAGAACCGTTATCAAAATTTCCACCTCGAATGTTATAATTTCGATATGAGAATGTTCTTCTGTGATGATACCATAGGGAAGCTCATGAAAAAAATAAGATTGCTTGGATTCGATGCCGAGAAATGGGATGGGAGCTTTGAAGAAGGCAGAATTTTTCTCACAAAATCGAGGGACAGATGGAGATCTTATCTCGGTGAGTCTTTTTTGATTTTGAGTGAGAAATGGACAGATCAAATGTGCGAAGTAGAGAAAAGGTATTCGATATCAAAAGAGATGAGACTTTTTACGAGATGTACGGAATGTAACTCTTTGCTGGTTGATGTACCTTCTGAGGTGGTAAAAGATCTTGTTCCTGAAAGGATTTTTCTCTCCATTGATCATTTCAAAAGATGTCCCAACTGCGGAAGAGTTTACTGGAACGGTACGCATGTTGAAAAGATAAAAAAAGATTTCGAGGCGATATTCTATGGAATCATTTTCTGACATATTTTTAGATATCTTGAATCGGCAAAATTTTGATGATCGATTGAAAGCCCTCTTAACTCTGATAAAAGAAATGTCAGGATCGGATAACGTTTGCATATATGTTTATGAAGAAGATCACAAACAGCTGAGATTGATGGCCTCAAATGATCAGATCTCCCAGGATAGATCAAAAATAAAGATCACCGAAATAAGCGTGGATCTTTCAAAACCATTTAAATATAACGATAAGATAGCCATTCCTGTAAGATCGGAAGATAAACTTAAACTTGTCGGTCTTGTAACTCTCGATGCAGATAAAAATCTTGAAGATCATCAGACAGGACAGATCGCGGAACTGTTAAATATTTCTTTAGAACTCGAAAATAAGATCGCAACGATAGCCAAGCTTTCTGCAATAGAAGAGTTAGATAATATTCTCAGTTCCATACCCATAGATGTAGATGAACTTTACAAAACTGTTCTCGACTTCGCCGTAAAAGTTTTGAATGCAGAACACGGAACGATATGGTTGTTAGGTGATAAGGAGCTCATCCTTTCTTACGCTTCCGGGGTACCGGAAGATGGAATATTAAAAAGAAGGGTTGAGGTAGGATATGGCATGGTTGGCTGGATTGCGCAAAACATGACTCCACTTCTTTCAACGGCATCTAAAGTTGATCCAAGAGCAACGCTCGATATCTTCTCTTTCCCCGTTAAATCGGCGGTAGGTGTTCCAATAGTGAGGGACGGAATTCTGATCGGTGTCATGATGCTTATGAACAGAAAAAACACAGACTTTTATCGTACTTACAGGCATTTTGACGATTTCGATCTTTCTATTCTGAATTCGATAATCAACCGTCTGAGGATGAATCTTACCCAGATAGAACTTTATTTAAGACTCGAAAAAGAAAATTCAAGGTTGAAAGATCTTCAAAAACAGAGCGAAGATTACATAAATTATGAAAAAGAACAGGTAAGACTTCTGAATGTTCTTCAGAAAACACTTCAAGCTTTGAGGCATACTCAGGACATAAAGAACATATACAAGATAGTTCTTATAGCATTGACGTCAAATGCAGGATTTAAATTCAACAGGGCTTTACTTCTTGAAAAAGATGAAAAAAATAAAGTGCTTATGGCACGTGAATGGCTCGGCCCTGCATCGGAGAAGGAAGTTGCGGCACAATGGTCTATCGCAAAAGAGAAAGAACAGAAATATGCTGACTTTTCCCAGTATCTTTACGAAGTTGCAATGCAGATAGATATTTCTGGAGGTCTCACCTCCTATGCAAAAGGAAAGACCTTTTCTTACACGGGTGATTATATCTTTGATAGAGTCATAAACAGATCTAAGATAGTACATGTCACACCGGCACTTGTCGCCCAGAGAGGAGAAGAATTTCCAGAGCTACTTGGATTGCTTAACGTTAAAGAATTCGTTTGCATCCCGCTAATAGGTAGAAGAGAGATATTCGGAACGATAATACTTGATAACAAATTCACTAATACTCCTATTGCCGATGATGTCATAGATATGCTTGAAATTTTTTCTGAGAGCGTTGGACTTACGATCGAATCTTTGAAAAGCTATGCCGAGCTCGTTGAAAAAACAGTAAATCTTGAAAAACAAAGATCATCGGCCGAGTATTTCAAAGATTTCTTGCAAAATATTCTTGAAAATCTTGATGTTGCGATCATGGTCGTTGACAGAGATAACAAAATCTTAGAATGGAACAGAAAAAGTTCAGAACTCTTCGAATTTGAAAGATCCAATATGATAGGTGCAAGCATTAATATTCTTGGTCCTGAATTTTCGGACCTTATAAATGTAGCCGAAAGAATTTACGATACTAAAGAAATAATAACACTTAGCGATTATGAATTTAAATTGCATGGTAAGGAGGTATTCTTGAACGCTACATTTTCGCCCTTAAAAGAGAAAGATGTAGACGTGATAATTGGTTACATAGCTATGTTCGAGGATGTCACGCGCCGCCATACACTTGAGATGGAATTGAGAAACCGTGAACGCCTCGCAATACTTGGTGAAATGTCGGCAAAGATAGCTCATGAGATAAGGAATCCTCTTTCTGCAATAGGTGGATTTTCACAGAGGGCAAAAAATGTTACCAAAGATGAAAAGTTGTTGAAGTACCTTGATATAATTCTTTCTGAGACAAAACGTCTTGAAGACATGGTGAACCAGACTCTCGAGTTCAGCAGACATGAAAAACATGAAGACTTTGTTCAAAGATCGATAAATGATCTCATCGATGATGTGATCACACTTTATTACGAGAAATTCAAACTTCAGGGTGTAAACGTTGAATTTGAAAAATCTGATGCGAATCTTTCGTTGCTGGTTGAACCTAATCATATCAAAGAGGTGATAATAAATCTTGTTCAGAATGCCTTTGAAGCCATTACAGGATCCGGAACGATAAAAGTGAAAACTTACTCTGACAGCAATTTTGTTTATATAGATGTCTGGAACTCCGGGGAACCAATACCACCTGATAAGATGGAAAAGATCTTTCAGCCTTTCTACACGACCAAGACATACGGAACGGGCCTTGGCCTTGCGATATGCAGAAAGATAATCGAAGATGAGCATTACGGAAAGATAACCGTCAAAAGTGACGGAACGGGAACGACATTCACAGTTCAGCTTCCGCAAAATGCTCAACAAAAGGAGGTTAAGTGATGACAAAAGAACAAAAGAAGATACTCGTCGTTGAGGATGAAGAGCCTGTAAGAATGTTGATTCAAGAAGAACTTGAAGATGAAGGGTATAGCGTTACGACCGCAAAGGATGGAAAAGAGGCCCTTGAATATCTTTCTTCCCACGATGTGGATCTGGTTACTCTCGATATTGAAATGCCTAACATGAATGGTTTGGAAGTTGCCGGAAAGATAAGGGAAATGAAAAAGCCTCTTAAGATTCTAATTTTGACGGCCTACTCTCACTATCGCAGTGACATGTCAAGTTGGGCTGCAGACGATTACACGGTTAAATCCTCTAATATGAGCGAGATGAAGCAAAAAGTTAAAGAACTTCTGGAGGTGTGAATTGAATTATAAAGAAACCTTGAATCTTCCAACCGATCTCATTCCAATGAAAGCAAATCTTGTTGAAAAAGAGCCCAAGATACTTAAAAAGTGGGAAGAAGATGATGTTTATAATCTTATAAGAAAGGCAAGAAAAGGATCGCCCAAATATGTCCTTCACGATGGTCCTCCTTATGCCAATGGAAATATACACATAGGAACGGCTTTAAACAAAATTTTGAAGGACTTTGTCATCAGATATAGGACAATGCGTGGTTATGACTCTCCCTACATTCCTGGGTGGGATACTCACGGACTTCCGATAGAGCATAAGGTTGCTGTAGATCTCGGAGATAAAATGAAATCAATGGAACGTATCGAGATAAGAAAAAAATGCGCCGATTACGCTAAAAAATATGTTGGGGCACAGAAAGAACAGTTCAAGCGCCTTGGTATCTTTGGTGAATGGGAAAATTCTTATCTGACGATGGATAAATCTTACGAAAAAGGCATATATGAAATTTTTGCCGATGCCGTTGAAAAGGGTATGGTTTACAGAGAAAACAAACCCGTTATGTGGTGCAGTGTTGATCATACGGCACTTGCAGAAGCAGAGGTAGAATACAAAGATGAAGTATCAACATCCATTTACGTGAAATTCCAATTTGTCGAAGATCCAAAAACATATGTCATAATATGGACAACGACGCCGTGGACGCTTCCGGCTAACAGGGCAGTTGCTCTCAACCCGTCCGTTGATTACGCAACAGTTCGTGTGGGAGATGAAAGATGGATTTTAGCGAGAAATCTTGTTGCGGATGTCATGAAGAAGACCGGAATAGAAAAATATGAGATCGTCGGAGATTTGAAAGGAAGTACCCTTGAGTTGAAAAAGCTCATCGATCCTCTTTACGGACAGGAAAGGCCCATAGTAATGGCCGATTATGTTGAAACAGACACAGGAACAGGTGCGGTTCACACGGCACCCGGGCATGGTGAAGAAGACTACATGACCGGTAAGCGTTACGGCCTTGAAATTTTTTCACCGGTTGATGAATACGGCAATTATATCAAATCACTTCCAAAATACGGCGGCATGAACATCTTCAAAACAAACAACATCATAATAGAAGATCTCAAAAAATCCGAAAAACTCGTCGCAAAAGAAGAATTCAAACATGCATACCCCCATTGCTGGCGATGCCACAGCCCTCTTATTTTCCGTGCGACAGAACAATGGTTCATATCAGTCGATAAGCTTGATCTGAGAAAAAGAACTTTAAACGCCATAAAAAATGAGGTTAAGTGGGTACCATCCTGGGGTGAAACGAGAATCTCCTCGATGATCGAAATGAGACCTGACTGGTGTATATCGCGCCAAAGAGATTGGGGCATGCCAATACCCGCTTTCAAGTGTAAAAATTGCGGTCATGTTGTGATGGATGCAAAAATAATCAGACACATTGCTGATATCGTTGAAAAAGAAGGAGGAGATGTGTGGTACAAATGGGACGCAAAAGCACTTCTCCCCAAAGATTACAGGTGTCCTGAATGTGGCGGAACTGAATTTGAAAAACTTTACGATGTTATGGATGTCTGGATAGATTCAGGTTCATCCTTTGAATCGGTTCTCAAACCGAGGGGCCTGTATCCGGCCGCACTTTATCTCGAAGGAAGCGACCAGCACAGAGGATGGTTTCAATCTTCACTCCTTCTCGGTATGATCCGCGATAATAGATCTCCTTATGAAACAGTCGTGACGCATGGTTTCATCAGAGATGAAAATGATCAGAAAATGTCAAAATCTCTTGGAAATGTTATCGATCCTTTAGATGTCATAAAAAAATTTGGTGCGGATGTTCTAAGACTGTGGGTCGCATCTACCGAATACAAAAATGATGTAAGGGTTTCATTTGGAATACTTGAAAAACAGGTGGAGACTTACAGAAAGATTAGAAATGTTATGAGATTCATCTTCGGCAACATATCTGATTTCGATCCTGAAAAGGATCGTGTCGAAATTTTACCTGAGATAGACAGATATGCGCTCGAAATTTTGAACGAGCTTGTCAAAAATGTAACTCAATATTACGAAGACTTCGATTTTCATAAAGTTTATCATGCGATCTCTGAGTTCATAACTGTTGATATGAGCGCTTTCTATCTCGATATACTCAAAGACAGACTTTACACGGAAGGCAAAAGATCATCAAAGAGAAGATCTGCCCAAACGGTTCTCTATGAAACAGGCATGACACTCTTGAAGCTTTTAGCCCCGATTCTTCCCTTCACAGCCGAAGAAGTTTACGATCTCATTCCGTTCAAAAAACTTCAAAGTGTCCATCTCGAGCTCTGGCCTGAAGAAAAAATGACAGATCTGGTACTGATCAAAAAATGGACGAGAATAAGAGAAATAAGAGATGTTGCTTTGAAGGCACTCGAAGAAGAACGTCAGTCCGGTCGCATAGGTCATCCTCTTGAGGCAGCTCTTAGCATAAAGGCAAGCAAAGAGGATCTGCAAATTATGAGATCGCTTGAAAGAGATCTCGCAGATATTTTGATAGTATCTGAAGTTTCTATCGATTCTGGAGAAATACTGGAGATCAAAGTTGAACATGCAACCGGTCAGAAATGCGAAAGATGCTGGAAATATTCAGAAAATGTTGGTAAAGATGAAGAATATCCCACTCTTTGTGATAGATGTGCACATGTTATGAAAGAAGAGGATTTGAAATGAACATTCAATCGCTTATTTTTAAATTGAATGATTTCTGGGCGGGAAACGGTGCAGTCATAGATCAGCCCTACGATATGGAAATGGGAGCCGGAACGTTCCATCCATCAACATTTTTCACAGTTCTAAGACAGAAAGACGCACGACGCGCTTTCATTCAGGCGTGCAGAAGACCAACAGATGGAAGATACGGAGAAAATCCTAACAGAATGCAGAAATATTTTCAATACCAGGTCATAGTCCTTCCTTCGCCAGAAAATTCACAGGAACTTTATCTTGATTCTCTCAAAACACTCGGGCTTGGAATAGAAGCACACGACATAAGATTCGTTGAGGATAACTGGGAATCGCCCACATTAGGTGCCTGGGGAATAGGATGGGAGGTTTGGCTCGATGGTATGGAGATAACACAATTCACATATTTTCAACAATTCGGAGGCGTTGATCTTGCCAGAATCCCTCTTGAGATAACGTACGGCGTTGAAAGAATATCAATGTATCTTCAAAATGTTGAAAATGTATATGATGCCAGATGGAATGATACGACGACTTATGGTGATCTTTATCTTGAAAATGAAAGACAATTCTCGAAATTCAATTTTGAGTCTGCAGACACACAGATGCTCTTCGATCTCTTCGAGAAACATTCAAAAGAATTCGACAGTTTGATAGAAGAAGATCTCTACAGACCTGCATACGACGAAGTCATAAAATCATCTCACATTTTCAATCTTCTTGATGCGCGTGGTGCGATAGCTGTTTCTCACAGGCAAAACTATATATCACGAATAAGAGGAATGGCACGTAAATGCGCACAGAATTTTCTGAAAGCTGGCGTTTCAAATGACTGATTATATCGTTGAACTTTTATTAGAGGAGATGCCTCCGTCTGATATAGATATGATCGCTGGATCACTCGGATCTTACGTAGAAGAGATACTTAAAAATGAAAGAATCGATCACGGAGAGATTGAAGTGTTCTCAACTGCACGAAGGTTTGGATTTATTGTTCATGATCTTCAGGAATTGCAGAAAGATACAGTCGTCGAAAAGAAGGGTCCCTCTGAGCAGGTTGCTTATAAAGGTGGGAGACCTACAAAAGCTCTCGATGGATTTTTAAGATCCAACAATGCACAACCTGACGAGATCGTGATAATGGAAGCAAACGGTGGAAGGTACGTTTATTTGAAAAGACAGGAAAAAGGTAAACCAACAATTGAGATACTTCCACAGGTTCTTCCAAAAATTTTCAGCTCTTTTCAGTTCACCAGGCCAATGAAGTGGGGAAATGGAGATCACGCTTACACGCGGCCTGTGCATTCCATCCTTTCTTTGATGGATAGTACGGTCATTAAATTCGAATTCATGGGGAAGAGTTCGTCAAATCTCACGAAATCGCATAGATTTCTTCAGAAAGAGATCGCTGTCAAGAATGCGCAAAATTATGAACATACCCTCAAGGACAATATGGTCGTGATAAGTATAGATGATAGAGAAAAGATGATAAGGCAAGCAATAGAGAATTGCAAGCTCGATATTATCGAAGATGATGCACTTGTTCATGAGATCGCTCTTATCACAGAATTTCCTCAGCCTGTTATAGGCCAATTCAAAAATGAATATCTTAATCTTCCCCAGCCGGTTTTAAAAACAGTTTTACGCCATCACCAGAGAACTTTTATAACGAGAATGGACGGGAAAGTTTCAAATGAATTTTTAGCCTTCCAAGATGGTCCTGATTTAAGGAGTACGAACGTTAAGAAAGGATATGAACGTGTTATAAATGCAAGACTGTCCGATGCAGAATTTTATATGAAAGAAGATATGAAATATACTCTTGAACATTTCAACGAAAAGCTAACAGGGATGACCTTCCAGAAGGAGCTTGGCACGATTGCAGATAAAGTCAAAAGAATAAGGGCACT
The DNA here is from genome assembly GCA_031962125.1 of Mesoaciditogaceae bacterium. Lineage (GTDB taxonomy): Bacteria > Thermotogota > Thermotogae > Mesoaciditogales > Mesoaciditogaceae > JAVRKU01. Next base: position 26,287 of record JAVRKU010000007.1, on the reverse strand, counting down.
TTCATCTCAACTTTCTAGAACATTAAATTTTGGTCAGAAGGAGATCGAGCTTGTCGAAAGAGCGTCGGTTCTTTCGAAAAGTGATCTGGGGACCAATATGGTTTATGAATTTCCAGAACTTCAAGGTACGGTCGGGAGCTTTTATGCGAAGATCCAGGGTGAAGCTCCAAGAGTTATAAACGCTATAATAGATCAGTACGCTCCGGATGGGCTTGAAGGAGATCTGCCATCAGATACGATAGGTGCCATAATAGGTGTTGCTGATAGACTTGATACGATTGTTGCTAATTTTTCAATAGGTGAAATTCCGACAGGATCGCGGGATCCATACGCATTGAGAAAAAAAGTTTTTGCCATTTTAAGGATATTGAGCGGTTTAGAATGGGACTTAGATCTGGAAAAAGGAATTTCTGTTTGTGAATCTTTACTTGATAAAAAGGTATCGAAAAAAGAACTTGCAGACTTTTTCAAAGGTAGACTTGAAATCATCCTAAAAGAAAAATTTTCTATTTCTCAGGACGTTTCAAAGGTTGTTGCCGAACTATGGAACAGACCATTAAGGGCAAAACTTTCAGCGCAAACAATAGAAAAGAACAGGAAAAATTCAGACTTTGATGATTTCGTGATCGCTTACACGAGAGTGCATAACATTTCGAGAATTCATAATTCGATGGATTATCATGTTGAACTTTTCGATGATGATGAGAAGCCACTCTTTATGTCTTACATCGAAAATATGCCAAAGATTCAAAATGCGCTCGACCATCTTAATTACGATGAAGCTTTCGCAGATCTAAAATCCATGAAACCGTTGATAGATGATTATTTTAACAAAGTTTTTGTCATGTCTCCGAGAGAGGATCTAAGATTGAACAGACTTGGATTTTTGAAAAATGTCGATCTGCTTTTCATGAATTTTGGAGATCTTTCACTGCTTGTAAAAACTTCTTGAAAAGTGTGTCGCATGGGTTTGATGAGGTAAAAATTTGAAAAAAACATCATGGTGGGTGCTTTGGTCTTTGATCATCCTCGTTTTAATAGTTGTCGGCCGTTTCTTTGCACCGACTTTTGCAGGGAATCAAAGTTCAAATTCAAATCAAGTTTATCTTAAATGGGCTTACAAAACGGACGGCCATGTGCTTTCAGGTCCGGCCGTTGGATTGAACGGAACTATTTACGATGGTTCTTACGATGGCTATCTTTATGCTTTAAATAAATATGGAAATCTTGAATGGAAATTTTACACCGGCGGTCCGATCTTTTCAAGTCCTATTATAGAAAAGAGCGGAACCGTGTATTTTGGATCCGGTAATGGTATTTTTTATGCCTTAACGCAGTCCGGAAAACTTTTATGGAAAGTTGAAATAAATGATCCTGTGGACTCGACACCGGCGATAGGAAAAAATGGGACAATTTATTTCACATCGAATGATGGTACGCTTTATGCCGTCAGCCAAAATGGAATTTTGAAATGGAAATATGATCTTGGGAAAGGCCCTGTCAGATCGAGTCCTGTGATATATGATAAAACGATCTATATCGGATCAATGGAGGGAGATTTATACGCCATTAATTCTGATGGTAAATTGAAATGGTCCTATGTATGCAAATCTCCAATATACGGTAGTGCTTCGATTGGAGATAATGGTGATCTTTATTTTGGAACACAAGATGGTTACCTTTATCATTTGAATGCGGAGGGCAAATTAGTATGGAGATTTGCAACCGGTGGCGTCATAAATGAAGCGCCGGCTTATAAAAGTAAAACTGTATACGTCAGTGCGAACATAAATGGATTCCTGCCTTCAAGTTACATTTATGCTCTGAACTCCGATGGAATTTTAAAATGGTATCTGAGAATTGATGATACGGTGAGCACAACCCCAAACGTGAATAGCGATGGGCGAATTTATTTCGGGACACAGAATGGTTATCTTTACTGCGTTGAAGCTGGAAAAGTAGAGTGGGATTTTAAAATGGGATCCATTGTTAATTCGAAACCGTTTGTTATGGGAAATACTATCTTTGTTGGTTCTCTAAACAATTACATCTATGCCTTCCAAATTAACAGCTGATCGGAGATCATGCTTATTTTAGAAATTCATTTAGGTCATCGATCATCGATCTGTATTCCTCCGAGATCCTCAAATTGAAAGAATGGAAACGATCCGATTCCATATCTTTGAGATTTTGAATGGCAAGTGCAAGTTCTATCTCATCTTCTGAAATTGTATTTTCAGAGAAATTCTTTCCAAAATATCTCAAGGCCTTTCTTCCTATGTGAGAAAAGGGTACTCCAAATGCACAGGCTGTGAGGGTCACATAAAATTTTTCTGAAAGTACAAACTTTGCATTCTGAACAGCCCGAATTATGTCATCTGTTTGAAAGAGTAGTACGACATCTTCAGCATTTATCTGCTGAGCAAATTTCGCGGCGGTTTCAGAATCTCCTGGATCCTCGACAATTACCTTTGAATCCATCTTGGGAAACCAGCTCTTTCCGACACATGATCTCAATATTCCATCTTTTGATGGAGCGAAGATAGCAAATTTCGATTTCTCGTGTTTTGCGCGATCTATAAGATAAATATTCGCAAGATCTATTCCTTTTTTAATCCTTGATCCCGCCCACAATGATGCCCACTTCAGTGATACTTCATCAGTGACAAAACCACTTATTAAAGGACTCATAAGAATGGTTGAAAGATGATAGAGATCATAATTTTTAGTATTTTCTACGTTCAATCCAAAGAAGAAGACAGGTTTACCAAGTTCTATTGCAGCATCTAAAACTATTAGATCTTCAAGAAATCCTCTTATCTTCCCTGCGAAAAGCACTCCGTCATAAAAAGGAAGCATCCCTATCATACTCATAGACATCTTTGGGAAGACACTTTCGACTCCCTTTTCTTTCAAAATGGAATGGATCTTCCTGTAAATTAATCTTTGCCCATAATTTTGATCATTCTGTCCTACCATCACTATGATCTTTTTCATCAATATCTTTGTCTCCATCTTTCCAGTACTCTTTTCCGTAGAGCTTTTCAAGTTTCTCTATTTCATTTTCATCGATATTATCAACCTCTGCCCTGGGAGAGCGTAGAAAGTTTACAAGGAAAACAGATATCAGAAAAGCCGGAAGACTTATCCATATTCCCCATATTCCTATCAATCCAAGTAAAGTATAAATGAATATTTCTTTCCTCCAATTTGAATAGAACATATCGAAATTTTCTCCCAAAACTTTTGAAAAAGCTTCTTCCCACGTTTGACCATTTTTAACATTCTGAAGAATCCCTGGAAGTGCACTCTGAAGGTTTACTTTTTTATCGATAGATGTGAAAAGTGCATAAACTTCAGCATAATACTCTTCCAATTTCAGATCACTATTTGGATAATTTTCATACTTCAGGGGATCCACGGATTGAAAAAGGAAAGGATTATAACCGAGAGAAGATGGGTAATATCCCATTTTTCCACCATACCACGTGGCCAGTCCTTCCATTATCCAAAGCGGCATAGTACGACCATACTTTTCCATCCACGAAAATTGAAAAACATGCATCAATTCATGTGCAATTATCCCGCGTGTCTCTGAAAGAGGATATCTTAAATTCACCATAACTTCAAAATAATTTGAATATGGAGATGTGAAACCCATTTCAGGGCCAAAATTATCTTTCGTGATGATCATGTAAACAGGTTTGGTTGGATAAACACCCCATATTTCACCAAGAGAATCCCAGAACTCTTGATTCCATTGATTTACCTCCGGAATGATTTCTGTATTCACACCAGCCTGGGTCGAAACGTAAATTGGAATTGCAAAGACCGTCGAAGAAAAAATTTCAAATATCGCTAATGCCCATCTTAGCGAAGAAAACGAGTTCGGCGTAAATGAAATCGTCGATTTCGCCATCCATCACCGCCTGGATGTTACCGGCTTCGTGATCTGTCCTGTGATCTTTAACCATCGAATAAGGTTGAAAAACGTAAGATCTTATCTGGCTTCCCCAGCTTATTTCTTTCAAAGTGCCCTGAATTTTTTGAATTTCTGCATGTCTCTTCTCCAGTTCAACCTGATAAAGTCTAGCCTTCAAAATTCTCATGGCCGTCTCCTTATTTTGAAGCTGCGATCTTTCGTTTTGACAGGCAACGACTATTCCTGTTGGTATGTGAGTTATTCTAACAGCTGAATCTGTCCTGTTGACATGCTGACCTCCCGCACCGGATGCTCTATACGTATCTATCCTGAGATCTTCGTCTTTTATATCAACCTCTACACCTTCCTTAAATTCAGGTAAAATATTGATCGACGCAAAAGATGTATGCCTTCTTTTAGCAGCATCAAAAGGAGAAATTCTAACGAGTCTGTGTACTCCTCTCTCATATTTCAAAAAGCCATAAGCGTATTCACCCTTTATAAAAATCATAGCACTGTTTATGCCGGCCTCATCGCCTGGCTGGATGTCGACTTCTTCTACTTCAAAGCCGCGTCTTTCAGCCCATCTAACGTACATTCTTAAAAGCATCTGCGCCCAGTCATGTGATTCAGTTCCACCAGCCCCCGGGTGTATTGAGAGGTAACAGTTCAGATCGTCAAACTGACCATTTAACATCATGACAAGCTCGAAATGCTCTATGAATTTTCTTGCATCATCAGAAGCTTCTTCAAGATGCCCGACAAATTCTTCATCCTCTTCTGCAAGTTCAAGGCCGGTTTTTACCTCTTCCATCTTCGACTTCATCTTCTTGAACATCTCGTAGCGGTCTTTGAGCTCCTTAAACTTTTTCAGAATTTCCTGGGCCGTCTTTGAATCATTCCAGAATCCATCGTAAGAGGTTTGACTTTCAAGTTTCTCTATCTCGGCTCTGACACCCTTTTCGTCAAAAACTTTTGAAAGTTCTTCGTATCTTTTCTGAACATCGTCTATTTTAACCTTGAGATCGTAATTTATCATCTATATCACCTTTTGATACGCATTCTCTTTTTTTTGTTCACATTAGCAGGCTTCTTTTCATTCGTATCATTTGAAATCTCAAAATCTGAGTGCTGGGTCTGAAGTACGGAAAAAGCTTTTTGCGCCCGTTCTTTTTCTTTCTGTTCATCGACCATGACTATTCTGAAGAATATCGCAGATATGTCATCGTACATACCATCGACCATTTCTTCAAAGCGCTCGTAACTTTCTCTTTTGAACTCTATGACAGGATCTTTTTGACCATAAGCCCTAAGATTTACGGATTCTTTAAGCAAGTCTACTTCTTGAAGATGTAACCTCCATCTCTCATCTATGACTTTCAGCATGACGTATTTCAATATCTGTGAGACCCGATCTTCACCTATTTCTTTAACTTTCAGATCGTAATTTTGCTTTACGTCTTCCATGAGCTGGGATTTTAATTTTTCCGGATCTTCTTTCGATTTTCCATCTAAAGAGAAAAAAGGAAAGATCATTTTCAATTCGTTGGAAAAATTATCCCATTTCCAATTATCCATATCTTTATCAAAAAGGTAATTCTCGGTCCTTCTATCGATAACGTCCTCAAAGATTTCCATGAGATGTTCTTTGACATCCGTCCCATCAATAATCCAGTTTCTGTGAGCATAAACAGCATTTCTTTGCCTGTCGAGAACAGAATCAAGCTCGAGTAAATGCTTTCTTATCGAAAAATGAATTCCCTCAACTCTTTTTTGAGCCTGTTCTATGAGTCTGCTCAGCATTGAATGCTCGATCGGTTCACCTTCAGATATCTTAAGAGTATTCATGAGCGCTTTCATTCTGTCACCACCGAAAATTCTTAAAAGATTATCTTCGGTTGACATGTAAAAACGCGATTCTCCTGGATCTCCCTGACGGCCCGAACGACCTCTGAGCTGGTTGTCTATACGCCGCGATTCATGCCGTTCAGTACCAAGCACATAAAGTCCTCCGAGTTCAACAACACCTTCACCCAATTTTATATCAACACCACGACCTGCCATGTTAGTTGCAACCGTAACAGCACCTTTCTGTCCGGCTTTAGCTATTATCTCGGCCTCTTTTTCATGGTACTTGGCATTCAAAACTTCATGAGGTATACCCCTTTTTTTGAGCAAAGCACTCAATTTCTCATTTTTTTCTATTGAAGTTGTCCCTATGAGAACTGGCTGACCTTTTTCATACCTTTTCACAACATCTTCAACGATAGAATTATATTTTTCCTGTTCTGTTCTATATATCAGATCATTCATATCTTTACGGATCATAGGTTTATTCGTCGGTATCATAACAACTTTCGTCTTATATATCTGATCGAATTCTTCTTTTTCTGTGTAAGCGGTTCCGGTCATCCCGGCTATCTTCCTATACATCAAGAAATAATTCTGAAGCGTTATAGTCGCGTAAGTTATCGACTCTTCTTTGATCTGAACACCTTCTTTTGCTTCTATCGCCTGATGAAGTCCCTCGCTGTACCGTCTGCCTTCAAGAATCCTTCCAGTAAATTCATCGACTATAACAACTTCCATCCCTCTTACGATGTAATCGACATCTTTTTTATAAAGATAAAGAGCTCTAAGTGCGTTCAACATGTGAAAGTTGTACTCTATGTTGGCCGGATCGTAAAGGTTCTCAACTCCAAGAAGCTTTTCACTCTTCGTTATACCTTTATCGGTAAGGGATACCGTTTTATCTTTTTCGTCTATTTTGAAATCTTCATCTCTTGTAAGTTTTTTTGCGAGAGAAGCAAATTGCTTATAAAGGCGGGATGAGCTCTGAGAAGGTCCTGAAATTATCAGAGGTGTTCTTGCCTCGTCTATCAATATACTATCAACTTCATCTATAATGGCATAGTTGTGTTCACGCTGGACTCTTTGTTCCGGTAGATATGCAAGATTGTCTCTGAGATAATCGAAGCCCATTTCAGTATTCGTACCATAAGTGATATCAGCTCTGTAAGCTTCACGCCTCTCTTCCTGATCCATCTCAGATTGAATAAAACCGACTTTTAAACCGAGCATTTCGTACACCGGTTCCATCCACTTTGCATCTCTTTTGGCAAGGTAATCGTTTACCGTCACAACATGAACACCCTTACCGTCAAGAGCATTTAAATAAGCAGCCATTACTGCCACCAGGGTTTTACCTTCACCTGTTTTCATTTCGGCGACCATACCTCTGTGAAGCGCTATCGCTCCCACCATCTGAACATCGAACGGTCTTAGGCCTATCGATCGTTTTGCGGCTTCTCTTGTTAAGGCAAAAGTTTCTGGCAACAGATCGTCAAGTGTTTCTCCCTTTGAGAGTCTTTCTTTAAATTCCTGTGTTTTTGAAGAAAGATCAGAATCGGATAACGATTTCATCTGATCTTCTAATGAGTTTATCTGATCTACGATCCCTTCAGTCTTCCTCAAGAAGCTCTTGTTAGGGTCGAAGATCTTATCAATGATGGACATCTTTCCTTCCCTCCAGCTCAATCCATGATGAATTAACTACTTCCAGTACATCTAATTTCTTAGATTCAAAATGATTCAATTCGATCAAAAACTCTATATTTCCGGAAGATCCCTTGATCGGTGAAAATGTTAAGCCACCTATTTCAAACCCCATGTCCTTCGCAAATTTAACAATTTCTTCAATGACCTCGATGTGCAACTCTGTGGATCTGACTATTCCATTTCCTATTTTTCCAGCTCCAACCTCAAATTGAGGTTTTATAAGGCACACAGCCCTTCCGTTAAAGCTTAGAATTTCTCTTAAAACTGGCAAGATTAGTTTTAAAGATATAAATGAAAGATCACATGAGATAAAATCTATTTCCTGATCAAAATCATCCTTTTTTAAAAAACGCGCGTTTGTCTTTTCTTTCAAAATTACTCTTGGATCTTTGATCCGAAAATCACCATGACCCACATCAACAGCGTAAACGCAAATTGCCCCCTTCTCAAGCATAACTTGCGTGAATCCTCCTGTTGATGCACCGAGATCACAGCAAACCTTGCCGGATAGATCTATAGAAAACTCACCAACTGCTTTTAAAAGTTTATAAGCACCACGCGAAACGTAAGGATTCTTTTCTTTTATCGATATTTTAACATTCCCATCAACCACCATACCAGCTTTTGAACAAATTTTGCCATCAACTTCAATATTACCTGACAGTATTTCTTCTTTTGCGCGGCTTCTGGAATAAAAATAACCATTTTCAAAGAGCAATTCATCGATTCTCTTTCTCAAAAGTTGAGACCTCCCTATGAGGATTTTGTTCAAAATAGACGCGATGAAGATAAAGACCAAAAGCAGGTGCCGTGGCGGCGGCCAATTTTCTATTTTTCAAATCAAGAATTTGTTCCACACGATCGGGTTCCCAGTCTCCTGTTCCTACCTTCACGAGGGTTCCAACGATATTTCTCACCATCCTTCTAAGAAAAGATTTCCCTTCAACACGCACAAGTATGAATTTTGAAATTTTTAAAATTCTTATCCTGTAAATTACCCTCACCGGATTACGATCATCATCCTTATCGATCGCAGCAAAAGATGTAAAATCATGAATTCCTTCTAAATATTTTGATGCTTCACGCATCTTTTCTACGTCAAGATGATAAGGAAACCACCATGCTCTATCTTTTAGAAAAACATTTTTTTCCATGCCTGTGTATATGAAATAATGATAAATTCTCTTCGTTGCCGAACTTCTTGGATTGAAAGAATCTGACATGAACCAGACATTTTTAACATGCAAATCCTCCGGCAGCAAAGAATTCAGGGCGTCTTTAAAATTTCTTTCGTTCATACTTTTATTGATGAGATCAAAGGACAAAATCTGGTAATCCGCATGAACTCCGGCATCCGTTCTTCCGGCAAGTTCTGTTTTTAAAGGTTGCTTGAAAATTTTCTCAAGTGCAACATTAAAATCACCCTGAACTGTTCTAACATCTGGATGAAATTGAGAACCGTGAAAAGCAGTTCCATCATATTCAACCGCACAAACAACCTTCAAGAAACGTTCCCCTTCAGTGTGGTAAAAGCCACAACTTTATCATTTTCATCAACGTTGACACACCTAACACCCTGGGATACCCGCCCTAGTACCCGCAAATCCGAAACTTTAAAACGAATGGCCTTCCCATTTGCCGTGACGGCAATTATCTCATCCGACTCTATTACTTTAGCAACGGAAACAACAAAACCATTTTTTTCTGTAAGCCTAAGGTTTTTTATTCCGTGTGTACCCCTTCCATGTATGGTGTAATCCGAGAATTTGCTGAGTTTACCGTAACCATGTTCCGTAATAGTGAGCAGTTGAACCGATTCGGCCTCTTTCTCAGTCGAAGTGATCATTGAAACCACCTCATCGCCTTCGTGGAGTCTTATTCCTATGATTCCCATAGCAGCGCGACCCATTTTTCTTATAAGAGTGCCTTTAAATGCAACAGCAATTCCCTTTAGCGTTGATAAAAATATTATATTATTTTCATCAGCGTTCGTGATGGCCGTTCCAACTATTTCATCACCATCATCAAGTTTTATAGCATAAACGCCATAAACACCATTGATTTTGAATGAAAATTCGCTTAAAGGCAAGCGCTTTATTCTTCCCTTTTTAGTTGCTATCCATAACTCTTTTGATTGATCGAGTTCCCGACCGATTGAAAGTACGGATCTGATTTTCTCAAATCCTGAAAGGTTAAGATAATTCAATATGAGTTTGCCCTTTGCTCCTTTATCACTTTCCAATATGTTGTAATTTTTTATAAAATAAGCTTTTCCTATATTCGTTATGAAAGCCGTGTAGCTCAATTTCGTTGTCACAAAAGTATGCTCAACGTAATCTTCATCTCTCGTCCTCATCGATATGTTGCCTTTGCCTCCACGACCCTGCATCTTGTAATTCTCAAGTTTGGTAGACGAAATATATCCGTTGCGCGTAATAGTAACGATCATGTCATCATCAGTGATGAGATCTTCTATGTTAATGTTTTCAGTGTTTGCAACTATTTCACTTCTTCTTGGATCGGCATATTTTTCTTTCATCTCAAGAAGTTCCTTCTTGATCTGTTCCATTACACTGTCAGTCGATCCTAAAAGTTTTCTGAGCCCTGACATTTTCTCAATAAGATCATTGTATTCTTCGTCAAGTTTTTTATGCTCAAGCGTGGTGAGGCGCTGCAATTTCATATCAAGGATCGCATCGGCCTGTTCTTTTGAAACTGAAAGAATGTTAATCAATTTTTCGATGGCATCGTTAAGATCTTTTGCGTTTTTGACTATGTCAACCACCGTGCCTATGGCGCGTGAGGCTTTTATCAAACCTTCAACGATATGAGCCCTTTTCGAAAACCTATCGAGTTCGAATTCACTTCTTCTTTTTACAACTTCATATCTGTGATCTACGAAAGCCTTGATGATCTGTTTGAGGTTCATCAGCTTTGGTTTTCCATGATCTATAACGAGCATGTGAACGGGAAAATGAGATTCTAAAGAAGTATGTTTCAAAAGCCTGTTCAAAGTTATATTCGGATCCGAATTTCTCGAAAGTTCTATAACGATTCTCAACCCTTCTCTGTCAGATTCGTCCCTAACATCGGAGATGAAATTTTCTTTTGAATTCTTTGCATATTCAGCTATTTCTTCGATCAGAGAAGCTTTTGAGACACCATAAGGTATCTCCGTTACAACTATCCTGCTTTTCTTATTTTCTTCAATTGTGACCTTAGATTTTACGATCACCGAACCGCGACCCGTTTTGTAAATTTCATTTATGATTTTCGAATCCATGATAATTCCACCAGTCGGAAAATCAGGACCCTTTAAAGAAGCCGCCACCTCGTCATCACTCATCTGGGGATTTTCTATAAACTTGACGATGAGATCAACCACCTCACCAAGATTGTGCGGAGGAATAGATGTGGCCATTCCAACCGCTATTCCCGATGCCCCGTTGAGAAGAAGCTGTGGCAGCTTGGACGGCAGAACAACAGGTTCTTTCAACGTATTATCAAAATTCATTGTCATGTTAACCGTATTTTCATCTATATCCTCAAGCATTTCTTCAGCTATTTTTGATAGTTTTGCTTCGGTATACCTTGAAGCCGCAGCCGGATCGCGATCGATAGAACCAAAGTTCCCCTGACCATGAACAAGAGGATATCTCATCGTGAAATTCTGTGCCATTCTTACAAGTGCGTCGTATATTGCCATATCACCATGAGGATGGTACTTGCCCATAACTTCTCCGACTATCCTTGCGCTCTTCTTTGTGGGGCCATTATTTTTCAGCGCAAGTTCTTTCATTGAGTACAGTATTCTACGCTGAACAGGCTTCAAACCATCGCAAACGTCAGGAATCGCTCTTCCTATTATGACACTCATCGAATAATTCATGTAAGATTCGACAAGTTCATCAGAAATAGATCTTTTTATCTCCTCCATCGTTCACACCTCATGAAATTTTAGCGCCGGTTTCGACGAAACCGTCAACTGTAAGAATTCTTAGTTTTTCTCCATCTTTAGCGGCTAAAAGCATGCCATTTGAGTCCACTCCCATTAGCTTTGTGGGCTTCAAATTGTAGATGATTATTATTTCCCTGCCTATCAAAGATTCCGGAGTGTAAACAGCTCCTATACCTGCAACTATCTGCCTTTCATCTCCGGCCACATCGAGAATAAGCTTTACGAGCTTTTCTGATTTTGAAACTCGCTCGGCTTTAATTATTTTTGCAACTCTAAGATCTAATTTTGTGAAATCTTCTATCGAAACCTCTGGTTTGTTTTCAACCTTTTTTTCTTCCTTTTCTTCCATCTTTATCACCTTTTCCCATAAAGTCATATCTATTCTCGGAAAGAGTGGATCTCCAACTTCAATTTTCACTCCTGGCACCGCTTTTCTCCATCCAAGTAAAACAACATCAACGGGCTGATTTATCCTTTTCGAAATTTTCTCACTTGTTTCACTCATCACAGGCGAAATCATGATCATCACATTTCTTAACACATCAACAAGATTGTAAAGAATAGTTGCCAGTCTTTTATGCTTTGCTTTATCTCTTGCCAAGAGCCAAGGTTCTGTCATGTCAATGTACTTGTTTGAAAATTTCACGAGATCCCATATTTCGATAAGTGCTTCTGTGAATTTGAAAGTATCCATGTATTTGAAATAATCATCGATCGTCTTCAAAAGTAATTTTTTCAATTCCCCATCTACAGATTCTTCCTGATCCGGAGATGGAAGGCTTTCAAAATTCTGATTTATCATCGAGGTTGTTCTGTGAAGGAGGTTTCCGAGATCGTTCGCCAGATCGGCATTTATTCTCACTATAAGATTATCTTCAGAAAAATCTCCATCATTTCCAAAGATAATATCCCTTAAAAGATAGTATTTAAGGGCATCTATACCGTAAGCTTTCACGAGTACTCTTGGATCCACAGCATTTCCCTTTGATTTTGATATCTTCTCACCGTTAACCGTTAACCATCCATGTGCAAAGATTTTTTTGGGTAATGGCAAGCCTGCGCTCATAAGCATAGCAGGCCATATGATGGAATGAAATCTGTTTATCTCTTTTCCGACAAAATGAACATCCGCAGGCCAGTATTTTTCAAACATCTCTTCATCTCTGCCATACCCAATAGCCGATACGTAATTTATAAGTGCATCGAACCAGACGTATATCACATGTTTCGGATCAAATGGAAGTGATATTCCCCAGTTGAATGATGTTCTTGACACACTTATATCATCGAGTCCTCCTTCAAGTATTCTGAGCATTTCATTTCTTCTAAAATCCGGTTCAACAAAACCAGGATGGGCTTTGAAATGCGCAAGTAATGGTTCTGTATACTTTGAAAGCCTGAAAAAATAATTTTCTTCCTCAACATGCTCGAGGGGTCTGTGACAGACCGGACACAATTTATCATCGCCCAGATCTTTCTCAGTCCAAAAGGTCTCGTCGTACACACAATACCATCCGTCGTACTTTCCAAGGTATATATCTCCCTTATCGTACATTTTTTGAAAGAGAAGCTGAACAGTCCTCACATGGTAATCATCTGTTGTCCTTATGAAAAGATCATTTGTGATTCCCAACTCCTTCCATAGACTCACAAACTTTTCAGAGAGTTCATCAACAAAGGACTTAGGATCTTTTTTCAAATTTCTGGCCGCTCTCATTATTTTCTGACCATGCTCATCGGTACCGGTCAAAAAGAAAGTGTCGTATTTCATCATCCTTTTATATCTTGCAACGACATCCGCAACTATCGTAGTATAGGCAGATCCTATATGCGGATCAGAATTAACATAATATATTGGAGTCGTTACGTAAAAGCTCTTGGGCAAATCATTCACCTCTCCATAGATCGATACATATATTTACTTGCATTACGAGGCACTGATATATACCATAAGCTATTATATCAAAAAAGCAGATCTTTAAGATCTGTTTTTTGTTAAATTCAGAGATCCTTCTACTGTGGGATCGTCACAAGCCATCCAACCTGTGCACCTGCTAACAGATGGCTCAAAACAGAGATCTGATCATTTGAAGGGTCATAAAGCTTTATCTGAGGAGATACAGGATTTGCTGAGATCTTTACCGGTATAGTTGGCGTCGTATCAAGGTATCCAGCATTTTGGTTTATCTCCATTGAAGAATAGAAGAAAAATATGGGTTAAACGAATTTAACTATTGGTTCATTATTGATTCATACCATCGAAGATTTTTTCAAAAATTTTCAGATCTGAATCAGAGTACAAACACATTCGTACAAGCCTTATTTGAGATTTCTTTTCAGAGAAATACCTGTTAACAGTTTCATAGAAAATTTTTGCGCACCTATCCGTTGGAAAACCGTATATTCCCGAACTTATAGCTGGAAAAGAAATACTTTTTATTGCAATTTCATCGGCTTTTAAAAGTGAATTATAAAAGGCCATTGAGAGTTTGCAATCCCCATTTTCTTCTTCCCATACGGGGCCAACAGCATGGATCACGTATTTTGCATGAAGTCTTCCTCCTGAAGTGATGGCAACATTGCCGGTTTTTATGGGTCCAAATTTTTCGACGTATTCCATTGATTCACTGTCTATAACCGGCCCGCCCTTCATCAATATAGCCAGTGCAACGCCACCACCATGTGAAAGATAAGAATTGGCCGCATTAACTATCGCCTCGACTCGCTCTTCTGTTATATCACACATCAATATCTCTATCAATGTGCCCGAAACTTCAAATGTTCTCAAAGATCATTCCCTCCTATAAAGTTATCTTGGCAACATCTATTCTTCTTCCAACCTTTTTAGCGATGATCATCGCATCGTTGTTCATCTCAGCCCAGCTTTCATCGAGAGGTTCAGTTGATATTTCGAAAAGTGTGGGGCTAATTCTGTAAAAAAGCTTGTGCCCGTCATCTGAAACTCTGACGGCCATGAACTCATCATCACTTGCAAGAAAAGAATTTATAGACGAAAATTTGCAATCCTTTTTTATAATTTCAACAGCCATTTTATAAGCTTTTGATGGTTCAAATCTTTTCATGCCATCTTCGATGAGATTTACATAAATTTTCGAATCAAGTTCATTTCCCAATGATTCAGGCAGATTGTTTATCGTTCCATTGTGAGCGAAAGACCATATTTTCTGGTCTCTTTGAAAAATAAATGGATGAGCATTCTGATAAACTATCTTCGTTGACGGACTTGCCTGCCTTGCATGAAATACAGCCGCAAAAGCACGTGATGGACCCATATATTTGTCTTCAAAAACAGGTTTTAAACTCTTTTTGAAATCAAATTCACCTTCAGCGTAAGTAGAAAAACCCCATCCATCTTTGTGTGGAGCATTTTTACCGTATTGTGCCTGATTTATGAGAGCATTAAAATATGGTAAAACGCTTATTTGATCCGATGAAACGAATCCGATCATTCTACACATCTGCAACCTCCTTTTAAGAATCTCAGTAATATCTTAGCACGATCTTGATCATTCTGTCTCCGGCAGTCACCAATTTAGCAGGCAGCGTGCCGCTCGCAGCATGCAGTATTTATTTGCTCTCCGCCAGAGATCTATTTAGATCTTACGACGATTTCACTTTTAAAAGACTTTAGTATATATCGAAAAACTTTCAAAGTGTGCTATCATGAGCATAATAAGTGTGATGAATTTTCAGTAGGCTTTGAGCGCTGAAGTCGAGGAGGGACGATTAAATGAGGTACGAATTCACAACGATAAAAGTAAGAGACATGGAAGAATCGATTAAATTCTATACGGATGTTTTGAAATTGAGAGAATATGCGAGATTATCTTCAATGCCTGGGGTAAATATCGTGTTTCTCAAAGATAGCTCAGGAAACAGAATAGAACTCATAAAGACAGATGATGATACAGATATCGCTACAGGACGTGTTTCAATAGGGTTTGTCGCCGATAATCTTGAAGACGTGATAAGATTCATAAAAGAGCACGGTCTTACAGTGAAAAGAGGCCCCATAGAGACTTCTACAGGAGAAAGATTTTTAATCATATCAGATCCGAATGGCGTGGAAATAGAATTCATTCAGAACTTCAAATTTTGATTGCTCTGAAGAATTAAGTGAAAGTCGGATGTTGTCAATTAAAATGCTTGAAGATGCAACAATTCAAAGTTCATCTTTTTTATATATTGTGATGGTAAACGTTGAACCTATGGTGTACCTCGAATTGACAAAAATTTCTGCTCCTATGATATCGCAAAGATGCTTGACAAGTGCAAGGCCAAGACCCATTCCCTGAAAAAGATAGTAAATCTACTATTTTCACACTTTTCTGGAAACATAATTAGAATTTTTTAGTCAAAGTCACATTGTGATCCACGATGTTAAGATATTCATCGGTGGACAATATACCTTGTATTTGTTAAGATCAAATTGATCATCGAAAATTATACTCTCTTTTGAGGTATACCAGAAAATTACTTTTCCTCAGAGATGAATTTTAAATGTAAAGTGAAAACAAAAGATCATCTTTATATGATAAAATTTCATTAAGTGCTTCAGGAGGTGAAGGTAGAAGATGAGTGATATTGAAATGCTTGTTGAATCTTTAAAGCTTAAAATAAATGATGTCAAAGACCTCGAGGAACTGGAAAAAGTTAGACTATCCGTACTTGGAAAAAATGGTTTTATCACCTCTTTGATGAAAAAAATTCCGACTCTTGATCCGGTTGAAAGAGCGGAGTTTGGCAAAAAAATAAATGAAGCGAAATCAAAAATTGAAGTTCTTATATCAGATAAAGCAAATCTTCTTAAGATGGAAGGCCTTAAATTTGAAATGATCGAAAATGCTATAGATCTTACAATTCCAGGGCCCGCACCATCAGTTGGTAAGGCTCATCTTATAACACAGGTTATAGACGAGTGTGTTTCTGTTTTTGCCCACATGGGCTTTGACGTAGCCGAAGGTCCCGAGATCGAGAATATCTACTATAATTTTGAAGCCTTGAATACACCAAAATGGCATCCAGCCCGTGATCTTCATGATACATTTTATATTTCAGAAGATCTTTTGTTAAGAACGCACACGTCGCCAGTTCAAATAAGAACGATGGAAAGAAGAAAACCTCCTTTGAGGATAGTTTCACCCGGGAGAGTTTACAGAAACGATTATGATGCAACTCATCTACCATCTTTTTTTCAGATAGAAGGACTTGCAATTGATAAAGATATATCTATTTCCGATCTGAAGGGAACACTTGAGAGTGCCATAAAAGCTTTGCTTGGCAAGGATAAAATTGTAAGATTCAGACCTCATTATTTTCCATTTACAGAGCCAAGTGTTGAGGTTGATGTTTCTTTTTCAGGAAAAACCAATTGGCTTGAGGTGCTTGGAGCCGGCATGGTTCATCCGAATGTTTTAAGAAATGTTGGCGTGGATCCTGAAAAATGGCAGGGTTTTGCATTTGGTATGGGTATAGAAAGAATTGCCATGCTTAAATATGATGTGCAGGATATAAGAGAATTTCCAAGGAACTCACTGAAGTTCCTCAGGCTTTTTTAGAAGGTGATCTTGTGAAGATATCCATAGAATGGCTGAAAGATTACATAGAAATATCAAACGATGTGAAAAAAGTAGCTGAAGAATTAACGATGTCTGGAAGTGAAGTAGAAGAGATAGAAAAACCTTTTGAAAATGTTAAAAACCTCTTTTCTGCAAGGATCGTTGATGTTAAACCACATCCAAATGCCGATAATCTGAATGTATGTAAAGTTTATGATGGATCCATAGAATATACGGTTGTTACCGCTGATAAAAGCGTAAAAGTAGGTGAATTAGTTATTTTCGGAGCTGCAAATCATGCCTGTGATTTTAACGGCAAAAGCGTTCAATCTATGGATATAAGGGGCGTAAAAACAGATGGTATGCTTTTTTCACTCGAAGAGCTCGGTCTTGAAGCACATTCAAACAAAGTATTCAGATTCGATAAAGAAATTGAATTAGGAAAAGATATCGTGGATCTGTTTGGACTTGATTCCACGACACTTGAACTCGAAATAACTCCAAATAGACCTGATTGTCTTTCACATATTGGAATTGCAAGAGAAATATCCGTCATAGAAGGTAAAAAATTAAAAATACCATCACCTGAAGTTAAATTTATACCTGACAATGTTAATCTTTCAATAGAATCGGAAGGTTGTTTTAGGTATATGGGAATAAGAATAGATGATGTTGAAGTTAAAGAATCTCCTCTATGGATGAAAAAAAGACTTGCCTCTATCGGTTTGAGATCAATAAATAATATCGCTGATGCAACTAATTATGTCATGATGGAGTTCGGTCACCCAATTCATGCTTTTGATTTTGACAAGATCAAATCTCATAAAATAATTATCAGAGACGCAAAACTTTCTGAAAATTTTACAGCTTTGAATTCAAAAATCTATACGTTTAAAGGTGGAGAAATTCTTATAGCAGATGTGGAAAAACCTCTTGCAATTGCAGGGATCATAGGAGGAATTGAATCGGGAATAAATCTCTCCACTAAGAGAATTTTACTTGAAATAGCAACATTTGATCCCGTGAGAATAAGAAACACATCAAAGGGACTAAACATATCTACGGATGCATCTTACAGGTTTGAACGTGGTGTCGATCCTAATGATTCTGTGCGTGTGGCAAAGAGGCTTGTTGATCTGATAATTTCAATTGCAAACGGGACAGTAGCAGGTTTCTCAGATCTTTACCCTCATCACATAGAAGAGAAAGAGGTTACACTTACAAACAAAAAACTGTTTTCCTATCTTTCATTTGAACCTGAAAATGAAGATGTAGAAAAAATTTTTAATGGTTTGGAAATGAAATGTTTTTCCGGATCTGATGGATGGAAGGTAAAAGTACCCACCTTCAGACAGGATATTTCACAGGATGTTGATCTCATAGAGGAATTTGCAAGGCTCAAAGGATATGATTCATTACCATCTAAAAGGTCTATTCCTTTTGTTGAAGGAGAAGGAAATAAATGGTGGGATTTCAAATCTGAAATTAAAAGACTTGTCTTATCTCTAGGATACTTTGAAGCTATAAATTATTCATTTGAAGATCCTAAATTTTACCAATTTTTTGGTAAGACCTTCAAAAAAGGTCCGGAATTGTTGAATCCTATCTCACCGGAGATGTCTTTGATGAGATCATCTCTCATATACGGCCTTATGAATTCTCTGGCTTACAACGTAAAACATCAGGAATTCGATGTGAAATTTTTTGAGTTAGGTAAGGTTTTCGGGGAAGATGGCGAAGATGAAAAGATAGCCTTCGTTTCAACAGGTAAATTAGAACCATTTGATTATACGGATAAAAGAGAAGTATCCCTTTTAAATCTGAAGGGGGATATTGAAGCAATAGCAGATTTTAAACATTCAAATTTTGAATTTGTCAATGAAACACTTGATGGTTTTGCAATTGGAAGATCAGGTTTGATAAAGATAAACAACAAAAATTGTGGAATAATCGGTGAAATTGATGAAAAAGTTCTTGATTTTCTCGATCTTAAAGTACCTGTTTTCGCTGCCGAGATAGATCTGAAAGCTCTTTTCAATTCGTTTGAGAAGGTAGGATACAAACCCTATTCACAATATCCCATCACTTTCAGAGATCTTTCCATGTTTGTCAAAAAAGGAAAAATTCTTTCCTCTGAAATCATAGAAGTTGCACGGGCATCTTCTAAATATGTCGAAGATGTGAAAGTCTTAGATCTTTATACAGGTAAAGGTGTGCCGTCCGGATCTTATAGTTTAACTTTGAGAATAATTTACGGTTCGATGGATCGAACGCTTTCGGATAGTGAAATAGATGGGGCTTTCAATTCATTGATGAATTCGCTCGAGGCAAAAGAAGGGATAACACTGAGGAAGGTGCAGAAATGATAGATAATTCAGATCTTTTAGCGCTGAATTTTGCGAAGGGGCTTTCAAGAGATGTTGGCAATCTTGCAAAATCGAAGATAGGTAATCTTGACTGGACTCACACTAAAAGTGGATTTTACGATATCGTCACAGATGTTGACGTTGAAGTTGAAAAAAGAGTTAAAGATGAGATATCCAGAGCTTTTCCGAACGATTCTGTGCTTGGTGAGGAAAGCGGAAAAAGTTTTTCAACAGAAAATGGGCGCCTGTGGATAGTGGATCCGATAGATGGAACTACGAATTATTCGAAGGGTATACCTCATTTCTGCGTTTCAATTGCTCTTGTTGTAAATGATGAACAAAGACTTGGAGTTGTTTATGATCCATTTATGGATGAATTATATGAAGCGGTAAGTGGAAATGGAGCTTTAATGAACGGTCACGAGATTCATGTAAGTCACGTGGAGGATCTCAAAGAGGCAGTTTTGAACACTGGCTACCAGTACAGTGCCGTTGAATGGAGAGAAACAGTTTTGAAAAATTATGAGGCTTTCTTCGGTAAAGTTAGGGCTGTTAGAGTTTTCGGAAGTGCGGTACTTGATCAGTGCTATGTGGCAAACGGAAGGATAGATGGCTTCTGGGAGTACTGTCTCAAGCCATGGGATGTTGCTGGAGGCTCTTTGATAGCCAAAGAGGCGGGGGCTGTTGTTATGGGTATAGGAGAAGATTTTTCCATATACGGAAAAACAATCCTTGTGTCAAATAATGTTTTAGCTTCAAAGATATTAAAAATAATAAAAAGATGAAAGCATTTGAATTTGGCCTTCAAAAATTGCTTGATCTCAAAATATCGCAGCTTGAGATTTTGAAACTTGATATTTCGAAGATGATCTTGAAGATTAACAACCTTAAAAAAGAGATCGTTGATCTCGGTATCGAGCTAAAAAATTCCCAGGATAAAATGGAAAAACAGATCAACGAGATCACAGAATTCCAGCAATGGATGAATTATGTTCAATCTCTTTACATTAAAAGAAATGGCATGATATCAGAACTCGTAAAGGTCGAAGATAACCTTGAAGAATTGAAAAACAATTACGTATCCCTTTACAAAGAGAAGAAAGCACTTGAAAATCTCAGATCCATCCAGAAGAGTCAGTACGATCTTGAACAGCTGAGATCGGATCAGAAGATTATAGATGAGATGAGTCAAAAACACAACGTCTCATGAAGGAGGGAGCATTTTGTACACGATTTTAGTTCATGCTGGTGCGGGTAACATCCCGCAAGAAAGGGCAGAGGAACACAAAAAAGGCACGAAAGAAGCTGTTGAAGCGGGCATTGAAATTTTAAAAGCTGGAGGAAGTTCTATGGATGCGGTGGAAGCAGCTGTTAAAGTTATGGAAGACAATCCAGCTTTTAATTCCGGCACAGGATCTGTCCTGACCTTTGATGGCGAAGCAGAGATGGATGCGGCGATAGCATACGGACCTAACCTTGATTTTGGAGCAATTGCAGGTGTAAAAAACATACGTCATCCGGTAAGCCTCGCAAGGCTTGTGATGGAAAAGACCGATCACGTTCTACTTGCAGGTCAGGGCGCTAACGATTTTGCCAAGTTGATGGGTTTTGAATACCACGATCCCATTACTCCCCAAAGAAAGGAACAGTGGAAAAAATACCGTCAGGAATTTCTCAACGGCAATTACAAGGACTGGCCCAAATTGAAAGAACTTTTCCGGGAACATCCAGAATTTCTCCATGGTACTGTTGGAGCCGTTGCTTTAGATTCACACGGTGAGACAGCCGCCGCAACATCTACCGGTGGAGTCTTTTTAAAATTGCTTGGAAGGGTTGGAGATACTCCTATCCCTGGAGCTGGGACTTATGCGACTATCGATGGTGCAGCATCTTCGACAGGTCTTGGAGAAGGTATGATGAGAGTGCTCCTGACAAAAACAGCCCTTGATTTCCTGCGTGATGGACTTGATGCACAACATGCTGCTGAAGCTGCGATAAATTATCTTGACAATTTTGTAGGTACAGATGCTGGAATGATAGTCATCGATAGGAATGGCGGCGTTGGTATATATCACAACACGCCGAATATGGCTTACGCTTATTTCAAAGATGGAATAAATGAAATAATTTCAGGAATTTGAAAGGGCACTACGTGCCCTTTCAAACCTTTTTAAGAAAATCAAGAAGTCTTTTGAATGCTTTTGCTCTGTGGCTTATAACGTTTTTGTCTTCTTTAGATAACTCTCCCATTGTGACGTTAAAACCATCTGGAATGAAGATAGGATCATAGCCAAACCCGTTTTTGCCGCGAATTTCATCTGAAATTTTGCCTTCTATCACGCCTTTGAAGATATGAGGTGTACCATCGTAATAAACGGCAGCACATACGAAACGTGCGCCTCTTTTATCTTCTGGAATATCTTTCATCATTTCTAAAATTTTCGTATTCTTTAGATAATAATCTGCTCCATCCATGAATCTTGCAGATCTTATACCCGGAAAATTATCAAGTGAATATATTTCAAGACCAGAATCATCGGCAACTGAGGGTCCATATAGATCATAAGCTGCTTTTGCTTTTTTAATTGCATTCTCTTCAAAAGTAATACCGTCCTCTTCAACATCTATTTTTACTAAAATCCACTCGATATCCAGATCAACTATTTTCGATATTTCATCTACTTTATGAACGTTTGAAGTTGATAAAATTATCTTCAATCTTCATCTTCCTCCATATTAGTCCCTCTACTCTCCGATGAATCTCTTTTTTTAGACTTCTGTTTTCTTTTCGATCCTAACTTCTCTTCAATTTTTGCAACACGCTCTATTTCGCGTACAACAAGATCATTAACACTACCCTTTTCATAACTCATCCTTTTATTAAGTTTACCGGCTTTCTTCCCCATAGCTACTTCAATAGCTTCATCTACAGTCTTAACAGTCCAGATGTGAAATTTACCTGCTTTGACGGCCTCAATTACTTCAGGATCGAGCACAAGATCATCGACATTTGATTCAGGTATTATGACTCCCTCTTCTCCGGTGAACCCTTTGCTTTTGCAAACCTTAAAAAATCCCTCTATTTTGTATGGAACACCACCGACTGGCTGAACCTCACCGTGCTGGTTTATAGATCCGGTAACGGCAAGAGATTGTTTTATCGGAACTTTGGATATTGCCGATATCATGGCAAGCGTTTCCGCAACGGAAGCACTGTCTCCTTCTATCATAGAATAAGTCTGTTCAAAACTTACGGTTGCAGCAAGAGAAAGGGGCATTTTTAAGGCATACTTTGAGCTAAGATAACTTGATATTATCAAAACGGCCTTGGTGAAGATCTTCCCCGACATGTTAGATTCCCTCTGAATGTCTATGACACCTATATCACTTAGATGCGTTTTGGCAACGATCCTTACCGGCATACCAAAGGGATAATCTCCACTTTCAATAACGGTAAGACCATTTATCTGTCCGATTCTGCCGCCTTTTGTTTCTATCATTATCTCGTCTTTTTCTATGTATTCGATCATACGATCAGCTTCAAGGGAGTGTCTTCTTCCCATAGCTTTTATAGCCTCAAGAACAGATTCTTTGTCTATATATCTTTTCTTCATCGTCCTTGCCTTCTGATCGCTTTCGATCAAAAGCGCCATTATTCTGTTTATCTGTGTTGAAACTTTCGATCGCTTCTCAACAAGACGCATGCCCATTTTTAATATTTCTTCGATCCCACTTCTGTTAACATGTAAAAGCTTTTGCTTATCAACAGCAGATCTCAGAAGCTGAAGATAGTATTCTATCCCTTCGGATTCAATGCTCAATTCCCAATCAAAGGGAGCCTTTATTTTGAAGAATTTTCTGAAATCTGCATCGTAAGAATAAAGCAATTCATAAATCCACGGCTCTCCTATCATTATGATCTTCACATTGACAGGAATTGGTTGTGGATTCAAAGTAGCAGTTATACCGTAACCAAGGTACTCCTGAATATTTTCTATTTTAAGAGTGCCACTGTTAAGAAGTCTTTTTAGGGCATCCCATGAAAGTTCGGATCTGAACAGTCCTTCAGCATTAAGAATCATGAATCCGCCATTTGCCCTATGGAAGGAGCCGGGTCTTATGAACCTGAAATCTGTCTGAAGAGTTCCCATTGTCGCATAATATTCGACCTTTCCGAAAAGATTGGCATACGTTGGATTAAGTTCTTCAACAACAGGCATTCCGATTGTATTAGAATTATCTATCACAATGTTTACATCGTATCTCAACATAAATTTTTCTTTATCGATCTGATCATTTCTGAAAACTTCGAGATTGCTTAGTATATCGCTCTTCACCGATTTTATAAAATCAACAGCATCAGAATTGCTTTTAAATTTTCCTATTATTTCTTCAAAGATGGGATCAATGGCAAATTTTGCTATCTCTTTGTCAAGCTTATCAATTTTTTCTTTCAACTCCGTATCAAGTACTCTTGATCTGTGAAGCGTTCCATCGATTAGCCTTTTAAGTTTTATCACATTGCCCTCATACATTTTCTTTTGATCAGCCGTTAAAGCCTCATATTCTTCCTGACTGAGTGGCTTTCCGTTAGACACAGGGACTGTCATTATACCTGTTGGGCCTATCTGGACGGCAAAACCAAGTTCAATTGCCTTCTTATTCAGACTGTCCCACAGTTCCTTTTTCTTTGTGGCATATTTTTCCTCAAATTCGCCATGTTTTTTGTTGTAATCATTGCTTTCGAATGAATGTTTTATCGATTCTACGATCTCTTTTCTCAAATTAATAATCAGATCTTTGAATTTTTTTGCATCGCCAGGATTGAAAGAAAGGGCCATCGGGAAGAGCGGATTGGAAAAATTGTAAACATACACCCAGTCATTTGGTGTTGGCATTTGAGAAATAAATTGATTTAAAAATTCTCTGACAAAAGTATGCCTGCCACTTCCAGGGGATCCTGTTATAAAAATGTTATAATTTTTATTGTCAAGTTTCATAGCATCTTCTAAAGCTTCATAAGCTCTTGACTGATAAACAAGATTGGCCTTTAATTTCACATCTTTAGTTGATTTTGGTATCTCGAGATCGGAGAGATCGATATCTATACTTTCAGCCTTTAACTCTTCCATTTTGCGCCTCCTAAACAAAGTTTATCACATACTATAACAAAAATAGCCGGTTACCCGGCTTCTGGCTGGGAGAGGAGGATTCGAACCTCCACTGGCGGATCCAGAGTCCGCAGTCCTACCATTAGACGATCTCCCAATACTATTAAATCTTACCACTTTTGATGATTTTATGTCAACTTATCTCCTTTTACCTCTTTGCCACACTTTTATAATGATCAAAAATCAGGCTCTTAACATAACCTGTTAAAGGTGCGATATTCGGGCTCCCGAGAGGATTGTTTGCGTTGTTAATTTCCGGACTTACATATATTTTGAGATTATTAACAATACCATTTACAGGTACATTTATTGAAATCGGAGATGTAGAACTTTCATTATATCCATAAAAACCATAAAAATCACCGTAATCTATCCGACCATCGCCGTTAAAATCCTGCCATGCGTATACCATGTAAGTTCCGTTCGGAACCTTCAAAGAAAATGTGCCGTTGTTTGCGACAACGGCCGTCGCAACATCAATCCCACCTGAACTTTGGGCCCATACAATCATTGGTTCCCATCCACCGTTGTAAGTTACGGCGTTGTAAGCGTTGACAAGCCCATATCCGAAGGTCGATTGTGGTCCTATGTTTGTGGCCGTCTCTTCGAGTATGTTCGTTATATTTGAAACTCCGGTTATACCATGCGCTATCATCAAAGCTGCGACAGCCGACACCGCCGGTGCGGCAAAGGATGTGCCCTGCCAGTAGCCGTAACTATTGGTATTTGTGGAAGTCGAGTAGGTTGTGCTGAAGACGCCATGGGGATCCCCATTGTAATGCATAGCACCACCGGGTGCGCATATTACCGTTGAATAATAATATGAATAGTAAGCAAGGGTGTTGTCCGGTCCAACGGCCGCAACAGGGATAACTGTTGAAAAGGCTGCAGGATAATCAAGAGAGTTGACGGGATACCCGTTAGAACTATTGCCCGCTGCAGCCACCAGAACAACACCATTGTTGTAGGCATACTGACATGCAGCCTGCTCTATCGATGAAAGATTCGGTCCCCCGAGACTCATATTTATCACCTTTGCTCCGTGCTGGACAGCGTACACTATGCCCTCGCTCACAAAGTAATCGGATCCGCTTCCATCAGGCCCGAGTACGACTATTGGCATGATCTTCGTCGATGATAACCCTCCCCAGTTTATGCCTGAAATTCCTACACCGTTATTTGTATCGGCATCTATTATTCCCGCAACGAATGTGCCATGACCGAAATCATCCATCGTGTTTGTCGTGCTGTTCACAAAATTATAACCTGGCACAAGTATGTTTTGAAGATCAGGATGCGTCGATGAAACGCCAGTATCGATGACGGCAACTATGACCGTGTTTGCACCGGTCGTGTAATTCCATGCTTGTGGAGCCTGAATGTCCGGAAGATTCCATTGATTTAAATAGTACGGATCATTTGGTGTCGGTACAGATAACGCATGGACGATGTAATTTGGCTCGGCATAGGAGACATTTGGAAGAGATTTGAAATAATTTATCGCCCTTTCAACGGACGTTGAAACGGTGATCAAAGAGGCGTTAACCATGTAATTTGGCGTTTGCAAGGTGCTGACTATTTGATATTTGAAAGGAGATGGATAGGCCGAAAGTGTTTCTGGCTTTATGCCATTTTTAAATCCCACGACTACCTGATTTGGTATGTAATCACTGCCGGTGTATCTTTGTATCTGCCATGTATTTGAATTTTGGGGCTGAACAGCGGAAACAAAA
>JAVRKU010000006.1:0-29738 GCA_031962125.1 Mesoaciditogaceae bacterium | reverse complement strand
GATGCTAAAAATGATAAAACGGCAAGGAAGCCGGACGCCGTGAATTTAGAATCCACTGCTGGTATTGACAACAAAAATAACAATAAAATAAATCGGGCAGATCAGAATACACTGAATGTCATGAATAAAATCGATGATCTGGATGTTAAAAGTGCAAAAGTTGTTCAAGTTAACAAAGAAAACGTGACTCTATTGGAGAATAAAGAAACAAAAAACAGTTTGGATGACAATAAGAAAGCAATGTCAAAATCAAATCTTAAAGTCTCAAAAGCAGATATATTGGCAAATCAAAATCAAATAAAACCCGAAAATACTGTATTTACCGCAAGCTCGGCTCAAACATCAAAACCACTTTCTCAAAATCAGAATGTGACTTCGGCAAACATTTCAGAAATTCCGGAAAATCAATCAAATATTCACGTTAAGCAGAATCATACTTTTAAAAACAATTCCGGAGATACCGGAGAAAATTCAAGTCCGGATCAGGGTAATATGAAATTTCAGGATATCATGATAAAAATAGAAAATGGAACGAATAATTCAAAAGCGGACTTAGTACAGAATTTTAAAATGCAGGTTCAATCGCCTAAAATTTCCGAAGAAAAGAAAAATTTTGATCTCAAAAATTATCAAGATTTACCACAGGTAGCACGTCAAACAACGCAAAATGTTGTCGTAACAAAACAGGACGTACCATTAAATGATACAAATCCTGCCTTTCTTTCTAACAGAATAGCAGAGGTTCTTAGCAAAGCTGTGGAAAGTCAAAAAATGCCTGTTAAGATAGAAATTCAACTAAATCCACCGTCTCTTGGTAAGATTGAACTTTCTTTGGTAGAAAGTGGAAATAGATCTTCTTTGAATCTAAACGTTGAAAATGAGAAAACACAGGAGCTCATCAAATCTGTTGTACCCATAATACTTGACAAACTCTCTAATCTGAATTTCAACGTTGTAAGTGTCAACGTTAACGGGCAGGCATGGTATCAAAGTAATTCGGATGGGCACGGAAGAAGGCAGGATGAGAGAGAAAGAAACAGGTTTCAAGAAGAGACACATGAAAATTTCGAAGAGACTCTAAAAAAGGAGGTGTGATCTTTGTTAAGTGTTAATCAAGTCAATCCAAGTATATCCGTTGGAAGTATCAGTAGCCCTAACGGTAACGTTAGCGGTTCGGCAAATTCGCTGGGAGAAAATGCCTTTTTGCAATTACTTGTAACACAGCTTCAAAATCAGGATCCTCTCAATCCTATGGATAACACACAATTCGTTTCCCAGCTTGCCCAGTTCACAGCCCTTGAACAAACAACGAATCTTGCAAATTCTTTCCAGCAATTCGAAACAAACTACACAAGTTTCGGCCAGCTTCAAGCTGCCGGCCTCATAGGAAAACAAGTTGCAACGCAGTCAAATCAGGTGGATGTCATATCGGGCAAGGCAGGTACCATAGGATTTGATCTTCCTCAAAGTGCATCGGCGGTGCTTAATATAACTGATTCTAACGGTAATACAGTCAACACGATAAATCTTGGATCGCTCAGTGCCGGCTTAAACACATATCAATGGAACGGTCTTAATTCCAATGGTGTGCAGGTACCCGACGGGACATATAACTACCAGATTCAAGCAACAGAATCTAATGGAACCAGCACACTTTTAAGTGGCATCAACACGGGAACGGTTCAATCCATTCAATTCGAAAATGGGCAGATCTATGTTACTGTCAACGGTACCAATTATCCAATTTCACAGATAACACAGATTTCTTAGGAGTGATATGATATGAGAGCACTTTACAGTGGTATTACAGGTCTTGAAGGATCCCAGACCGAGATGGATGTTATAGGAAACAACATAGCAAATTCAAACACAGTAGGATTCAAAGCTTCCCGTGTTACCTTTGCGACCGCACTATCCCAGCTCATGAGTGCGGCAAGGGCACCTCAGGGAAATCTTGGTGGTGTTAATCCGGTATCGGTTGGTCTTGGAACCGAGATCGCATCTATAGACCAGCTTATGAGTCAGGGAAGCTTTCAAAATACCGGAAAGAAGACGGATTTGGCAATTCAAGGTGATGGCTTTTTTGTAGTAAATGGTGGAAATGGAAATTACTACTACACGAGAGCAGGTAACTTCAGCCTTGATCAGAATGGAACTCTCGTTCAGGCAGGCACGGGCTATGACGTCATGGGATGGCAGGCAATAACGGATTCATCTGGAAACAGGCATGTTAATACCAATGCACCTATTTCCCCCATCCAGATCTCTGCTAACACGACGATGAATGCGAATGCCACCACGAGTATGACGCTCGGCGGGAACATTGATTCTTCTTCGGGTATCCAGCCTACCACCATTACCGTCACAGATAACAGCGGAAACCAGTATACGGTTCAATTCACATTTTCTCCAAGTACGTCAAATTTTAACCCCTTCTCAGCGACGAGAACCTACAACTGGACGGCAACGATCGTTAACGCACCAACGGGGGACAGCATAACAGGAGCAACGACAACCGGACAGATAACACTCGATCAATATGGAAATGTCACGTCTGATAATGGACAAGATCTTTACATAAACAAGAGTGGCACTAGTGGCACTACTTTGAGCCTTTCCACGGCATCTTCGACAACGACCGTCAGTGGAACGGCTATATCATTACCAACGGCCGGACCCATTTCATTTTCCGAGGCCGATAACACTGCCAATACGGTAACGGCTGCTTACACGAATCCCGTCTATACAACATCAACACAGATATATGATTCGCTTGGCAATCCTTACACCGTGTACATAGATTTCACAAATCTTGGCACTGTTAGCGGATCAGGTACATCCACAAGTTGGGGAACGGGCACAAACACAGCATGGTCATGGGATGCAAGACTTGCTAATGGAACGCCAGTCAATTTGACAACATCCAGTGGTTCAGCTTCAGGCAACAATTTTGGTGTGATTGAATTCAATTCGTCGGGCAGAATGGTAGGAAATTTTGCGCTCAACAGCAGCAATCAACTTTTTACTTCGAACGCCCCGACAGGCATATCATTTGCACCATCGGATGGAGCATCAACTGTCACAGCTCAGATAGATTTCACAGCCTTAAGTGATCTGGCAGGATCTTCTTCTGCAACGATAGCAAATCAAAACGGAAATGCGCAGGGCATACTTCAATCTTTTGCATTAAACCAGAACGGCCAGATAATAGGAACCTTTTCCAATGGGCTGACCGATACACTTGGCCAGGTGGCACTCGCAGATTTTAACAACCCTGCTGGTCTTAATGCGGTAGGGAATTCACTTTATTCAACCTCTGCCAACAGCGGTCTTCCACAGGTAGGTATTGCCGGAACTGGAGGGCGTGGAACCTTCATACCAGGTGCACTTGAGATGTCAAATGTCGACCTTGCACAGGAATTCACGAACATGATCGTTGCAGAGAGAAGTTTTGATGCCGATTCACGAATAATTACGACGGCTGACGCTATGCTTTCGCAGCTCATAAGTATGAAGCAGACACCATGAGGTAGAAAATGATAAATTTGACGCACCTCAGCGGTGAAAACTTTATTTTGAATGCTGAATACATAGAAACAATTGAGTCAAAGCCCGATACTGTCATTACAATCTTCAATGGCAAAAAATATCTTGTGAAAGAATCCGTTGATGAAGTTGTTAAAATGGTGATAGAATACAAAAGAAAAGTTAGAGGCGATATTTTGAGCCTTCCGAAAGAAGGTGAGTAAGTTTGGATCTTGCGAGTTTTATAGGGATCGGCCTGGCACTAATTGCTATAATCACGGGTATGGGAGCGGATGTCGGCCTCTTTCTGGATATGACTTCCATAATACTCGTGCTTGGCGGAACGATAGGCTCTCTCTTCATAGCGTACCCTATGGAAAGAGTTATAAATATCTTCAAGATCATGATGAGCATCTTTTTTTACAAACCTTACAATATGAATGAAACTATAAAAGCACTTGTAACTTCATCTGAAAAAGCAAGACGTGAAGGATTGCTTTCACTTGAGCAGGATGTCGAAAAGGTACAGGATCCATTCATGAAAAAAGGTTTACAGATGGTAGTTGATGGCATAGACCCTGAACTGTTAAAATCCATGTTAGAAACCGATCTCGATCTCAGAGAAGATGAAGGCATGATGCAGAGAAATATGTTCGCTTATGCTGCAACGGTGTCTCCGTCTTTTGGAATGGTTGGAACTTTGATAGGCCTTGTAAGAATGTTGGGTCATCTCAACGATCCGTCAACTGTCGGACCATCTTTTGCAATAGCTTTGACAACAACCTTTTTTGGAGCATTCTTTGCTTATGTATTTTTCATGCCAATGTCAGAAAAGCTTTCCAGACGTTTGCAAATGGAGATGAGATACAGAAGAATGATCCTTGAAGGTGTGCTTTCAATACAGGCCGGAGATAATCCGAGGATCCTTGAAGAAAAATTGAAGGGCTTTCTGACAGAAAAAGAGCTTCAAAGTTATGAGGCAGCAACAGGCCCGCAGGTAGCTGAAGGAGGTGCGACAAGTGGCTCGTAATAAAAAGCCGAAAGATGAAGGTCCGAAGGAGGGAGCACCGCTGTGGATGGTAACTTTTTCGGATATGAATTCACTTATGATGGGTTTTTTTGTAACGCTTTTTTCGATGTCGACCTTGAGTCCCGGCAAATTTCAACAGGTGTCTTACGGACTTCAAACCGTTATGAATTCTCCACCCGGAATTCTTGTGGGAGGTAAGAGTTTAAATCAGGAACCTTTGATAACATCAAATCCAGGTATACGCCAGGCAATTCTTGAAATTCAAAATAACTCTGAATATAAAGGAATGATAACGATCGATGAGACAAATCAGGGTCTTCTTGTTGAATTGCACAACGCGGCTTTCTTTGATCCAGGATCTGCAAATTTGTCAGCAATCGCAAAAGCTCTGCTTGCACAAATAGGAGAACTCATAATTGAACATTCTACAAATCCATTATGGGTTTACGGTTATACATCAGATCAACCATTACCAAATGATTCAATATATCCATCAAAATGGAGCCTAAGTGCCGCACGGGCTGCGGCTGTGGTCTGGTTCTTTCTTAATGATTTAAAGAACAAAAGGGCAAACGAACTTGTCAATCAGGTCATGAATGGTCAATTTCAACCCGATTACTGGTATAATCCTGATAGATTCGTTGCGATAGGTCTTGGTGATGTACCTGTCAATGATGCCATTACTTCTAAAACGATTCCTATAAATCAACAGATACAGGCTCTGCGTCAGGAATATGCGTCCGGACAGATTTCGTATGAAGAACTTTCAAATCAGACTCAAAGCCTTAATTCACAGATTAAGCAGATCGAAACAC
Organism: Mesoaciditogaceae bacterium; assembly: GCA_031962125.1. Classification (GTDB taxonomy): domain Bacteria; phylum Thermotogota; class Thermotogae; order Mesoaciditogales; family Mesoaciditogaceae; genus JAVRKU01. Next base: position 24,368 of record JAVRKU010000006.1, on the reverse strand, counting down.
AGGTGAATGATTCTTACAACAGAGTGGATATACTTATAAAAAAGCAGGGTGATTAAATGGCCGAAGAGAAAAAAAGATCCGGTCTTTTAATGATTTTAGTAGTTGTAATAGTAGCGGTTGTGGTTTCTATGGCAGGCACATACATCGTTGTAAAATATCTTAATGCACCTGCAGCTCCTCAAAAAGTAACAAGCCAGCTTTCGAGAACGATGGCTATTCTTATTCGCTCGGGATCGAATCAAACGTTCCCTCTAAGAGGTGGAAATCAGGTGCTCGTCATAGACAGCCTGTCATTTTTAGTTGGAAGTTCGGAGTGCAGTCAAGATGTAGGCATAGATACACCACAGATAATAGACGGAATACAGATGCTAATACTTTCAAAGAGTTCGAATGAGATATTGAATCCGGACGGACTTCAAACTCTAAAACAGCAGATAGCCGATCTTGTGGATCAGATAACTGGTTTCACAGGGAACAAAGCGCCTTTAGGTGTTTTGCAGGTTTACATGTACATAAAAGCCGTCGCCTCGACATAGAGGTGAGATTATGCCTGAAGTTTTAAGTCAGAATGAAGTTGATTCATTGTTAAAAGCTCTCGCGTCAGGCGAGCTCTCTATTGAAAAAGTAAAAAGCGAAGAAGACGAAAAGGTAAAACCTTACGATTTCACTAGGCCGAGCAAATTCTCAAAAGAACAAATAAGAACTATCGAAATGGTTCATGAAAATTTTGCTCGGGGCGTATCAAATTATATGTCGGCGCGCCTGAGATCTTTTGTTGAAATTTCTAAGGCTTCAACAGATCAGATCACTTACAACGAATTCACAAGATCTGTTACCTCCCCGAGTTTCCTTATAATTTTCACACCCCAGGAACTAAACGGGAATGTTGTCATAGAGATAAATCTAAAAGTTATATTTTCAATAATAGATAGACTTCTTGGTGGTGGTGGAGGATTATACCAAAAGTTCAGACCTTTAACCGAGATAGAATCCTCCCTGATGAAAAATGAAGTTGTTAGAATTCTTTCGATCCTTAAAGATGCATGGTCAAACATTTACAGCCTTACTCCTGAACTTATTTCGATAGAAAATAATCCACAATTTGTTCAGGTAACCCCTGCAAACGAAATGGTTGTGGTTGTAACGCTTGATCTTAAAATAGGCGAGATAGAAGGATTTATGAACCTTTGCTGGCCATCATCGTTGTTAGAAACGATTTCGTCAAAGCTTTATGCTGAGTCATATTTTAGGCAAGAAAAACAAACGAAAGAAAATCAGTCGAGTGGTTCGATCGTCTCTCTCATTCAAAATGCAGAACTTGATGCCTCAGTTGAGGTGGGCAAAGCTACAATAAATCTCAAAGATCTGCTTGATCTCGAGATCGGAGATGTTATAATGCTGGAAAGGCACGTCGATGAACCTGTATCATTTTATGTGAATGGAAAAGAAAAGTTCAAATGTACGATCGGTACTCACAAAGGGTTCAACGCTGCAAAGATCGTTGGGATTGTTAATGAGGAGATGGATGAGAATGCCGAATGAAAAATTATCACAGGAAGAAATTGATTCTTTGCTCTCAACAAAGTCTAATTTGACAGATTTTGAAAAGGACGCCATCGGTGAACTTGGAAATATATCCATGGGTGCTGCTGCAACGGCAATCTCAACGATCGTCGGGAAAAAAGTGGAGATAACAACGCCACATGTTATGGAGACAACTATAAATGAGGTAAAAAGTAAATTTAAGGGACTCCACGTTGTCACGGCCATAGATTATGTAAAGGGACTTGAAGGAACAAATGCCTTCATACTTGAACCCCATGTCGTTGCTGTTATAGCTGATATAATGATGGGTGGAACGGGACAGAATATCGGTGATGATCTTGATGATATAAAACTAAGTGCCATAGGAGAAGCGATGAATCAGATGATGGGATCTGCCTCTACCTCTCTTTCTGAAGTAATAAAAGAAACGGTTGAAATAGCTCCGCCTAAAATAGAAAAGATAAATTTTGATGATGATAACGTTCAATTTCCCCCGGTCTATGAAGGACAGAATGTTGTCGTAGTGAATTTTAAGATGAAAGTAAATGATCTTGTGGAAGGTTCATTGATTCAACTGTTAGCACCATCCTTTGCAAAAAAATTCGCTTCTTTTCTCATCAACAGTATTGAAAGCAAAACAAAGGAAAAAGTTCCCGAGAAAATTGATAATCACGTAGAGCAGAAAACTAAAAGAGAAGAGAAGGTTAAAAAGGTAGAATTTCAGGAATTAAAGGAGGAAAATAATATCCAGATCTCTGAACAAAAGATAGAAATGCTTCTCGACATACCGCTTGAAATATCTGTCGAACTTGGAAGGGCAAAAATGAGCCTGAAGCAGGTGCTCGAACTTGGAAATAGTTCTCTTATAGAGCTCGATAAATTGACAGGTGAGCCGGTTGATATACTCGTTAATGGCAAAAAAATTGCGAGAGGTGAGGTCGTCGTTGTCGGAGAAAATTTTGGTGTTAAGATCACTCAAGTGCTCAGCAAAAAAGAAAGATTATATTCCCTCAAGTAAAAGTTTTTGTATTCGATCCTGGAACTGCAGTAGAATGGGTCAAATATGAAAAAATGATCGAGGTATAATAATGATAGCACGAATTTATAAAATTCAGGGTATAGTTCAGGGTATAGGTTTCAGATCTTTCATTTATTACAGGGCAAAGGCTCTTGGAGTAAAGGGATATGTTGAAAACGAAAATGATGGATCTGTAACTGTTGTTGCTGAATCAGAAGAAAGTACCCTTCTTGCCTTCGAGGAATACCTTTACAAAGGTTCAACATTTTCAAGAATAAAATCGATTTCATTTGAAGAAATGCCGGTTTACGGATATAAAGATTTTGAGGTGAGGTAGTGTGAGATTTTCAAAAACATTCATTGAACTTTTTGTTGGAGAAACAGAACTTTTTTTCTCTGGTGCTTTTCTTGTTACATTCGGAACCGTATTAGCCATGTCTTTTTCAATGAATGAATTTTTTGGAACAACAATTTACCTCTCACGTATTTTCCTGATGATCTTCCTCTCAATGATGATAGCCGGAGTTTCAATTCAGATATCGAGCGTAAAAAGGTTAACGGATGGATATGTTGGATACGTTTTTTCCTCAGCGGCAGCCATAGCTAATTCTCTTTCTCTCATCTTAGAAGCAATAGAAATGACTCTGTACGGAACAAGCTGGTTTGAAATAGAATTTTTGAAAAACAATCAGGCAAACAATACTTTTCTCTCTCTGATAGGATTTGTGATTTTTCTTTTCTCTGTGGCTGTTACAATTTTTTCAATATTAGACCTTATATCCGTATCAGGAGAGGCAAATTGAAAATTTTAGGCATCGTCGTTGAATACAATCCGTTCCATGATGGCCACTTCTATCACCTTAAAAATTCTGTTGACCTTGTAAAACCAGATTTCACAGTTGCCGTAATGAGTGGAAATTTTGTTCAGCGTGGAGAGCCAGCCATCGTCGACAAATTTGCAAGAACCGAGATGGCATTGCGTGCCGGAGTGGATGTTATTTTTGAGCTTCCGACAGTTTATTCAATTCAGGATGCGCGTGGATTTGCAATTGGTTCAATTGGAATTTTGAATTCAACAAATATTGTAACAGATCTTGTGTTCGGTTCTGAAAGCGATGACATAGATACAATAGAAAAGATTGCTTCTCTTATCTTTGAAGAGGGAGAAAAATTTGAGATTCCGCTTAAGTCATATTTAAAGAAGGGACTTTCTTTTCCAAATGCAAGGCGCCTTGCAATTTCATCTATATTAGATGAAAAGACAGAACAGATGAAACAGTCAAACAACATCCTTGGAATAGAGTATGTTGCACACATAAAAAAGCTTAAATCAAAAATAAAACCTCATACCATAAAAAGAATAGGTGCCGCTTACAACGAAGAAAAGATGATGGATATTCCAAGTGCGACGGCTTTAAGGCTTACAATATTCAATGGGAAAATGCTCGCAGGTGTTCCTCAATTCACAGAGGAGATCCTTAAGAGAGAATTTGGAGCAGGTAGAGGGCCTGTTTTTCTTAATGACTTTTACACTTTCATCAGATCTAAAATCATTCTTCTGGATAGAAGTGGTCTCGAAAAGATGTATGGTTTCAACGAGGGAATATCTCAAAGATTTTATGACGCATCGTGCAAATCGCAAAGTGTAGAAGAATTTCTTAAATATGTTAAGACCAAACGATTTACCTTCACAAGGATAAAAAGAAGAATGATGTACACGATCTTCGAGGTGGACAAAGATCTGATTTCAAAGTCAAATGAATTCGGTCCTCAATATTTAAGACTTCTCGGCTTTCGAAATCGCGCAAGAGAATTGCTCAGAAAAATATCCGATAATTCTTCTATCCCGCTCATATCAAATATATCAAAATTCAAAGATGAATGTGAAAGTAAAAATATAAATGTCGATCTTGCCCACGAACAACTGGATCTTGATTTAAAAGCTTCTGACATCTATGCGATGAATTTCAAATCATCTGATCAACGTGTATGCAGAAGAGATTTCAGAAAACCTGTAATATATGAAAATTAACGATATTTCAGCACATTTCACATCTTATATTTCCATCACCGGGATCTCTGTGGCCGAATATAAGGTGAAAAGATCGTATTTCATTTCAAATGCCAAACATATTGCTTCTTCTAAAGAAGCAAGAGAATTCATAACCGGGATCTCTAAAAAGTTTAAAGATGCGAATCACAATTGCTGGGCTTACAAAACAGGAGCTGAAGAATTCTCATCAGATGATGGAGAACCACATGAAAGTGCAGGGCTTCCAATTTTAAGGACGGTAAATGCTTCCGGACTGGATATGATAGTTATCGTTGTGACAAGATACTTCGGCGGAATAAAGTTGGGACTTAGAGGACTTATAGATGCTTATTCTTACGCGGCAAAACTGGCGATAGAAAGTGCGACAAGAGAAAGATTCATAAAAGGTATGGTGGCACAGATTGATGTCGATTATGAGAATTACGATCGGATGAGATATATTTTCAAAAAATCAGGATATCTTTATGCTGAGCCACCTGCATTCGATCAAAAGATAAGGGTAAAAATCTTTATTCCCACAGATGAAAACTTAGAAGCATCATACATCAGGATGGGCAAATTAGAGATCAAAGAAAGTGAAATCGAAAAATTTTTGATATGAGGCAATTCGTCCTATTGACAATTCCTTTTGATCTGTTGTAAAATACGCAAGGAGTGCCAGCGTAGCTCAGTTGGTAGAGCAACTGATTTGTAATCAGTTGGCCGGGGGTTCGAGTCCCTTCGCTGGCTTGAAATGGAGAGGTGCCCGAGTGGCCAATGGGGGCGGACTGTAAATCCGCTGGCGGATCGCCTTCGATGGTTCAAATCCATCCTTCTCCACCATGTGAGGTGTGAAAATGGCAAAGAATGTAAAAAATTTTGTATCTCTATCGTGCACTGAATGCAATTCGAGAAATTATGTTGTGAAGAAGAGTAAAGGACATAAAGAAAAACTTGAACTGAGTAAATACTGTCCGAAATGCAAAAAACATACTCTTCACAAAGAGGTTAAATGAAAAAGTAGGCCCGTAGCTCAACTGGCAGAGCACCGGTCTCCAAAACCGGGGGTTGTGGGTTCGATCCCTACCGGGCCTGCCATGTTATTTGTGAGGTGAAGAAATGGCGGATGTAGGAAAGTTTGTAAGAGAAGTTAAAAACGAAGCTCAGAAAACCACCTGGCCAACGAGAGCCAAATTGCTTTCTTCAGCAGGAATTGTTTTACTCATATTGATCGTAACAGGAGTTTATTTTTGGCTCCTTGATCTTGGTTTTTCAAGTCTGACCACTTGGTTGCTTTCTGTTTTAGGTGTGAAGTAGCAGAATGAAAAAAAACTGGTACATAATTCAAACATATTCAGGGCTTGAGGAAAATGTTAAAGATTCCGTAGAGCAAAAAAGGGATCTTCTTCGTTTAAATGATTTTATAGGAAGAGTTTTCGTCCCTCAAGAAAAGGTTGTAGATATCAAAGGAAGAAAAATAGAGAAGCTTCGAATTCCTTCCATTGCTAAGTTTCATGTTAATTCTGGAGATGATGTTTCCAAAGGTCAGTTAATAGCCGAATTGCCAGAAATTCATGCAAAACACGATGGAAAAGTTTTAGAGATCAGAAATACAAGAAAACTTGTCATTGAATCGACAGATAGAAAGAACAGCAGAACCTATTACATACCTTCTTCTACTGGAATAGAAGGTGGTATAAGGCTTGGAGCAAAATTAACTGAGGGAATGCCTATATCAAAAGATAAGTCAAATTTTTGCGAAATTGATGGGAAAGTTGTTCAAAATGATAGGGTAAAGAAGGTAACGATTCATCCTTTCGCTTCTGAAGGTGAAGATGATGATTTTTACTTTGTCCCGGCTGAATGTTTTGTAAAATCAATAAAAGTTAACAAGAATATCAGTGCGGGCGAAAAAATAGGTGAAAAAAAGATTTTTACATCTCCAACGGATGGTGTGATAGAGATAGATATTTACGGCGCTTACAAAGAGGTAAAAATATCCAAGGTTATATCCAAAAGACTTTTTCCGGGTTATGTTTTTGTTGAAATGTTTATGAATGAGGAAAGCTGGGAAACGATAAAAAACACAGAACATGTGATAAATTTCGTTTCGAACGCCGGACAACCTATTCCTTTGAAACCCAAAGATGTGAAAGTCATATTGAACATGATGTCTGAAAAAAAGAGTTCTAAAAATGTTGAAGAAGTTAAGGTTAACATAAACATATCCATAGGTGAGCGAGTTAAAATAAAAGCAGGACCTTTCGAAGGATTTTCAGGTATTTTGAAAGAAATAAAACCTGATAAAAAAGAAATAACCGTTGCGGTTACAATATTCGGAAGAGAAACACCTGTGGTTCTTAGTGTTTCGGAAGTTGAAAAGATAGCAGGATGAATTTAGTGGGAGGGATTTATTTCCCGAAGATACCACAAGGAGGTTTTTGAGATGGCAACAAAAAAGATCATAAGACAGGTTAAGCTGCAAATAGCAGCTGGGAAAGCGAATCCGGCTCCACCGGTAGGACCTGCACTTGGACAACACGGTGTTAACATCATGGCCTTTTGCAAGCAATTCAACGCTGAGACTGCAAAAGAGGCTGGAATGATTCTTCCCGTGATCATAAATATTTATGAGGACAGGTCTTTCACCTTTATAACGAAAACGCCGCCAGCTTCTATTTTGATAAAAAAAGCAGCCGGAATTGAAAATGGATCTGGAGAACCAAACAAAAACAAAGTTGGAAAGATAACGAAGGCTCAGGTTCTTGAAATAGCAAAAGTCAAGATGCCCGATCTTAATGCAAGAGATCTCGAAGCAGCAACAAAAATAATTGCAGGAACAGCGCGCAGTATGGGCGTTGAGATAATCGGGTGAGGTGAGCTAAAATGGCAAGACATTCTAAGAGATTTTTGGAAGCTGAAAAGAAGATTGACAGAGACAGATTTTATTCAATTGATGAAGCTGTGAATCTTCTAAAAGAAGTTGCTAATGCAAAATTCAATGAAACGATAGAGATGTCGATAAAAACAGGGATAGATCCCAAGAAAAATGAACAGCAGGTGAGAAATACCGTTACTCTTCCTAACGGAACAGGAAAAAGCGTTAAAGTGCTTGTTTTTGCCGTGGGACCTTCCGCAGAAGCTGCAAAAGCTGCAGGGGCAGATTATGTTGGTGGAGAAGAGCTTGCCCAGAAGATAACCTCTGAAGGGTTCACCGATTTCGACGTTGCGATAGCTGCACCCGACACAATGAGCTTCGTTGGTAAACTTGGTAAGATACTTGGCCCGAGGGGATTGATGCCTTCTCCTAAATCTGGTACCGTAACTCCAAACGTTGCTGAAGCGGTTAAATCCTTCAAAGCTGGAAGAGTTGAAGTAAGGAACGATAAAACTGGAAACCTTCATTTACCGATCGGAAGAAAGGATTTTGAAGGAGAAAAGCTGATTGAAAATATAAAATCAGCTGTCCAGCAGATAAATGCTTTAAGGCCACAGGGTGTCAAGGGAAGATTTTTACAAAAATTAGTTGTTACATCCACTATGGGACCCGGGATAAAATTGGATCTCAGTCAGTTTGAAATCTGATCTCATAGCCAAAGACAGTGGGATTTAAAGGCAAAAGCCTTCCCGCCGAGGCGTATGATCTTGATAGATTTATTTAGATCAACGGCCTTGTTTGAAGGCCGTTTTTTTGAAGGAGGCATATCTATGTTAAAGCAGCAGAAGGCAAAGATCATCGAAGAGATGGAAGAATCACTTTCAAGCGCCCATCTGATACTTCTCACCGATTATAAAGGTATGAGCGTTGAGAGTATTACAAAGTTAAGAGACGAACTTCGTAAAGTCAATGGAGAATACAGAGTTATCAAGAATACTTTACTCAGAATCTCTCTTAAAAATGCTGGAATTAACACCGATGATCGGGGTTCCTTTGATGGAACAACTGCCATTCTTTTCACGAGTGGGGATCCGATTCTTGCGTTAAAGGCTTTTTACAATTTTTCAAATGACAATGCAAATATACCTGTTGTAAAATGGGGCTTCATGGAGAGACAATTCATCACGGCAGATCAAGCAAAAGAACTTTCAACTCTTCCGCCAAGAGATGTTTTGCTTGCACAGCTTATCGGTCAAATGCAGGCTCCAATATATTCACTCCATGCAGTTTTATCAAGTTTATTGAGAAATTTTCTTCATGTTCTTGATGGCATAAAGGACAAAAAATCCAATTGAGTTGAAAATTTATGGAGGTGTGTTAAAATGACAAATGAAGAAATAATAGCAGCAATTGAGCAGATGAGTGTTGCAGATCTTGCAAATCTTGTAAAAGCTCTTGAAGAGAAGTTCGGTGTCAGTGCAGCAGCACCCGTTTCCGTTGCAACAGCAGCACCCGTTGCAGCCAAAGCATCAGAGGCCGAAGAGAAGACGTCTTTCAACGTTTTCCTTAAGGAAGCGGGGGATAAGAAATTACAGGTTATAAAAGTTGTAAGAGAAATAACCGGTCTTGGATTGAAAGAAGCTAAAGATCTTGTTGACAAAGCAGGAGCGGCGGATGCATTTATAAAACAAAATGCTAATAAAGAAGAAGCAGAACAGATCAAAGCAAAGTTAGAAGAATCCGGAGCCGTTGTAGAGTTAAAATAAACGATACAATTTAAGTTGTACAACAAATCATATTCAAATCGAAACTTAACCTCATCGGAATCGTAAAGGTTCTGATGGGGTACTTTTGCTTAAATATAATGATAAGTATTTTTAATTCAACTCGATCATTTTGATGGGGTTGATGAAAGGGTTGGTGAAAAGTGGAAAAGAGGGAAAGATACTCTTACGGAAAGCTAAAGGATGCTGTCGATATTCCTAACCTTCTATCTGTACAACTTGACTCTTACAGAAATTTCGTTGAAGATGGCATAATGAATGTCCTGAAAAAATTCTCACCAATAGAGTCGAAACCTCACAAAGCAGATGTAAAAAAGGGAGAAAAGGGCTTCAGACTTGAATTTGTCAAATCACGAATAGGAGAATCGAAATACGCAGAAGAAGAATGTAAGCTAAAAGACACTACGTACAGCGTTCCACTTTACATAACGATAAGAATAAAAGATATGCATACTCTGGAGATAAAGGAGAGCGAAGCGCTTTTTGGATACCTTCCGATAATGACAGAACGTGGCACATTCATAATCAACGGTGCGGAACGCGTGGTCGTTCATCAGCTCGTCAGATCTCCAGGAGTTTATTTTGTTCAAGAATTTGAAGGTTCTGAAAGGATTCCAACATTTTATGCACATTTTCTTCCAGAAAAAGGCGCATGGCTTGAGATACTCCTGAACATAAAAAAAGGTATCCTTCAGGTAAGGATAGACAGAAAGAAAAAGATAAAGCTTCCATTGCTTCTTAAAATTTTTGATCTGGTTGAGCCATTTGACATGCTAAAAATATATCCTGTTACTATTACGGCCGATGAAGATGAGCTCATTTACAGAAAGGGATCGATCGTTCTTGAGGACGTTAAAGGTAAGAATGGTGATATTCTCGTACATGCGGGTGAGAAGATAGAAGAAGAGATGATCCCGCAGATCCTTGAAGCAAAAGTTCAACAAATAGTTATAGCCCATCCTTATATGCAAAAAACAGTTGAAAATCTTGAAGAAACAGAAAGAAATTTAAGTTCAGACGAAGCTTACATAGAACTTTTCAGAAAATTAAGACCCGGAGAAATACCAAGAATAAATGTTGCTAAAAGCTATTTCAACAGTCTATATTTCGATCCGGATCATTACGACCTTACAAGCATTGGACGGGCAAAGATAAATGCAAAACTCGGATCCAAGAATGATTCACTGGTTTTAACAAAAGATGACATATTTTCATCGATTAAATACCTGTTAGACATAGAAAGCCATGAAGAAAGGCTCGATACAAAAGATCACCTTGGAAATAAAAGAGTCAGAACAGCAGGAGAACTGATGAAACTTGAATTTGAACGGGGATTTTCGCGTGTCCAAAAGATGATCGAGGACAAATTGAACATGTATAACTCTATTGACAAAATAAATGTTCAGAGTCTTATAAATGTTCGTGCTGTTATGGCAACACTCCAGCAGTTTTTCGCTTCAAGCCAGCTTTCTCAATTTATGGATCAGGTTAATCCACTCGCCGAGTTAACCCATAAAAGAAGGATTTCAGCCCTTGGGCCTGGTGGATTAAGAAGAGAAAGGGCAAGATTTGAAGTTCGTGACGTTCACCATTCTCATTACGGTCGTATGTGTCCGATAGAAACACCTGAAGGTGCAAATATAGGGTTGATAACCTCGATGGCCATATTTGCAGAGATAGATGAATATGGTTTCCTCAGAACGCCATACAGAAAAGTTGAAAATGGGCAGATAATGGATAAGATAGATTATCTTATGGCCGATGAAGAGGGAAATTACAACATAGCGCCGGTTAATGTCAGGATAAATCCAAATGGAACGCTTGCAGACGAAAGGGTTACCGTCAGATTCATGGAGAGTTATAGGTACGTGAACAAAGAAGCGGTCAATTACATAGATGTTTCTTCAAAACAAATAGTAAGCGTTTCTGCTGCACTTATCCCCTTTCTTGAAAATGATGATGCGAACAGGGCTTTGATGGGGTCAAACATGCAAAGACAGGGTGTCCCGCTTGTTAACCCTCAAGCACCTATTGTTGGTACAGGTATGGAAAAATACGTTGCGAGAGATTCCGGACTCCTCGTAATGGCCAAACATGCCGGAAAGATAAAAAAAGTCTCTTCAACTGAAATAATTATTGAAAGAGATGATCATGAACCAGATGACGTTTATACACTTGTGAAATATACAAGAACAAATCAGGATACAACAATAAACCAAACTGCCATAGTCGATGTGGGAGAACATGTCGAGGCAGGTGACTGTATAGCGGATGGACCTGCAATGGACATGGGAGAACTTGCACTTGGTAGGAATGTTTTCGTCGCTTTCATGTCATGGGAAGGATATAATTTTGAAGATGCAATAATTGTTAATCAGTCTTTGATAGAAGAAGATGCTTTCACATCGATTCACGTTGAGGTTTATGAAACATATGCAAGAGAGACAAGGCTCGGTCCTGAAGAGATAACAGCCGATATTCCGAATGTTTCAAAAGAGCTCCTTAAAAATCTCGATGAGAATGGGATCGTAAGGGTTGGCTCTCTTGTTCATCCAAAAGATATACTCGTTGGAAAGGTCACGCCAAAAGGTGACAGTGAACTTACAGCAGAAGAAAAGATCATGAGATCGATCTTCGGCGAAAGAGGTCGCGATGTTAAAGACACATCTTTGAAATTGCCACATGGAGTGGATGGTAGGGTTATAGGCGTTCATATATTTGAAAAAGGCGATATATCAGAACTTGATTCGAGCATAAACAAGATGGTTAAGGTTTATGTTGCTACCAGAAAACCACTTGCAGTAGGGGATAAACTTGCAGGGCGCCACGGAAACAAAGGTGTCGTGTCCAGAATCGTAGCAAAGGAAGATATGCCATTCATGCCTGATGGAACACCGGTTGAAATGATCCTAAGCCCCCTTGGAGTACCATCAAGGATGAATATAGGTCAGGTACTTGAAACGCACCTCGGATGGATGGCAAAGTTAAAGGATATTTATGTTGCCACTCCTGTTTTCAGCGGCGCAATTGAAAATGAGATATTTGAACCACTTTATGCAGAGAGAAAAAAGTATGGTCTTACTGAAGGAGATAATGAAAGTTATCCAAATGGTAAAGTTACACTGAGAGATGGAAGGACAGGTGAGGTTTTCAGCAGTCCAGTGGTGGTTGGTATCATGTACATGATGAAGCTCATACATATAGCTCAGGATAAGATACATGCAAGATCGATAGGACCTTACTCACTCATACATCAGCAACCGCTCGGCGGGAAGGCCCAATTTGGAGGTCAAAGGTTCGGCGAAATGGAAGTCTGGGCGCTTGAAGCCTACGGTGCGTCTCATACACTTCAGGAGATGTTGACGATAAAATCCGATGATATTGAAGGAAGAAATGAAGCTTATAAAGCGATAATGAGAGGCAAGAACATTCCGATCTCGAATTTACCGGAGAGTTTCAAAGTGCTCGTGAAAGAACTTCAAGGTCTCGCACTTAACGTTAAAATCTATGATGATAACGGTAACGAGATCAAACTGGATCGTTAAGGAGGGGTAAAATGGCAGAAATAAACCCCAAGATTTTAAATGCTTCACAGAATAAAATTGGAAGTGTGGAGATTGGGTTGGCTTCATCCGATACTATTCTTAGCTGGTCCAAGGGTGAGGTCAAGAAGCCAGAAACTATAAATTACAGAACCTTCAAGCCGGAATCAGATGGTCTGTTCAGCGAACAGATCTTTGGACCTGTTAAGGATTACGAATGTGCCTGCGGAAGGTATAAAGGGAAAAAATACGAAGGAACAACCTGTGAGCGATGTGGTGTTACCGTCGAATCCAAAACTGCACGAAGAAGAAGGATGGGACATATAGCACTTGCGGTACCGGTTGTACATATATGGTATCTTAAAAATGTTCCAAATTATATATCTACAATTCTTGACATAGCGCCGAAAGATATAGAGCAGATAATCTATTTTGGATCGAGTAGAACTGTTGAGACGGCATACATAGTCACCAATTCTAAAAAAACAAACTTTGACATCGGAGATAAATTATATGTCACAGAATACAACATATACAAGACAAAATTTGACTTCGACGTTGAGAACTCCGTTAGGATTAAAAACCCGCACGGACCGGTTGTTTCTGAAATGGACGGAGTTGTCTCTATAAAAATTGAGAAGACAAACACTGACAGGATAATAACATGGGTTACCGTTTCTCAGTCTGTTAAATCTGTTGATTTACAAAGTGTCGAAATTACCGTGTACAGGGGGATGGAACTTCTCATCAAAGATGGAGACATGGTAAAAGCCGGAGATATAATAGCTAACGATTTGAAAATAGATCCATTCAAAGCGCCTTTTGATGGAACTGTTGAAGTTGACGAGATCACTTCAACGATAAGAATTATCCCATTGCCTACATCCAAATCTCAACCTGTAACTTATGCACTTCCTTACGGTTCAAAGGTCACAGTGGTTAATGGGCAGAAAGTGAAAAAAGGTAAAACTCTGACGACAGGAACGCATATAAACGCGGTAAAGGCAGATGTAAATGGCACGATTATGTACGGTAAAAATCTTTCTGTTACTCAAAGAGAAGACGGAAAATTGGTGGCAAATTCCACTGACAGAGTAGAAATATATGAAAAAGGTCAGATACAAAAAGTAGAAAGAATGTACCCTATTTTTGAGGGCATTACTCCTTACGTTGAAGATGGTCAGGAAATAAAAGCAGGAGATTACATAGCAGATAGATTCATCTACGAAGATGAAGATCTATCCATAAGCGAACTTTCTATCTTCGAGAAATACTATCCGGGTAAATTCGAAAAAGAGCTAGAACTTGAAAATGATCGAACTGTTGTGATGATAACTGATATAGATTCAGAAGTTTCTGCCGAGATAGGAAAGAAGATTGGAGATGTCGTTTTAGATAATGAGTATGATGCTTACAAAGATATATATGAAGATAAGATAGAAGCAGATATCGGTGCGTCAGCGATAAAAAAATTGCTCTCGAAGATAGATCTCGGTGAACTTGAAAGCAAGCTCGAAGTTGATCTGGAGAACGTTCCGGAATCAGCCTCCAATAAAAGGATGAAGATCTTGAAGAGACTTCATATCATAAGAAGCCTTATAGAGAGTGATCAGAGACCAGAATGGATGATATTGGATGTAATACCTGTTATTCCGCCAGATTTGAGACCTATGATTCAGATAGATGGAGGCCGCTTTGCAACAACAGATCTAAACGATCTTTACAGAAGAGTCATAAATAGAAACAACAGATTGAGAAAGCTCCTTGAATTAAACGCTCCGGATATAATTGTCAGAAATGAAAAAAGGATGCTCCAGGAAGCTGTTGATTCACTTGTAGCAAATGGAAAACGTGGAAAATCTGTGATGGATAAGTCAAACAGACCTTTAAAATCCCTTACGGATCTTCTCAAAGGTAAAAGGGGAAGATTCAGAAGAAATCTTCTTGGAAAGCGTGTAGATTATTCAGGCCGTGCAGTCATAGTTGTAGGTCCAACATTAAGAATAGATCAATGCGGAATCCCCAAAAAGATGGCAATGGAGCTCTTCAAACCGTTTGTCCTTCAGAGACTCGTGAAAAGTGATCCTGACAAATCTGCGAGAAAATGGGGACGTATGATGATAGAGCGTGAAGTACCGGAGGCGTGGGAGGTGCTTGAGGATGTTATAAAAGGACATCCAGTTTTACTTAACAGGGCACCCACACTTCACAGGATAAGCATACAGGCCTTTGAACCAAAACTTATAGAAGGAGATGCGATCCAGCTTCATCCGCTTGTCTGTCCGCCGTTCAATGCTGATTTTGATGGAGATCAGATGGCAGTTCACGTTCCGCTTTCAGCTGCAGCACAGGCTGAAGCGAAATTTTTGATGCTTTCAAAGTATAACACGATAAGTCCGGCACACGGTCAGCCTCTTTCTATGCCAGGAAAAGACATAATCTTAGGGATGTATTACCTTACAATGAAAGATGAAAGATTATCAAAACCTAAGACCGTTTTTTCATCTTCTGAAGAAGCCATACTTGCCTACAACCTCGGATTTATAAAATTACAAACACCAATAGACATACTCATAAATTTCAGCACGGGAGAAAAGATAGTAAGGGATACAACTGTCGGGCGTGTCATATTCAACGATGGTTTAACCGAGGAACTCAGGGATTACACCAAGACATATGACAAAAAAGAGATAAAGAACATAGTCTCAAAAGCCTTTAAAACTTTTGATATAGATGCGACGGCAGATGTGCTTGACAGAATAAAAGATTATGGTTTCAAATATGCAACGGTTTCAGGAGTCACGATCTCGGTAAGAGACGTTTTGATATCGGAGAAAAAACCTGCCATAATAAATGATTCCCAGAAAAAGATAGATTTCATAGAAGATTCTTATTCTAATGGCATGATAAATCAGCAACAGAGGTATGAGCAGATAGTTCATGTATGGGAAGAGGCAACTAAGTTAATTCAAGATGCAACCTATAGTGAACTGTCGAAAGATGTATTCAACCCTGTCTTCATGATGGTGAGATCAGGAGCGCGTGGAAGTATAGATCAGATAAAACAAATAGCTGGTATGAGAGGCCTCATGGCCGATCCTTCTGGAAAAACGATAGAAGTACCGATACTTTCTAACTTCAGAGAAGGGCTCAATGTCATGGAGTATTTTATATCAACTCACGGTGCGAGAAAAGGATCTGCCGATACCGCCTTGAGAACATCAAACTCTGGATATTTAACAAGAAGACTTGTTGATGTAGCACAATCGATAACGATCAAAGAGACAGACTGCGGCACAAAAGAAGGAATGGAATTAAAAACTCTTAGAGATGATGATGTGATAATAGAGAAACTTGAAGATGCTCTCTTCGGTCGTGTACTTTCGGAAGATATAATAAATCCAAAGACCAAAGAAGTCATATACGAGAGTAATACGATGATGGAAGAAGAAGATGCTCATAGAGCTGTCAGCACAATAGAGGAAGTAGAAGTTCACAGAAACGGTGAGATAGAAATTGATCGCATAAATGAACTTAAAGATTACGCTGAGATCTCCGAAAATTTGTATGATGATCGTAAAGGTACCATGTCCGGTACGCCAAATAAGCTGCTCTTTTCGAAAGGTGAGAATCTGCACAATATTATCAATGCCGCAAAGAAATTAGGACTCTCAAAGATAAGTGTAGACATATATCCTTGTGTTGGAGGTGTGACGGTATCACCTATTTTATCTGCCAACGGTAAAAAAGAGGTGGCAACTTACGAAGAGAAAGTCACTCCGGAAATTGCGAGAAAGCTCTTTGAAGAGCATGTCGATACAATTACATTAAGACCTTACATAAAGATAAGATCTCCGATGACATGTGAACTTTCTGACGGCGTGTGCGCAAAATGCTATGGGATGGATCTCGCCAATCACAGAATAGTACACATCGGTGAGGCTGTCGGAATAATCGCTGCACAGTCAATAGGAGAGCCAGGTACACAGTTGACAATGAGAACATTCCACACTGGAGGTATAGCAACGACCGGAGATATAACGCAGGGTCTGCCAAGGGCGGAGGAACTTTTCGAAGCTCGCAAGAAAATGAAAGATGTGCCAGGAATATTTAGCTATACTTCTGGATATATAAAACAGATATCTCAAGAAGAAGGTAAAATGGTAAAGATATATATCGAATCTGATGATGGCAAACTTTATGATTACGCTGTTCCAAAGAAAACTCAAATTCGTGTGAGAGAGGGACAGAGAGTATTCGCCGGTACACCATTGACAACAGGTACGATAAGACCAAAAGATCTCTTAGAAAAAGCAGGTGCTGAAAGTTCCTTTGAATATCTACTCAGAGAGGTGAAAAGGGTTTACGCCGAACAGGGAGTTGACATCCATGACAAACATTTTGAATTGATAATAAAGCAGATGTTCAACAAAGTCGAGATCACGGATGGTGGTGATACAAACATACTTCCAGGAACGCATCTTTCATCCGAAGAAGCCAAAAGAATAAACGAAGAAATAAGAAAAGAAAATTCAAAGATTGAAGATAACAGGAAGAAGATAATTGGAAAAGAGTTAGCTTACTCTGTCAGTGCCGAAATAGACGGAAAGGATGAAGAAATAGCAAAAGCTGGTGACAAACTGGTGGAAGAGCTCGTGAATAAGATGGTAAACTTAAGGGTTAAAGCAGTTTACGTCAAAGATGGAGAAAAGAAAGAAAGATACAGCATAAATCCAAAGAAAGAAATTGAATACAAGAAAAGGCTTCTGAGAATAACAACGGTTTCCCTTGAAAGCGATGGCTTTTTGAGTGCCGCTTCATTCCAGCAGACGCCTCAGATACTTGCAGAGGCAGCGGTTGAAGGAAGAAAGGACATGCTAAAAGGGTTAAAGGAAAATGTCATAATAGGTCAACTCATACCGTCCGGAACAGGCCTTTCTGTTTACAACAACATTCAGATAGAGGAACATGCAACTGCAAGAATTTCGAAAGAAGAAGCACAAAAAGAGCAAGCCTAAAAATCTTGAACGTGAAAAGCGAGGACTGTTGTCCTCGCCTTTTTTTAACAATTATTATTTCCCCATATCTGTACCGATGCTGGCTGTGTAAACAATATCTTTTTGGTTCAAAAGTGCAATGAAATTTTACCCACTCATAATCTGAAAGTTGGTCCCTATAAAAGTCTTTAATTTAAATTTCTCTAATTTGTCTTTTATCTTGATTTCACAGAATTATTTTATTCCTTGTTCGGTATATACTTTCCCAAAGTGCCATTTTACCCAGTTTATAACTATTTCGGTGTTACGAACAAAATGGCTTCTTACAAATTCTATAACCGCTTTTTCTTCTTCTCCAGTCATCTTATAGTGATAGCCTTTATCTTGATTCCTTTGCTTTTTGCATTTTCGTAAATCTCTATAAGTTTTTTTAGTCCTTCATCCGATAACCTTTGTTTTCTTAGTATCATGATTCTATGTTATCAACTTTTTTCAGATTTTAAAATAAGTTTAGTATAATAGGAATCAAATTTCCCGTACACATCACAATGCATATTTTTGCGATCACACTTTCTCATTAGGCGGTTTTGTTGATCAAATTCTGAAGCATTTCTTTGCGTTTTTTAAAGTTATAAATTCTATTTCTTCAAATGGCATCTGAAAGATAGATGAGAGTGTTTCGATGGCAAATTTCACGTACTTAGGTTCATTTCTTTTACCTCTAACGGGCTGAGGGGCAAGATATGGAGAGTCTGTCTCTGTCAAAATTCTATCAACTGGAGCTAATGACAGGGTACGCCGGAGTTCATCATTTTTTCTGTAAGTTGCCATTCCTCCCACTCCGATGTAAAAACCCAAATCGAGGAATTTTTTGAGATCATCCACGGTTCCATTGAAACTGTGGATGACTCCATTCACATCATAATTTTTAACAATTTCATAAGCGTCCTGGTATGCATCTCTGATATGCAAAATAACGGGAAGATCCATCTTTTGAGCGAGTTCAAGCTGGAAAGCAAAGTATTTCCTCTGGAGTTCCCTTGGAGAGAGATCTCTGTAATAATCAAGTCCTATCTCTCCAACGGCAATCAATTTAGAATTTTTGCAGAGTTTTTCTATTTTTTCTATCCAACCATCTTCGAGATCTTTCACATCGTGTGGATGTACACCTGCAGCCGCATAAATTCTATCATTTTTTGATAGATCAATTGAACGGATGCTTGATTTGAGATCATAGCCGACTTCTACAACGAACTCTATGCCATTGGCTTCAAAATGCTTTATAATCTCCTCTCTATCGGTTTCAAAATCTTCCATGCCAAGATGTGCGTGAGTATCTACCATTTTGCTGCCACCTCTGCAAATTTTTGGGCTGCGTGGGTTATATTTCCGGCTCCCATGAAGAGGTAAAGACCCGGTTTCATCTTTTTAGAGAGAATTTCGGAAACTTCTTCAACTTTCGCAAAATATGCATTCTTTCCGCTTAATCTTATCTTTTGTACAACATCGATAGGATCTATTTTCTTTTCTACTTCGAACGCACCAAAGATCTGTGTTACATAAATTTCATCGGCCATAGAAAGTACAGACGAAAATTCATCATGAAACTGCAAAAGTCTTGTGTATCTGTGAGGCTCAAAGATCGCCACAACATTTTTGAAGTAGGGCCTTACCGAATCAAGAGCGGCACGAGCCTCGTCAGGTGTGTGAGCGTAATCGTCTATAACAGTGATATCCCCACTGTGTAAAACTTCGAGCCGTCTTTTCAATCCTGGATAGCTTGACAGAGCTGCTGCACATCGGTCAAGTGAAAATCCGAGAAGTATCCCGGCAGATATTGCAGCTGTTGCGTTTGCCATCTGATGAATTCCGGCTATTGGAAGATGAACCTCAGCTCTAATGCCATTGTATCTGATCTCAAAATTCTGCATTTTGAAGTCCGATGAGATGTGATTGTAAGTCACATCACCGTATTCACCGAATTTTATCGTACCACCGAAATCGAAATCATATGGGATAACTGTTCGTTTTGCACGTTTTAAAAAATTGTTCACAACCCTCAATTGCTCTTTTGGATCGTTTTTGTACCTATCAAGATGATCGTATCTCAGATTTGTCAGCACCGCAATCTCAGAGGAGATATTTTCAATCCCGGGATCCGATTCATCGGCTTCTAACACCATTCCTCCTTTTCCATCTCTGAAAGTAGCGTTAGAAAGGCCGAGCGGAACTGCTCCACATATCATTGATGGATCAAGCCCGTTTTTTAAAGCGATCCATTCAACCATCAAGGTCGTTGAACTCTTTCCGTCAGTACCTGTTATTCCGACTAACGGTTTTATATTAGCAGATAGAAAATCCATTCTTTCTAAAATTTTAACGTTCACTGATCCCTTAATGCTTTCTTCAGTAACAGCAGAAGATCTGACAACAAAATCAGGATGACCAATAATTTCATTTTTTCCCAAAGTTACTTCTATTCCAGCACCTTTCAGTATTTCTATCATCGGTCCATTATTGAGATCGCTACCTGTTACCTTATATCCTTGTGACCTGGCCCACAATGCAAGAGCACTTAAACCCATTCCGCCTATTCCTACAAAATGTATTTTCAAATTCATCACCTATTCTGCTTTGAACAATTTACTGAATCCGAAAAGTACAAGAACTGCACCGAAGAACATTATAACAACAGTAAGCCAGAAACTGAGTGCCGACATCGGGGATATACCAGTTGTCGCCTTCATCGCATCGACAGC
This sequence comes from Mesoaciditogaceae bacterium, assembly GCA_031962125.1. GTDB lineage: Bacteria > Thermotogota > Thermotogae > Mesoaciditogales > Mesoaciditogaceae > JAVRKU01. Next base: position 3,813 of record JAVRKU010000006.1, on the reverse strand, counting down.
CTTCACATCTTCATAGTACTTTTTCAAATTTTCAACCTCAAGAATTATTTCTTTCATGAAAGCGCTCCTTTAACTTCTGGTATCTTTTTCAAGATCTTCTTCTATTTTTTCGTATTCTTCCAAGGATATTTCTTTTAGTTTATCCTCTAGTCATGTGAAATTTATAAAAATAATTCTTCCTTTCTTCTGTATTGAAGCGCTTCTGCAAGATGAGACAGGCCTATCTTTTCTTCCTTTGAAAGATCTGCTATCGTCCTTGCAATTTTCAAAGTTTTTTCCATCGTTCTTGCGGTAAGACCGAGTTTTCTTGATGCATCTTTGAAAAAGCTTTCTTCTCTTTCTCCCAGCTTGCAAAATTTTGAAACTTCGGAAGCATTCATCTTCCCGTTAAGCTTTCCGGCCCTTTTCATCTGAATATCAACAGATTCTATGATTCTTTCTCTGATCTTTTTTGAAGATTCCGAAGGTTTCATCGAAGCATATCTATCGTAGTCGACCTTTGGAACACCGATAAAAATATCTATTCTATCTTCAATCGGCCCGGATATCTTTTTATTATACCTTTCTATTTCAGGTATCGAGCATGTGCAATGATGAACGCCATCCTCAACCCCATTCCAGCCACATGGACATGGATTTTGAGCCGAGATGAGCAAAAATTTTGCCGGATACGTGTGAGTTTCTTTTATCCTTGAGATGGTTACAACACCATCTTCAAGTGGCTGCCTTAAGGCTTCTAACACGTCTCTTCTGAATTCAGGAAGTTCATCGAGGAAGAGAATTCCATTGTGTGCAAGTGTAATTTCACCCGGTTTTGCCCTGTCACCACCACCCACTATTGCGGCAAGCGATGAGCTGTGATGTGGAGATCTGAATGGCCTTCTTGTCACAGGCTTACCATCAAGCATGCCAGAAACCGAGTAAATTTTCGTCGATTCGATGATCTCATCGAAGGTCATTTCAGGCATTATCGTTGGAAATCTTCTTGCCAGCATAGTTTTACCCACACCTGGAGGGCCCTTCATCAAAACATTATGAAACCCTGAAGCTGCTATTTCAAGCGCACGCTTTGCAAGTTCCTGACCTTTTACTTCGGCAAAATCCACATCATATTCAATTTCTTCGATTTTTATCTTTTTTGACTGAATCTCCTGGGCACTTCCATTATCCATGATAATCCTCAAAGCATCGGCCAAAGTTTGCACCGCATAAGTTTTTTTACAGTTGATAAGCGAAACCTCCGGAACATTTTCTGAAGGGATGATAGCTCGCATATTTTCATCTTTATCAAGGACTATCGGTAGAACGCCATCTACTTTTCTCACCCTTCCATCGAGTCCAAGTTCTCCGATCAACAGCCAATCTTCATGTTTTTCAATTTTTCCATCTGCCATAAGTATCGCAACGGCTATTGGTAAATCGAGTAAAGTTCCCTCTTTTTTAGCATCGCTAGGAGCCAGGTTGACCGTTATATGACCGTGAGGCACATCAAATCCGCTGTTTTTTATGGCGCTTATCACACGTTTTCTGCTTTCCTTTATGGCCGCATCTCCAAGCCCGACTATTTCTAATTCCTGCTTTATCGCTCTCAGATTCAAATCGGCTTCAACTTCTATTTTCAAAACTTCAAGACCGGTCAAAACGGCACTTTTAACCTTTGAGTAATGCAAGTGAAATCTCCCCCTTTCTCAAAAATTATACACTATTGTTAAGGAGGTGCCAAAAAAATGAACTGGATAGATCTTTTAGAGGCTGTTGTGATCATGATCGTTGTTTATTTACCGTTGCTTATAGGGAAGAGTAAAAGGAGTGAGGAATCGATCTTCTGGGCCTCAATGGTATCAGTCTTTCTCGCTTTAGTGGCTACTTTTGTCGTAGGCTCAGGTAATCTGGTGGCGATAAACTCTTTCAGCTACCTTGTGATACTTATAGCTCTTGTCGCCGGTTTTATCTCTTACGGACTTTACGGGCTGAATTTCAAAATCGCGTATGCAAAATTTTCTCCCATCACCTGGCTCGTATTTTTCCCGATAGCGGATAATTTAACATTTAGACATATAGGTCTTTTCTATACTTCAGAATTGATATATAAAATTCAAATTTTTGCATGGTATGTTACTGTTAACGTCTTTTTACTTGCCATAATAGCGGCTCTCGTATATTTCTTCATATATATCAGAAATGGTGTCAAAATTGGAATAATCGAAGCCGTAATGGCCTTTGTAATAGGCATGATAGCCGGCTATATTTATTTCAACTATGGCATATTCATGGCGATAATAGCCGAGATGTTATTCAATTTCTGGAGGGTTTTGTTCGGTTTTACCAGAAAAGCCGTTAAGTGAAAAAAGAGGTAGAAGGTATAGTTGTTTTGAGATATGACAAGAGTACTTACGTTTATCATGAAGATTTTCAAATAAGAATTACACTTCCAAATGGTATCCTGATCTCTATCATCTTTTTATAAAATGGATTCAAAACAGATAGGTCCGGGATCTGATGGTCTTGTCTTTTTATCGCATATAACGTTGGACGTATCGTGAAAGTTCAGAGGGGAAGTGAAAAAAATGGAAAATAAAATTGATCTACTGATCGATTCAAGAGCGATAGTAGCGGAAGGCCCATCATGGGATATGGAAAGAAAATTGCTTTACTGGGTTGATGTAGACGGCAAAAAGATTCACGTCTACGATCCATCAAAAAATGAAGATAAAGCCATAGATACCGGACAGTATGTTGGAGCCATTGTACCCAAAAAATCTGGTGGTGTAGTTCTCGCTATGCATCACGGCATTTACTTCTTTGACTTTGAAGAGAAGAAGTTTACGTTTATTTGCGATCCTGAAAGTGACAAATCAGATAATAGATTCAACGATGGAAAATGCGATGCAGCCGGTCGATTTTGGGCAGGAACGATGAGCCTTGAAGAAAAAGCACCTTTGGGTGCACTTTACAGAATGAACCCTGATCGCAGTGTGACAAAGGTACTCGATAACGTAACAGTATCGAATGGAATTACATGGAGTCCGGACAGTTCGATCATGTATTACATAGATACACCGACAAAGAGTGTTGCAGCCTTCGATTATGATCTTACAACGGGATCGATCTCCAACAAAAGAATTATCGTAAGAATTCCAGATGGTCAGGGTGTGCCGGATGGTATGACATCTGATTTAGAAGGAATGATATGGGTAGCCCACTGGGGCGGCTGGCGGATTTCAAGATGGGATCCTAGCAATGGGAAATTGATAGAAGTCATAAATATTCCAGTCGAAAAGGTAACTTCATGTGTTTTTGGTGGAGAAGATCTCGATGAACTTTACATAACGACGTCAAGCCGCGGTTTGAGCAAGGACAAGTTGAAAAGCCAGCCACATGCTGGCGGGGTTTTCAAATTTAAAACATCTGTCAGGGGAATGCCAACTTACGCTTACAAAGAAATATAAGATTAAAATATCGTAGCGTAAATCTCCTTCCTTCAGGTGGTTGTAGTTTGCGTATCCTTTAATGCCATTTCCGACGGTCGGTAATCGCCTTTTATTCTTTGTGCGATTTCTGGGCAAGTCATGAATGTTTCACAAATAGATAGGATTTGTAAGAGATCCTATTGATTAGATATCAAGAGAGATTTTAAGCTAATTAAAGATAACTGAAATAAATCGCTAAAATTCACTGTATTTTGCCTCAAATAACCTTTAATCGTCTGCAATTCAAGTTTGACATTTTTGAATATAAATGATATAACTGTATCGGTATCGTTAACGGTATCGATTAAGGTGATAAAATTGAATTACGTTACTCTGAAAGATG